>JBGAOD010000003.1:0-77421 GCA_044221955.1 Phycisphaerales bacterium | reverse complement strand
ACCGGCACGTTGGAGGGGTTCGAGCGTGAGGAACTGAAGGCGAAGCTTGAATCGTTTGGTGCGCGGGTTTCGGGGTCTGTGTCGGCGAAGACGAGCGTGGTGATCGTCGGCGAATCGGCGGGATCGAAGCTGGAGCGGGCGCGGGAACTGGGGATAACGATTTGGGACGAGGCGAAACTCAACCAAGAGTTGGCCCGGCTCAAGTAGGGTGGGAGGCGGGTCGATCCGACGGCGGCTGTCGTGCGGAAACCAACTGGGCGCTCCGTGGGAAGACCTTGGTGCGATCGGTGCGGGGAAGGGCTTGTTCGAGCGGGACGTTGATGGGAGGTTGGCGGGAGTGAAGGCGGGGAGAGTCGGCTCGGAGAGCCGACCTACCAAAGAGGGCGTACCGGCGAACCATGCACAACGTCGAGTTCAAGGCCGAGCTTCGTGATTTGCCGCTGGCGCGGTCGGTGTGCAAGGCGATCGGCGCGACGTTTATTCTGACGCTGGAGCAGACGGACACGTACTTTCGGGTCGCGGCGGGGCGGCTGAAGAAGCGGGAGTGCGCGGGGGAGCCGACGGAGTACATCTTCTACGACCGCGAGAATCGGGCGCGGCCGAAGCTGAGCCATTTCACGATCTACAGCGAGGCGCAGGCGGTTGAGCGGTTCGGGGCTGCGCCGCTGCCGGTGTGGGTGGTGGTGCGGAAGGTGCGTGAGCTGTACATGCTGGACTCGGCGGATCCATCTGGACGTGGTCGAGGGGTTGGGGTCGTTTTTGGAGTTTGAGTCGCTGGTTTCGCCGAGCAACAACGTGGCGCGGTGCCATGCGACGGTAAGAACTGCGCTGGTTCGTTCGGGCCCACGCGTTGAAACAGGTGCAGCTATTCCCGGACGCCGATTGCGCGAGAGAGGGAGCCGGAGGCGGAGCCGCGGCGGTAGGGGTTGGCCCAAGGCGGAGGTGCTGGACGGGCTGGAATGCCTCGCAAGAGAAGAGGTAGGAAGACGGAGACACAGGCGGGACGCCTGTGCCAGCGAGATCTGTGCTAAAGCGGGCAAAATAGAGTTGCGGCGATGACGAGAAACATGCAGGATTTGACGCTGGAATGGCTCTCGGGGCCGTACGAGGCCTCGTTTGTTGCGGCGACGGAGAAGCCCTCGACGATCGGACGTGCGGGGACGAGCGATATTTGTTTGTTGCACGACGGGGTGTCGCGTCGGCACGCGACGCTGATGCACCGTGGCAGCGGATGGTACGTGGTGAACCACAGCGCGCGGGCGGGGACGTATCTCAATGGAGTGCGGCTAGAGGAGTCCAAGCCGTCGGTGGTGGCCGCGGGTGATCTGCTGCGGATCGGGCCCTGGACGTTCCGGGTACGGGTTGGGCGGATTGCGCCGGTGGTGGCGGCGACGATCGATGATGCGGGCTTCGACGCAGCGTGTGGAGCGTGCTTCGCCGGCGTTCGCGCGGTCGGATCGGCGGCTCAAGTTGTTGGGCGATTGCCTGGCGCGGCTGAGCACGGCGGCGGAGGAGGTCGTGCTGGCCCGGACGGCGCTGGATTCGGCGCTGGAGGGGACGGGCTATGCGCGGGGGGCGGTGCTGCGGCGGGTGGGGTCGGGGCATGACGTGCAGGTTGTGGAGTCGGTTCGGCGGAGCGTTCAGGATCGCGGGCCGTTCGCGTTCAGCCAATCGCTGGTGACCCAGGCGGCGTTGGGTGAGCTGAGCATCCTGACGACGACGGAGGGGCTTTCGACGCAGCAGAGCATCGCGGAACTGCGGATTCACTCGGCGATCTGTGCCCCGATTTTTCTCGGAGGATCGGTTGAGGGGTACCTGTATCTGGACGCGCGGGGTCAGGAGACTTCGGTGCAGGGAGAGGCGGCGGGGTTTTGTGACGCGATCGCGCGGGCGTACGGGCTTTCGTTGTCGAACCTGAAGCGGATCGAGCTTCAGAAGCGGCAGCACGTTTTGGAGCAGGACATTCAGGCGGCGCGGAAGGCGCAGGAGGTCATGCTGCCAGCGCCGCGGGGGGAGATCGGACCGATCCGGTATGCGATGGAGATGAGGCCGGGGTTGTTCGTCGCGGGAGACTTGTTTGATGTGATCGAGCTGGGCGGGGGGAAGATCGCGGTATCGGTGGGCGATGTCGCGGGCCACGGGCCAGGTCGGGGATGCTGATGGCGTTGATGCAGTCGTACCTGCGCGCAGCTACAGACCACGGCTGACCCGCTGGCGGCGGTGCACGCGGGTGAATCGTTACGTGAGCGACCGGTCGGCGGGCGGCAAGTTCGCGTCGCTGTGGGTGGGTGTTTTTTCGAGGAGCGAGCCGCGGGTGTCGTTGTCGTGTATGTCGACGCCGGGCACGGGCACTGGATGCTGCGCGGGGCGGGCGACTCGCGGAGGTGGCGGACGCGGCCGGGGGATTCAATCGGTATCGACCCGGAACGGCGGTACACGGTGGGCGTGCTTGAACTCAACGCAGGACCGTGTGGTGGTGTACAGCGACGGGTTGATCGAACAGAAGGCCTCGTCGGGAGAGATGTTCGGTATGGATCGGTTCCGGGAGGCCATCGAGCCGAGCGCAGAGGCGGCGACGGATGTACAGCGCGCTTTCGCCGCGATCGACCATTTTTCCGGCGGCGGGAACCTTGACGACGACGCGACCGTGGCATCGATCGAGGCGATCGGGGCGGCGTGGGCGTGAGTTTCTGGCGCGATCGATAGGCCTGGGAGCGTGTTCCGCGTGGGCGGCGATGGGGCGGTTCTGTCATCGCTTGGAGGCCGCGCGTTCTCGCCACGCAGCGGCGGCGTCTGGGTCGCCCGAGTCCTGGCA
Organism: Phycisphaerales bacterium; assembly: GCA_044221955.1. Taxonomy (GTDB): domain Bacteria; phylum Planctomycetota; class Phycisphaerae; order Phycisphaerales; family UBA1924; genus CAZCPB01. Next base: position 74,606 of record JBGAOD010000003.1, on the reverse strand, counting down.
GAGGTTGGCGGCCCTTTCGGCGGCTTCGCGTTTATTGCGGGCGGGTGAGCGGGGGTCGGCGAGAACCCACTCGGCTCCCTTGGGCGTGAGGGCACGGGCTTCGTCGAGTTTGTGCTGGAGGCGGAGCGATTCGCCGAGCGAGGTCATGGTGTAGCCGCGGATTCCGCTGCCTTCGGGGAGGATTTTCTCGCGGATACTCATGGATTGTCGGAGGAAATTCTCCGCCTTGGGCGCGTCGCCGGCGAGCAGGGCGTTGCTGCCGAGCATGGAGCAGGTGAGAGCGACTTCGGGGTGCTCGGCGCCGAGGAGGCGGCGGCGTTCGAGCAGTTCGAGAAGGATCGATTCTGCTTCTGCGAACTCGCGGCAATCGCCGAGCACATAGGCGAGGTTGGTGCGGGCGACGAGAGCCTGCGGATGGTCCGGGCCGAGGAGGCGGACACGGGCTTCAGCGACCGATCGGCGGAGATCCTTGGCTTCGTCGGCGCGGCTGAGTGTTTGAAGCGCGTCGGCGAGGAAGGCGCTGGTGGTGAGTGTGTCGAAGTGTTCGGGTCCGAGCTTGGTTCGCTGAACGATGAGCGTTTCGCGGAGCATCGTGACAGCCTCGTCGAGCTTGCCGCCCTGGATCAGCGTGCGGCAGAGGGAGGTGCGGCGCGACAGCGTTCCGGGGTGGTCGGGGCCGTATCGCGTGACTTGATCTTCGAGGGCCGACTTGCCGTAGGCGATGGCGTCGTCGAATTGCCCGCGATTCCGGCTGATCGCTGGAGGGTCAGTCTTTGATTTCGATGGTTTGTGGTCACCGGGCTTGGCGTTTGCTAAGGGGTTCGTTCGAGCACGTCGAGCAGGATTTCTTCGGCGGGGGCAACGTCGCCCGATTCGAGGATGGCCTCGCCGAGGAGGCGGCGGGCGGTGAGAGTGGCGAGAGCGTCGGGGCCTCCGTGGCGCTCGGCGCGTTCGGCGAGGTCGCGGAAGGTGGCGATGGCTTCGGGGAGCTTGCCTTGGTCGCCGTAGGTCCAGGCGAGGCCTTCGAGGACGCGGCGGGTGTCGTCCTCGTCGCGGCCGAGGGTCTTTTCGCGGAGTTCGAGGAGCAGATTGGCGATGGGCGCGGGCCCTCGTCGAACTTGAAAAAGGTGGCGGGATATTCCGGCCTCGGTGAGGCGGGCGATTCGGGTGTCGGGGCGGTCAGGAATCGGATGCTTTAGAAAACCGTCGAGGGCGGCGTTGACGTGCGCCAGGGCTTCGGTTTCGAGTCCGAGGCTGTGGTAGGAGCGAGCGAGAGCGGCGTGAAGGGCGGCGGAGACGTCGGGCTTGTCGGCGTAGTTCTGGGTGACTTGCTTCCCGGCGTCGTCGAGAAGGTCGGCGAGTTTCACGTCGCGGCCTTTTTCGGCGGGGTCGACGGACGAGATGGTGTCGGCGAGGAACTCGGTGACGGCGTGGGCCTTGGCGGCCTCGCGCTTGGCGCTATCGCGTTGCTTCTCGGCTTCGATGCGTGATTGATCAGCCTCGATGCGGCGGGCGAGTTCGTCGCGTTCGGCTTGGTATGCGGACGGCCTGGTATGCGGTGGCGATGACCCCGCGGCGAGGAGGAGAAGCACGCAGGCGACAGCGGCGACGGCTTCGCGCGATGTGAGGCGAACTTGCGGAACTGGTACAGCGCCGGGCGGGCGCGCGAGGATTGGCTCGTCGTGGAGGTAGCGGATGAGGTCCGCGGCCAGTTCCGGGACGCGGACTCGGCAGCGGGCGGAGTTTGTCCTTTCGAGCGCCCTGGCTGACGATGTCCGAGTCGCCGCGGAAGACGCGGTTGATTGAGCTGAGGCCGCGGGCTGGGCGTGCTCGATGACGCGTGCGGCCTCGGATGGGCTTCACGATACCGTGCGGGAGTCTTCGGCGAGGAGCCTGTGCGACTGCCGCCGAGGGAGAGACGCTGGAGCGTGTGTAAGTACGAGTCGGGTGAAGGTCGAAGTAATTCGCCTGCAATGGCGTAGGGGAGGGTGCTTGACGAGTTGGCCGGTGTTTGTCCTGCATGTAGAGCATTCTGGAGGTCGGCGTCGGTGGCGCGGGCGATGCCGAAGTCGAGGACCTTGCGTTGTCCGGTCTGGTCGACGAGGATGTTGCCGGGCTTGAGGTCGCGGTGGATGACGCCGTGCTGGTGTGCGTGCTGGACGGCTTCGCAGACTTTGATGAAGAGCCCGAGGCGTTGGCGTGTGCCGAGGTTTTCGTGGGCGCAGTGTGTCGTGATGGCGTGCCCGCGGACGTACTCCATTGCGAAGAAGGGCTGGGGGCCTGCGCCGGTGTCGGCGGTTCCGGCCTCGTAGACCTGGGCGATCCCGGGGTGCTGGAGCCGGCCGAGGACGTGGGACTCGTGCTCGAATCTGCGCAGCATCCTCGGCGTGAGAAGTGTTGGGCGGACGACCTTGAGAGCGACGGTTCGGCGGGGGTTGGATTGGGTGGCGCGATAGACGACGCCCATGCCGCCTTCGCCGAGGGTGTCTTCGATGATGTAAGAGCCAAGCGTGCGTGCGCCGGGCGGCGGGGTCGAAAGGCGAGTCGCGCTGCCCGCTTCACCGGTGCCGGTCGCTGGAGCACCGGGCATGGTGGCAAGGCTTTGTTTGAGGAGCATGGATTCGACGGCTTCGCGGAGGGCGGTGCCGGGCCCGCATTCTCGGTCGAGGAAGTCGCGGCGGGATTCGGGCTTGATGGCGAGGGCCTGGCGGAGGAGGGCCGCGACTTGTTCGTGCTCTCGCGTGGTCACGTGAAAACTCCGAGGCGCGGGGCGCGTCTCTTGATGCGCGGCCGAGGGAGCTTCGCGGGCGCGGAGTTCGGTCGGCGCGGTCGGGTTCAATGTGCGCCACACGCGGTGCGAAGCGAGCAACTCGGATCTAGATGAGAACTCCAGGTGAGATGACGGCGGCGCGGCCCGCGAAGTTTCTGTAGAGCGCCATGGTTACTGGGCTCTGGTTCGGGCGGTCGCGCGGGGTCAGGGGAGCGTGTGGCGCGCGCTGGGGCGTGTAACCGGCGGGCGGGGCCGTACATCGGATCGGTGCCCGCGGGCGAGTGCCGCCGGCTTGGAGTACACCTCATGTTGTCACGGCGTGCCAAGGCTTTGAGTTGGACCCTTCAGATCGTGGTTGCCTGCATTCTTGCGCAGACCTTGTTTTTCAAGTTCACGGGGGCGGCGGAATCAAGGTACATCTTCGAGAAGCTGGGGTTTGAGCCGGCGGGGAGGATCGGGTCGGGGATCGCCGAGTTGATCGCGGTCGTGCTGCTCTTGGTGCCGCGGACGGTGGTGTTGGGTGCGATTCTGGGCTTGGGGGTGATTTCGGGGGCGATCGTGAGCCACCTGACGAAGTTGGGAATTGTGGTGAAGGACGATGGCGGAGCTGCTGTTCGGGGCTGGCGGTGGTGTTTGTGGGGAGCGCGGCGATTGTGGTGTTGGAGCTTCCGGTGAGTTCGCGGAATCCTTGCGGTGCGGCACCCGGCGAGGGCGTAGCTCGGGGACGGGGCCGGGGTTTCGAGACGCGGTGTGTCGCGGGCGACTGACTTTGCGGTGACGAACCGGCGGCGAACGAGCGGGACGTGTTTCATCTGGCCGGGGTGAAGAGCGCGTACAATGCGTGCGACGCTGGATTTTTCTTCACCTCGGAGTTCTCGCATGGGTCTGTTGACCGGAAAAACCGGGCTGATTGTCGGGATCGCCAACGACCGCTCATTGCGCGTGGCACATCGCCAAGGCGATCATCGAGCACGGGGGGCGTTGCGCGTTCACTCATCTGCCGGGTGATAAGAACGAACGCCGAACACGGAAGGCGGTCGAGGCATTGGGGGTGACGGACGGGTGGTTTCACCCGTTGGAGGCGTCGAGCGACGCGGAGACCGACGCGGCGTTCGCGGCCTACGGCGAGAAGTTTGACCACATGCACTACCTGGTCCATTCGATCGCGTTTGCGGATCGGAGGGCTGCAGCCTGGGAAGTTTGTTGAGACGCCGAGGCAGGCGTACCTGTCGGCGGTTGATATTTCGTCGTACACGCTGCTGGCCATGGCCAAGCGGGCCAAACCGATCATGGCCCGAACGGGTGGGTCGATCATGGCGATGAGTTACTACGGCGCGGAGAAGGTCGTGCCGGGATACAACGTCATGGGGGTTGCCAAGGCGGCCCTGGAGTGTACGGGGCGGTATTTGGCGGCCGAGCTTGGCGAGCACAAGATCCGGCTGAACATCATCTCGGGCGGGTACTTGCGGACGCTGGCGAGTTCGGCGGTTGGCGGGACTGGGGGAGATGGAGGAGCACGCGATCAAGCGCCGTTGCGACGTGGGACGGAGGGTTCGGACGTTGGAAAGACGGCGGTGTATTTGGCGAGCGATCTTTCCGACGGCGTCACGGGCGAGACGATCTACGTCGATTGCGGCGTGAACACGATCGGTGTGTGAACCGGGTTGATCGTGGTTGGGGCGTGGTTGCTTGGGTGGGCAGGGTATTCCTGTCCGATGGTCGCTCCCGGACCGAAATCGTCTCGCGGGAATCCCCAGAAAAACCAAAGATGGCGGCTTCCCTGCTCGGGAACGCCCGATAGATACTGGACGAACCGGTGGGCCGGTCGCGTTCGTGAAATCGGGGCGGGGCTGCGGCGTTGAGCGCGCGGTTGGGCGCTGAGCTGGCATCCTTGCTGGGGTTCCACTCTGGGCATCCACTCTGGGCATCCATTCTGGCGGAGGACGATCGATGCGGACTCTCACGGGGCGTTCTGAACCCGAAGGCAAGGCGAGTCTCCAGCGTGAGCCTGCGCCGCCTCGGGTGAACACTTCGCTTTCGGCGCTCCCGGCGAGTTCGTTTGGATATGAACAGGCACGTCACCTGTTGTGGCGCGCGGGGTTTGGTGGGACGCCGCAGCAGATCCAGACGCTGGTGGGTTGGGGGCTCGAAAAATCCGTTGACTACTTGCTGAACCCGGGCAACACGGGCGAGGAGTCGATCAAGCCGGACTTGTTCGACAAGGACATCATGCGTCCACCGACGGAGGAGGAGAAGCAGGCGTACCGCAAGGCGCAGAAAGCGCAGGACGAGGATCTGGTCGCCAAGTTCCGCAAGATGAAGCAGGAGCAGGAGCGGAAGGACCGGGCCCAGATCAATGACATGCAGAAGTGGTGGCTCAAGCGGATGATCGAAACGCCGCGGCCGCTGGAAGAGAAGATGACGCTGTTCTGGCACGGGCACTTTGCGACGAGCTACCGGACGATTGAGAACAGCTATCACATGTTCGCGCAGAACGAGATGTTCCGCACGCACGCGCTCGGGAACTTTGGTGAATTGCTGTTCGGGATCATCCGTGACCCGGCGATGCTGGCGTATCTGAACAACAACCAGAGCCGGAAGGACCACCCCAACGAGAACCTGGCGCGCGAGATCATGGAACTGTTCAGCCTGGGTGTGGGCGGGTACACGGAGAAGGACATCAAGGAGGGTGCGCGGGCGTTGACCGGGTACACGTTCAAGGATGACCAGTTCGTGTTTGACAAGAACAACCACGACATGGCGATCAAGAACATCCTGGGCAAGACGGGCAACGCGGACGGGGATGATTTCGTGCGGATTATTTTGGGGCAGCGGGCGTGCGCTCAGTTCATCGCGCGGAAGCTGTACGGCTTCTTCGTGAATGACCTGCCGCCGGTGGAGCGTCTGAGCGAGCGTGGACGAGGGGACGGCGGGGTGATCCGGCAGATCGGGACTTTGCTGACGCACCGGTACGGCTCAAGCCGGTCCTCAGGCAGGTTTTCACGAGCCAGCACTTTTACGACCCGTCGTTCATGGGTCAGCAGATCAAGTCGCCGGTGCAGTTGTTGGTGGGCGCGGTGCGGTCGATGACGCCGCCGACGCGGGATCTTTCGATCTTGAACGATGCGCTGGACTTGATGGGGCAGAACCTGTTTTTTCCGCCGAGCGTGAAGGGATGGGAGGGGGGGCGGGCGTGGATCAACACGTCGACGATGTTCGTGCGGCAGAACATCCTGGCCTTCCTTCTGACGGGGAAGAAGCCGGTCGGCTACGACGCAACGGCGGACACGCAGAAGTACGACCCGATGCCGCTGCTCGCGGAACTGGGAAAGGCCGATCCGTCGGCGGTGAATGATCCGGCGCGGGTAGTGGAGTATTTGCTGAGGTTGACGACGGGCGCGGCGCCGGCGTCGGCGAGGGATCCGCTGGTTTCGTTTGTGAACGAGCGCGGCGGGCAGATCGTGCCGGATTTGGTGACGGCGTTGTTGCTGCTGATTACGGCGACGCCGGAGTATCAGCTTTGCTAGGCGTTGAGAGGTGAGAAAGAAGCAGAGGGAGTCGGCACGGGCGGGACGCCTGTGCCACGAGGTTCAGTAGGGTTCTGAAGTTAGGTTGAGTTCTGAGTGCTTTGCCGAGGAGTCCCGACCATGACCGACCGCGACCATGCTTTCAAGAACGCCTTTACGCGCCGCGAGTTCTTGCACAACGGGCTGGTGCTGGCGTCGGCGGCGGCGACGATTCCGGCCTTTTTGCAATCGTCGGCGAGCGCGATGCATGAGGCGATGGGCGGGCTGTCGTCGGTCGCGGGGATCCCGGAGGATCGGATCCTGGTGGTCGTGCAGCTCGGCGGCGGGAACGACGGGCTGAACACGGTGGTGCCGTACGGGATGCCGCAGTATTTCAAGGCGCGGCCGGGGATCGCGATCAAGGAGAACGAGGCGCTGAAGTTGTCCAAGGCCGACGGCGTTGGGCTGCACCCGCAGATGGGCGGGCTGAAGTCGCTGTACGACGAGGGGATGGCGACGATTATCCAGGGCGTGGGATATCCGAACCCGAACCGCTCGCACTTCAAGTCGATGGACATCTGGCAGACGGCCGACACGGACGCGACGGGGGACGGATGGCTGGGACGGTACTTTGACAGCGAGTGCTGCGGGTTTGGCAAGGGGGAGAGCGGGAAGCGGGAGGCGACGGCGACCGCGGGGGGGCCGGCGGGGATCGCGATCGGGCGCAGCGCGCCGCTGGCGATGGAAGGGCGGCAGGTCAAGCCGGTGGCGTTCGAGTCGCCGGAGTTGTTCAAGTGGAGCGGGGCGGATATTCATCGGTCGCTGGGAGCGCCGTACCAGCAGCTCACTCGGCGCGCGGATGGGGCGGGCGGGGACTCCAACGCGGCGTTCCTGATGCGGACTTCGATGGACGCGCAGATTTCAAGCGAGATGATCCGCAAGGCCGTCGAGCTCAAGCCGAGTGTGGCGTACCCCGGCGGGCAGTTGTCCAACCAGCTCTCAATGGTCGCGTCGATGATCCGCGCGGGGCTCAAGACGCGCGTGTACTACGTCACGCACGGCAGCTTTGACACGCACGCGGGGCAGGGCGGGGCACAGGGGCGGCACGGGCAACTGCTCAACCAGTTCGCGGCGTCGGTGAAGTCGTTCTACGACGATCTCAAAGCGCAGGGGAACGCGGAGCGGGTGCTGACGCTGTCGTTCTCGGAGTTCGGGCGGCGGGTGGCGCAGAACGCGAGCCAGGGTACGGACCACGGGACGGCCGCGCCGATGTTTTTGTTTGGGCCGATGGTCAAGCCGGGTGTGTTCGGTGATCACCCGTCGCTGACGGACCTCGATGATGGGGACCTGAAGTTCAGGATCGACTTCAGGAGCGTGTACGCGGGGGTTTTGAACGATTGGCTGCGGGCGGACGCGGAGAAGATTCTGGATGGGTCGTTCAAGGCGGTGAAGCTGATGAAGAAGGCGTAAGGCGGTTCACATCACGCGTTCCCGCTCGAGCTCCGCGGCCAACGCGTCGGCGAGATACTCGTATTGCCCGATCGAGTTGTAGACCTGCGCGCCCACGCGGATCACGCGCTTGGGGGGTGTGCCCGTGGACCAGATCGGAACCTGAATCCGCCAGCGTTCCAGGAGGGTGTCCTGGAGGGCGTCGTGGTATTTCGTCGGGCGCTGCGCGAGCTTTGCTTGCCGGTCGGGCGCGTGGGGTGGGAGCGGGAGAGTGGAAAGGCAGGCGATCATTGAGTCGGGCGCGGGGGCGGGGATGCCGAGTTTGCGGCACAGGACATCGCGGGCCGCGAGGGTGAGTTCGCGGTTGTGCTTCATGATCGCCGGCCAGCCGCCGGGGACGATCGCGGTCATCGCGGCGATGGCGTCGGGGATGGTGAGGAACGGGGTCATGTCGTTGGTGCCGACGAAGTCGAACTCGGTGTGGAAGGGCGGGCGGCCGGGCTTGGGTTTTTCGGCGAAGTTGGAGAGGACGAGGGGGCGGAAGTCTTTCTGGAGTTCGCCGCGGACCCAGAGGAACGCCGAGCCCTTGGGCGCACACAGCCACTTGTGGCAGTTGCTGGTGTAGTAGCTGGGGTTGAGGAGGGTGAGGTTGAGGGGGAGGAAACCGACGCCGTGAGCGCCGTCGATCATGGTGCGCACGCCGCGCTTTTCGAGGGCCGTGACGAGCATTTCAACGGGCATGACGAGCCCGCTGGAACTGGTGACGTGGCTGATGAGCGCGGCCTTGGTGCGGGGCGTGACCTTGCTCATCAGGATTTCGAAGACCTGCTCGGGGCTGGTGACTGGGAAAGGGATCTCGGCCATGACGACCTTCGCGCCCGCACGAGCGCAGACGGCCCGGAGGTTGTTGAGGCAGGCGGGGTACTCGTGGTCGTTGGCGAGGATTTCGTCGCCGGGCTTGAGGTAGCCGGTGGAAGTCAGGTGGTTGAGCGCGGTGGTGACGGCGAAGGTTGCGTTGGGGATCGGCACGAAGTCTTCGGCGCGGGCGGAGGCGAAGGACGCGAGGGCGGCGCGGGTGCGATCCATGAGGGCCCAGGAGTCTTCGACAAAGAAGCGGATGGTCTCTGCTTCCATGCGGTTGCGGAGTCGAGTTTGGGCGTGGAGGACCGTGGTCGGGCAGCCGCCGAATGAGCCGTGGTTGAGGAAGCAGATGCTGGGGTCGTGCTGCCAGTGGACGGAGAGGGGAGAGGGGAAAGGCGGGTGGCGGAGGTCCATTTGTTGCTCCTGAGCCTCATGGTGAAACGATCCCGCGCGGGTCGCGGCAGCCTTAAGCGTGTCGTGCGGATTATTCTCACGGTCGCACGAGGTGTGGGGTCTGCAAGGAAGCTCGGGTGGAGTTTTCGAGCGGGGAACGGGCTTACAGTAGCCGCTCTTGACACACTCGCCGATGAAGACAAGTTCCGACCGCGCTGTGAGCAGGGGACCGGAAGGCACGGTTCCGGTGGTGCTGCGTCGCGTTGTCTTTGTGGTCGCGGCTGGGTTCTGCCTGACGCCGTGGTGCTCGCCGACGATCGCACTGGCGCTTGGGGTTGTGCTCGCGCTGGTTGGGCTGACGGAGTTTGAGGGAGAGTCGAAGAAGTTCTCGAAGCTGCTGATCCAGTTGTGCGTAGTAGTGCTGGGACTGCGCATGGACCTTGGCACGGTGCTGCATACGGCCAAGGACGGGCTGCTGTTCGCGGCGGGGACGATCGTCGGCACGTTGGCGCTGGGGTTTGCGGCGGGGCGTGCTCTGAAATTGGGGCGGGAGATCACGCTGCTGATTTCGTCCGGGACGGCGATCTGCGGGGGGAGCGCGATCGCGGCGGTTGGCTCGGCGATTAACGCGGCTGGGGCGAGCATGGCGGTGGCGACGGGGACGGTGTTCCTGCTCAACGCGGTGGCGCTGTGGTTGTTCCCTGTGATTGGGCACGCGTTGCATCTGAGCCAGACGCAGTTCGGAACGTGGGCGGGCGTGGCGATCCACGACCTGTCATCGGTCGTCGGCGCGGCGACGGCGTACAGCACGGGGTACGACCCCGCGGCGCACGGGGGTGTGCCCTCGGCGCTGGACACCGCGAACGTCATCAAGCTTTCGCGGGTGTTGTGGATATTGCCGATCACGGTCTTTGCGGCGTGGGTCACGCGGCGAGCGGAGCGGAGAGCGGACTTGGGCGCTCAAGCGTCATCGGCCAGGCGGGCGACCGCGCCGGTTCCCTGGTTTATCGGGCTCTTTCTCGTGACAAGCACCCTGCGTTCGGTGGTGCCGGGGTTGGCGTCCTGGGAACCGCAGATCAAGCTCTTCGCGGGCGCGGGGTTTGCCTTGGCGTTATTCCTGATCGGCGCTGGACTGTCACGCAAGGCCATCGCGTCCGTGGGATGGCGGGCGATGGCGTTGGGGGTGTTGTTGTGGGCGAGCATCAGCGTGGCTGCGTTGCTGGTGGTCCGCGGCGTGGTTGCGTAAGGGGTGGGCTCAGGAACGAAGCGGATTTGGCGGCTTGTCGGTACACTTTGCCGCGATGACGAACCTTCCACCAAACTCTGGAGATGAACGTACTGGGGCGTCGTGGCCTTCCGGGCCCTCCGTGCCGCCGGTTGTGGTGCCGCGGGAATCGGTGAGCGACACGATCGGTCACTACAAGCTGCTGCAACTAATCGGCGAGGGCGGGTTCGGGTACGTGTACATGGCGCAGCAGTCGCACCCGGTTCGTCGCAAGGTTGCGCTCAAGATCATCAAGCCCGGGATGGACACCAAGCAGGTGATCGGCCGGTTCGAGGCCGAGCGTCAGGCGCTGGCGATGATGGACCACCCGAATATTGCGCGGGTGTTCGACGCGGGGACGACCGAGTTGGGTCGGCCGTATTTCGTGATGGAATTGGTGCGCGGCGTGCCGATCACCGAGTACTGCGATTCCGCGAAGCTGGGGACGAAGCAGCGCCTGGAGTTGTTCATTTCGGTGTGCCACGCGGTACAGCACGCGCACCACAAGGGGATCATCCACCGCGACCTCAAGCCGAGCAACGTGCTGGTGACGCTGCACGACGACCGGCCGGTGGTGAAGGTGATCGACTTTGGCATCGCCAAGGCGATGAACCAGGAACTCTCGGAAAAGACCGTCTTCACGGGCTTCAAGCAGTTCATCGGCACGCCCGAGTACATGTCGCCCGAGCAGGCGGCCATGTCGGGGCTGGACGTCGACACGCGGACTGACATCTATTCGCTGGGAGTGCTTCTTTACGAGTTGGTCTCGGGGATCAAACCGTTCGACGGTGAAAAGATGCGCGGGGCGGACCACGCGGAGATCCAGCGGATCCTCCGCGAGGAGGAACCGCCGCGGCCCTCGACCAGGTTGAGCAAAGCGTCGAAAACAACGGGGGGATCGCCGATCTCCGCGCAGGTTGGCGAGGGGGGCGCAGCGGCGGGCAAGGCGGGCGGATCGCGCGCGGGGGCTTCGTCTCCCTCGTCAACGGGGGAGCAGATCGCCAAGCATCGCGGGACGGATCTTCGGTCGCTGCGGAAGCAGCTTTCGGGAGATCTGGACTGGATTGTGATGAAGGCGATGGAGAAGGACCGTTCGCGGCGGTACGAGACGGCATCGGCGTTCGGGGATGACCTGGGACGGTACCTGCGGAACGATCCGATCCTGGCGCGGCCGCCCTCGACCATGTACAGGCTGCGGAAGTTTGCGCGGCGGAACCGCGTGGGGATCGGGGCGGCCGGCGGGTTGCTCAGCGCGATGCTGCTGGCGCTCGCGGCGCTCGGGTACGGTCTGCTCGAAGCACGGCACGAACGCGACAAGACCGCGGAGCGGGAGACCGTGAGCCGCGCGGAGATCTTGCTAAGCACGATGAACGCCGTGCGGTCCTACACGGCCGGGAACGTTCGCCCGGCGCTGCTGGCGGAGACACACGACTACTCCAAGAACTTTGTCAAGGAGATGGTCCCGGGGTTCGCCGCCCGAACGGTGTTCGGCAACTTCCGCAAAGCGGACGTTTACTCGAACTTTGTCTACAAGGAAGCGTCGGCCAACCCGACCAACGCCGACAACAAGGCGGACGCGTTCGAGCAGTCGCTTCTTGACCAGTTCAAGGCCGACTCCACGGTGCAGGAGTTGTCGGGAATTCGCGAGATCGGCGGAACGCGGAACTATTACATCTCGCGGCCGATGGCGATCAAAGACGCCAAGTGCCTGGACTGTCACACCACGCCCGAGACCGCGCCGGCCAAGCAGGTCGATCTCTATGGCAAGACCGGCGGGTACGGGTGGCAGATGGGCGAGATCGTGGCGGCTCAGACGGTGTACGTGCCGGTGTCGATGGCGTTCCGCAGCGACAACAAGACCGGGGCGATCATTCTGGGGTCGCTCGCGGGGGTGTTCGTACTGCTCGGCTGCGGGAGCTTCGTCTTGCTCCGGCGTGCGTAGCCGTGCGGGCAGGATGGATTCACTTCCCGAGAGGCACGCGCGCAACCACGTCGGACCGACGCGCGGATCCCATGCGCGCCTGCAACCGCCACATCTGGAACGCAGACCAGACGAAGGATGCGGCAGCGATGACGAGAGGAGCGGTGAAACTGTGTGTGGTCGCGTAAAGAGCGACGCCCAAGCCCTGGAAGACCGTGCCGCGGAGGCCCACGAGCGAGGCGTGGATCGCGACGTAGTGCGGGACCTTTGCTGGCGTCGGCGCGAGCGCAACGGGTCCGAGGTTCCACCCGACGCTGGCACCGGCGTGCGCGATGCCGTAGACGACGCTGACGGCGGCGAGGTGGTGCGGGTTGTCGGCGGCGATGAGCCCGAGGGGGTAGAGCGTGAGGAGCGCAAAGGAAAGCCCGGTGCTTCGGACCGCGCCAATGCGGTCAAGGAGTCGCCCGGCGGGGATCACCATCGCGACCATCGCGAGGAGGTAGGCCACGTGGGTAGACTCGGCGATCTCGTCGTACCTGAGATGGAGTTTGGAGGTGACGAGGATGGGCAGCAACGCGAAACAGACCATCCAGCCGACGCCGTAGGTCATGTACGCCGCCTCGTAGCGCGCGAAGATCGGATCCTGCCTGAGCACCTCGCGCATGTGGAGTACGGGCTCGAAGACGGCCGCGACTTTGAGCCCGCCGCGTCCTTCTTTGAGTTCGCGTGAAGCGCTGATGCCGGTCTTGTGAGAGATCCAGACCATCAACATCGCGCCGGCGAGCTGGAGCAGAGCCGCGATGGGCATGTAGATTCGGAAGGCGTTTTCGTTGTGCGAGAGCCACTCTCCCACGCCGTAGGACATCCCGGCACCGACGATAAGTTGGACGCATGTGATGAGCCCGTAGACACGCCCGCGTGAGGCATCCGGGTAGAGGCGTTTCAGGAGCTCGCCCGAAGGCGGGTGGTAGCCCGCGCCGCCGACGCAGGAGATAAGGTGCGGGACAAGGAGCATCCAGTAGTTGTCGGCGAAAGCGACGAACGCCATCGGGAGGCACGCGACGAGCCAGAAGACCGTCAGATATCGCGAGAGCTTGCGGCGCGAGAAGTAATCGTTCCAGAAGATCGAGAGGACGAAGAAGACCGTTGGGGCGGACGTGACAACAAGCGTCTGCCAGTCGGTGGCGGCGAACCGTTTGCGCGCGAGCACCGGCAGGATGAACATTGATGCGGTGAGCGTGGACTGGAGCAGCGAGACGGAGAGGACGTGCAAGAGCAGCACCCAACGGGGGAAGGGCTTCGAGTCTGCGGCGTCTGCGGAGGGTGGCGGCACGGGACGCGATGGTAGCGGGCACGGGCTTCGGAACGGCGCGGGGAGCGATGCGCTGGGCCGCACCCGGCTAATGAGGCTGAGGTTCAATCTGATGTAACCGATCGCACCCGACCGGAATCCAAAGCCTGCGGCTCACCCCGCTTGGTGAGGCTTTTACACCGAGAACCCATACGCTGCACTCTGAGTGCCCCCAAGGAGCTTCGATGAAACGTTCCGCCACGATCGCTGCGATCCTGTCCGGCTCGGTTGCAATGTTCACGCCTGCCCTCGGCCTCCACTGCCTCGCAGCGAGGATCGTTCTGAGCCCGCCGGCTCGCGCGGCCGCCCATTACAACCTTGCACGGGACGGACTCGCCATCGAGGGCTACGACCCCGTGGCATACTTTCCCGAAGGAGGCGACAAGCCCGTGAAGGGCGATGCGAGGTTCGAGCACACGCACGAGGGCGTCAAGTACCGCTTCGCCTCGCGGGAGAATCTCGATCGCTTCAAGGCCGATCCCGCCAAGTACGAACCGGCGTATGGCGGTTGGTGTGCGTACGCGATGGGCAACAACGGCACAAAGGTTGAGATCGATCCCAAGTCGTTCACGGTCGAGAACGACCGGCTGTTCCTGTTCTACAAAGATTTCTTCACTGAAACACGGAACTCGTGGCTGAAGGATGAGAAGTCGCTACTGCCCAAGGCCGAGGCAAACTGGAAAAAGACCAGCGGCGAGGATCCTCGCTTGGGCGGAAAGAAAGCAGAGGCGGCTGAATCCGCAGCCGGTTCGACCGGCGGGCTTCAGGCCAAACTCGATGACATGAAGAACCAGTCCGTCCAGAAAGCTCCCAAAGAAATGATCGCGCTCTACGAAGACGGCATCAAACAAGTCGCCGACTCGGGCGTGATGGCGAGCGCACTGCAAGTCGGCGCGACCGCGCCCGATTTCACGCTCAACGACGCGACTGGCAAGCCGGTTCAGCTCCAAACGATGCTCGAATCAGGGCCCGTGGTGCTGACGTGGTATCGCGGCGGCTGGTGCCCGTACTGCAACGTGCAACTGCACGCGTACCAGGAATCGCTAGCCGAGATTCGGGCCGCGGGCGGGCAGTTGGTGGCGCTGACTCCCGAGAAGCCCGACGGCACGGTAACCACGGCGGAAAAGCACGGGCTGAAGTTCGCGGTGTTGAGCGATACGGGGAACGCGGTAGGGCGGCAGTACGGGATCGTGTACAAACTCCCGGAATCGCTGATCGAGAAGTTCAAGGGACGTCTGGATCTGCCGAAGATCAACGGCGACGAGTCGTGGGAACTGCCGCTCGCCGCGACGTACGTGATCGGGCGTGACGGGAAGATCGTGCGTGCATTCGTGGACGCAGACTACCGCAAGCGTGACGAGCCGGCGGCCATTGTCGCGGCGCTCAGGAAAATGAAATAATCTGGCCCAGGTCGCCCGGAGTACGGTCGGCGTGCGGACGACAACCGTCTTTTCCTCGGGGGCCGGGCAGGTGTGCTTACGCACGCTGGCCCGGCCTTTTCTTGGTCGCTTGATCTCCCCCACTCTTGGTCCTCAGGGCCTGCCTGAGAAGGAACTCGATCTGAGCGTTGGTCGAGCGCAGATCACGCTGGGCAGCGCGGTTGATCTCCTCCCAAAGCTCGGGCGGGATGCGGAGGAGGATGGACTTGCGTTCGTCGGGCATGGCGTTGAGCGCGTGAATGTCCGCGGAACACCTGCGGCATCTCGATGCACAGGCGTCCCTCTTGTGCCTGCTCCCTCCTGACTCGGATTTCTACTCTGCCCGATCGAACTGGGCCGAAACGAGGCGTTAAATGCTCCGCACGCGTGCGCGTGGGACTCTCCTTGTCCATGCCCCACCGCACGTCACCCCGTGTACAGCGTTCCCGTGTTCACCACCGGCTGCGCGCTGTGGTCGCCGCAGAGCACGACCATGAGGTTGCTGACCATCGCGGCCTTTCGCTCGTCGTCGAGCTGAATCTTCCCGCCCTTGTCCAGGTGTTCGAGCGCCGCCTCAACCATGCCCACCGCGCCCTCGACGATGCGGAAACGGGCCGAGACTATCGCGTCCGCTTGCTGACGGCGGAGCATCGCGCCGGCGATCTCCTGTGCGTAGGCGAGGTGGGAAAGGCGAGTTTCTTCGATCGTGACGCCGGCCTTGGCGACGCGGTCCTGCAGTTCAGCGGCGAGAGCCTTGCTGACCTCGTCGGTGGAGCCGCGGAGCGATTTCTCACGGGCCACGGGCTTGCCATCGTGCATTTCCTCGTGCGCGTCGTAGGGGTAGATCGAAGCAAGGTGCCTCAAGGCCGACTCGCACTGCGTGTCCACGAAGCTCGAAAAGTTGTCGACGTCGAACGACGCGCGGGCCGCGTCTACGACACGCCACACCACCACCGCGCCAATCTCGATCGGGTTGCCGCGGATGTCGTTGACCTTGATCGTCGGCGTGACCATGTTGCGAGTGCGCAAGGAGATCGCCGTTCGCTTGGCGAAGGGGTTGACCCACCAGAATCCCTGCGTCTTGATCGTCCCCTTGTAGGTTCCGAAGAGCACGAGTACCTGGCCGGTGTTGGGCTGGACAATCGCGAGGCCCTTCAGGCAAACGGCGTCCACGATCGTCGCGACAGCGGACGCGGCGATGATCCAACCCCAGATGCCGGGGTTGCCGGCCCGCAGCTGCGCTTGGTGAGCGGAGTATCCGATGACCACCGCGAGAACAACAAACCCGAGCAGACCAGCGACAAGAACAAGCGCGCCGCGGCTAGGCCTGGCGTCGAACTCCGGGGTCATGGTGAGGGCTCCTTGGGGCGGGCGGTGCGGCCGGGTACTCCAGACGATACCACAATGATATCACTGTGATATTTGGAATCAAATCACCGCACTTTCGAGCTCCATCCTGCCAACGTCCACGACTCTGAGCGAAACTACGATCGTGCTTCGTGCGGATCGCCAGTGACACTCGGGGGGAGTTGGGAACGGTGCCGGAAACTACGAGAGGGCTTGACCCACGCCGGACGTAGGGCTCTTGCGGGCCCCGCGTTTCACCGGCGACCCGAACGAGAGCCCCGCAGAACTTGCTCGACCAAGTACGGTGCCGCCGCAAGCCCGACGCGCAGGGCGATCTGCCGGAGCGAGGCACCGGCCCCATCCTTGCTGCGCCTCCCGAGCACACGTCCTAGAAGCGCGCCGGCGGCGAGCAGGGAGCTCGCGAGCACGATCGGATTCCCGAGCAACTTGGCCGGAGTCGATTCCTCGCGGCCCAGTTCCAGCAAACGCGATTTGGCCTCGGCGGGTGTCACGATGTTCCCATCCGCCGGCCGAGCCAGGCCAAGAAACCCCCGATCCCGAGCGCGAGCACGCCGGTCAATGCGGCACCGCCCGCCGCCCCAACCCAACCAGCGGTCACGATGTACACCGCCGCCAGCAGGAGCGTCACTCCGGCCGCCAGCGCACCCGCCGCCACCAGGATGATGGCGATGCCCATCGCCAGGCGAACGGTCATGGCGCGGAGCAGCCTCCCCTCGGCTTCGGCGAGGTCGGTAATGCGCACGATCATTTCTGAAATAGCACGCACGGTTAGCCCTTGCGTGAAAGGCCCAGCCCGAGGACCATCCCCACCGCGAACGCGGCTGCCAGTGACGCCAGTGGGTGCGCGGCGATGTGTTCCTCGACCGCTTCGACGGACTCTCGCCCCTTGGCGGCGGCGGCTCGCGCGGTTCGTTCGACGCGTTCCTTCGCCTCGGCCGCTCCCGTCCTTGTCGCGTGGGCGGCGTCTTCGGTCAGACCCGAAAAGTCCAGGCGGAGCCTCTCAAGATCGGCCTTGAGGCGATCGATCTCGCGGCGCAAAGCGCTCTCAGACTGGGTTGTTGCGGTCGTGTCCATGGCCATTCGCTCCTTGAAAACCACGAGAGTCGCGGATGTTGCAACCGTTGCAAGCACCGGCGGCCATCAGGGACCACGAAATCTGCTACTTCGATTCTATCGCTCTCACGCCCTTGTGGAATGTGCTGTAGACGTACACGCTGGACTGCAGTGTTCCCAGGTGCCAATGGATGAGCGGCAACACAACCTCCCACTCCATGCACCCGACGCCCGTGCAGAGACGCGGAAGGGCAAGGCTGTTGATCTTTTCACTCTCCACCCACCCGCGCAGCTCCTTGAGCGCATGGTTGATGGCGCTCGCGTGAGCCGGCCCGGGTCTGGCTCCGTGCTCAAAGCCGCCTTCCTGCGTGAGCAGTGCGACAATCCGCACCGGGCCACCTTCCCCAACGCCCGCCCAGCTCCAGATCGAGCCGGGCTTTGGGTGGGTTGTCTGGCAGTAGTGACGAAAGTCCTTGTACATGGCCGGCCATTTTTCGCGGAGCGAGAGCGCGAGCCCGCTGTGGACCGGGTCGTTGGGCGCGACGCCGTGGGCGATGCCTTGCGCGGAGGAGAGGAGGATGTCGCCGGAAACTTCGTGGACCATGGATTTCGCCTCGGTGAGTGAGAGGTTGAGTTCTTACGGAAAGGATCTCTACATCGGATGGATGGCCTGGTGAATGATCACGCGAACGTGATCAGCGGTTTGATGATTCCGTCTTCCTTGGTCTGCATCATGCGGAACCCACGCTGGATGTCCGCGAACTTGAAGCGGTGCGTGGTCATGGGCAGCGGGTCCACACGTTTGGACTGGATCAGGCGCATCAGCCGGCCCATGCGCTCCGACCCGCCGGGGCAGAGGGCGGTGCGGATCGTCTTGTCGCTCATACCGACCCCCCAGTCGAGGCGCGGGATCGGCACCGTGTCGCCGTCGCCGTGGTACCCGACGTTGGAGATCGTGCCGCCCGGCCTGGTCGCGCTGATGCAGGCGGCGAAGGTTTTCGGAGACCCGAGCGCTTCGATCGCCGTATCGACACCTTTGCCTCCGGTCGCGCGGCGGATCGCTTCGACAGGATCTTCCTTCGAGAAGTCCACGATGAGGTCCGCGCCGAACGTGCGTGCCAGCGACGCCCGGTTTGCCTTGCTCTCCACTCCGATGACGAGCCCCGCGCCGAGCAAACGAGCGCCGACGGTGGCCATCATGCCGATCGGGCCTTCGCCAAAGACCGCCACGCTGCCCCCGATGGGGATGTTGCCAAACTCGGCGGCGATGAACCCGGTGGAGAGCATGTCGCAGCAGTACGCGGCCTGCTCGTCGGTCAATCCGTCGGGAATCGGCGCGAGGTTCGCCACGGCGTCGTTGACGTGAAAATACTCGGCCATGCTGCCGTCTTTGACGTTGGCGAACTTCCAACCGCCGAGCATCCCGCCGCACTGGCTGGAGTAGCCGCGCTGGCAGTTGTCGCAGCTGTAACAGGGTGTGATCGCGCTCACGGCGACGCGCTGCCCGAGCTTGAACATCCCGGTCGCGACGACGGCCTCGCCAAGTTCGTGAATGACGCCGACCGCCTCGTGCCCGAGCGTCAGGTCGGTGCGCGGACCGATCGCGCCGCCCACGGTGTGCGTGTCGGACGTACAGATCAACGCGGCCGTCGTGCGCACGATCGCGTCATGGGGCCCGGGGCGTGGGATCGGTTTGTCGATGATCCCGACCTCGCCGATACGGTGCATGACAAACGCTTTCATCGTCGCGGGCATGTTGACGCTCCTTGATTCGACCTTGGAGTCTCGATCGCTCCAAGGCCCGCACAGCCGTGCCTTCCCTTTCTCAGCACCCGGACTCAAAGGCGTTGACAAACAGGTCGAAGTCGTCGCCGGTTACAAATCCGTCGCCGTTGTAGTCGGCGGCGGTATCCCCAGTCTCGAACGCGCCCACATACCCATCGAAGTCGTCGCCCGTAACGAACCCATTGCGATCAAAGTCGGCGGCGCAACGCGGCAGCGTGGTGGTGGCGATGATGCCCCAATAGCCGCCGACGAACGCGCGCCCGCTGGGCGTGACCTCGATGCGGGCGGGTTGCAGATACTCGGGAACCCATGACGCGGGGAAGACGCTCTTCTTCCAGGTGGCCCCGCCGTCGCTGGTGTAGCGGACGAACTGTGTGTTGTTGCTGGTGTTGAAGACAGTGTAGTAGGCCTCACGCGGGCTGACCACGCTGATCCCTTTGGCGCGTTCGTAGTAGTTCGGGTCGTAGAACACGTTGGTCCATGTGACGCCGCCGTCGGTGGTGCGGTAGATATCGCCGTAGAAGCCCGTGACAAATCCGGTCCGTCCGTCGGGGGCGAAGTCCAGATCGGTGATAGAAAGAAAATCGGCCGGGATCGTGGCCGGGGTCCAAGTTTCGCCCCCGTCGATCGTACGGTAAACCACCTTGCTGGCAACGGCGATCCAGCCGTGGAGAGCGTCGGTGAAATCGACAGCGGAGAAGTACCCGTGTGGGAGCGCGGCCGGCGTCCAGGAAGTGCCGCCGTCGGTGGTGCGGTAGACCGAGGGGTCAAGGCCGTATGTATCGCCGGTGCCGACGACCCACCCGTTGTTGTGGTCGATGAAGTGGACATCGTTGGCGGTGTAGATGTCGGTCAGGCTGTCTGGCCACCCCACCGACTCCCAGGTGTCGCCTCCATCGGTCGTACGGAACGCGATACCGCCCTGGCCGGCGACGACGGCGAACCGATCGTCCACAGCCGAGATACAAGTGGCACGCTCGTCGCGTCCGAAGACCTGCCCGGTGACCTCGGGCTTGTGGACGATGAGCCAGTGGGCCCCGCCGTCGGTAGTGCGGAGCGTGTGGAAGCCCGAAACGGCGAAGCCGACCTGGTCGGTTGCCATGTCGAGCCCGGCGATCTCCTCGCCGACACCGTTCGAGAGCTGGGTCCAGGTCAGGCCGCGGTCGGTGGACCCGAAGACCATGCCCCTGGGCCCGCCGAGGAACCCGTGGTCGGGGTCAGGGAAGCTGAACGACCACGGGGCCATGGACGGCAGGTTCCCAACGCCCTGGCCGCGCATAACCATGACCCATGTGCGCCCGCCGTCGGTCGAGCGGTAGACGGTTCCCACGGCGTGGACGACGCCGACGAACGTGTCACCGTGCACGCGGGCGATCTTGTCGAGCACGTCGCCGGGGCAGGAGCCCCACGATTGCCAGGTGAGCCCGGCGTCGGTGGAGCGTTCGATCGTGGTCCCCCCCGACTCGTCGAGCAGGAACGATAAAGCGGTCGTGTTGTCGAGCCACAGCACCTTTCCGGCGAGCCCCTCGCGCACGAACGACCAGGACTTGCCGCCGTTGGTAGTGCGCTGCACGCCCCTGAGACCGGAAGAGGACGATGTCCATCCGGTGCTGAGCCCGACCGACGCGTCGCGCATGTCGAGCGAGTAGTAGAACGGCGAGTCGGGCCACGCCTGGAGGATATTCCAGGTCACCCCGCCGTCGGCGGTGTACGCGCCCGCCCCGTTGCAGCCGGCGACGCCGAAGGTGGGAGAGACGAAGTCTGCGTAGTACCACGAACCGGCAAACATGGTCGTCATCTGTGACCAGGTTGTGCCGCCGTTGGTCGTGCGCCAGGCGTCGTTGTTGTTGCCGAAGAGGAAACCGCGCTGAGTATCGAAAAAAGTGACGCGGTAGAACGGGTCGGAGGACAACTCGCCGCTCATGCGCTTGGTCCAGGTCTGGCCCCCGTCCTGAGTCTCAACGAGCGCACGCCAAGTTCCGGCGACAAAGCCGCGCGTGGGCGACGTGAAAGCCAGGTCGTAGATGTCCTGGTTGGTGGGGAAGGGGCTCTGCCGGGTCCACGTCTGGGCAGAAGCCGGACGCGCGGCGGCCGCGACGGCGAGGAAGGCGATGATGCGTGTGCGAAGCATGGGCAAATTCTCCCAATGACGACCAGAACAATCGAGAACGAACGCCAGCGGTCCCGGTTGAGCGGCCGGCGGTACGAAAAACAATCACTTCAGCACCCCGCCTCGAACGCGGTGACATAGGCATCGAAGTCGTCGCCAGTCACGAAGCCGTCGTGGTTGAAGTCCGACGCGATCCCCCCGGCCTCGAAGGCCGCGACGTACTGATCGAAGTCGTCACCGGTGACGAACCCGTCGTGGTCAAAGTCCGAGGGGCATCCGAGGGACACGATCCAGGCCTCCTGTGCGCCGCTGTGAATGCCCGTGCCCGCGATTGTGCGTCCGTCAGCACTCACTCCCCCGCCGTCGATCAGGCTCCACCCTGTCAGATCGATGCCCAGCGCTGGCAGAAAGGTGTTGAGGTCCACGATTCCCAGCTGAGCGGTCCAGAGGAATGCGACGCTCTCGGCCCCGATGATGCTTCCCACGATCGCCGAGCCGTTCGCGTTGACGCCATTGCACACCATGTAATCAAACGCCCCGGGCGGCACTCCAAGGCTCACCATTCCATCCCCGACAGTCCAGCGATATGCCAGGTCGCCCGAAGATGAGTCACTGTCGCCGACTACCACAAGCCCGTCGGCGCTTACTGCATACGCATACGAGAACGTCCCTCCCGGGAGCGTACCAAGGTTCTGCATTCCGCCCGAGCGCGTCCAGCGGAACGCGGTGTCGCCGAGCGGTGAATACCCGTCGCCCACAACGACCGAGCCGTCGGGGCGCTCACGCCGTAACCCAACGAGATCGCGCCGGTTCCGCCCCCGGCCTGAGTTCCCAGGTCCTCCATCCCGCCCGCGCTGGTCCAGCGGTACGCGCGGTACCCGTTGGTCGAGCCGCTGGTGCCCACCAGCACCGAACCGTCGGCGCTGGCGGCGCTGCCGAGCGATTGAACCGCTCCTGGGAGTGCTCCCAGGATCTGCAGCCCGCCGCCGCTGGTCCAGCGGTACGCACGCTGCTGGCCGCCGGTGTCTCCGTAACCGGTGACCACCGCGCCGTCACCGCTGATCCCAGGTCCGAACGAATAGGTGCCCGCGGGCAGAGTGCCCAGACTCTGCATCCCGCCCGCGAGAGTCCAGCGGAACGCGACCCCCCCGAACGCCGGGCCGGCGTCGCCAACGACCACTTTCCCATCCGCGCTGATCCCTCGCGCGGACGAAGAATCGAGCCCGGGAACGAATCCCATCCCGACGAAAGTCTGGCCGCACGCCATCCCAGCGATCGCGCCCAAACCGCACAAACCGGAGGCAAGATGAACGAAGTTACGGCATCCGCGAGCAGTGCGAACTTGCGTTGACATGACCAAGCCTTTCAAAGGATGACGAACGATGAAACGGTCACGATTCCAGGCATGGGGTTGGACCGGCTTGAGACCCCATGCCGCGGAGGAACTTGTCCTAGCACCCGGCCTCGAAAGCCACGACATAGGCGTCGAAGTCGTCGCCGGTGACGAAGCCATTGTGATCGAAGTCCGACGTGCTGTCCCCAGCCTCGAAGGCCGCGACGTAGCGGTCGAAGTCGTCGCCCGTGACAAACCCGTCGCCGTTGAAGTCCGACGGGCAGGTCGTGCCCGTGACTTTGAGTACCGCCAGCCCACGGCTGATGCAACTCATCCACAGCTCGTAGCCGTCGGGGNNNTCGGGGATGATCTTGACTTCGATGTCCAGGATCCCAGCGTGCGGCAGACCGCCCCACTGCCACGCGCCGTTCGGGGGCGCAGGGAAGGTGCCGACGCTTGTGCCGTCCCACCACAGCAGGCCCATGTCGGTCGATGGGAACTCGCTGTCGTAGGTCATCCACAACCGTCCGTCGGGCGTGACCAACTGCGGGCGCACATGCTCGCCCGGGAACGGCCAGCCGAGGTCGTGCTGCCAGATCTGGTACGACCCGGTGTTCGCGTCGATGCGGAGCAGCGTGCTGCCCGCGCTGTTGAACTGTCCCCAGGTCCCGACCCACGCGATCCCGTTGTGATCGGCCGCGAGCCCGGTAAAGAGCCCGCCGTTGGCGACGACTTCGGGGAAGTCGTCAACCGTGCGCACGAGGGAGTACAGCCCGTCCGTGCGTGCGATCTCCCAGTCCTGGTTGGCCCACACGGTGCCCGGTCGATCCGGGTCCGCCTGCAGAGCCAATCCCCAGCCCGCGTTGCGGACGGACGTAAACGTGCCGCCGCTGAAGTATCCGAGGCCGCCGTAGTGACCGATCGCCCAGAGCCGACCCAGCGAGTCCTCGCGGTACTGCCGGATGGAGTCAACAAATCCCGGGATCGAGGACCACACGTTGGTCTCGGGATCGAGTTGGTGAGTGAAATTGAACATCGGGTTCACGGCGATCTTCCCCGTCGAAGGCCGCACGCAGACCGCTTCGCTGTTGTCGGTCGGGAAGGGCCAGTCGTTGCCGAGCCCGTAGGTGTATTGGTCCCAGCAGGTCCAGCGCACGCCGTCGAACTTCACCATGCCGCCGATCCCCGATCCGGCGTTGGCGCAGGCGTAGACATCGCCGGTGGCTTGATCGACCGAGAGATCGGCATTGAAGAAATCAAACTGGCTGGTGTTGGAGACGCGGTAGCGCTGCCACTGACCCGTGACGGCGTCACGCCGGATCGCGCCGCCCTGGCCCGAGCCGCAAACCCAGACGGTGCCGTCGGGCGCGATGTCCAGATCATCGATGAACCCGCTGTGCGGAACATCCCCAAGATCGGTCCACGACGAGCCGTTGAAACGGTGGAGGTGGTACGTCGCATCCGGTGCGATCACGATCAGGTACGCCTGCATGTTCCCGAACGGCCTGATCGCGGCGAAGGGCGCCGAGAGTCCCGTGTACAACGGCGGCAGCGGCGGGCTGATCCAGGTTCCGTCGGGGCGGATGCAGTCCAGCGTCTGCTCGAAGCCGGGCCCGGTCCATCGCAACATCCACACGTTCCCGGCCGCGTC
Source organism: Phycisphaerales bacterium (assembly GCA_044221955.1). GTDB lineage: Bacteria > Planctomycetota > Phycisphaerae > Phycisphaerales > UBA1924 > CAZCPB01. Next base: position 50,373 of record JBGAOD010000003.1, on the reverse strand, counting down.
CGCCGAATCCAGCGAAAACATCATGGCCGGGTTGCCCGCGGTGGTCGGGAAGGTGGTCCATGTATTGGTGGTGCTGTCCCAGCGCTCGACGGGGTTGAGCCCGCTGGTGGAGGCCCAGAGGTAGTACCCGCCTCCCGGTTTGGGTTGGGCCGCGATCTTGCCGCCGCCGCGTCCGTCGAAATGGGTCCATGTGCTGGTCGCGGGCTGGTACCGTGTCAGCCCGCCGCCGCCCCAGCTCACCGAATCCGCCGAGACCCAGATCGAGCCGTCGGGCGCGAGCGTGACGTCCGAAGTGCGCCCGCCGGGAAGGGGCGAGTTGTCCGGGCCGAACTTCACGAGCGAGCTCGGTCCGGCCGCGAGGTTCATGCGGAGCAGCCCGCGCCACGTCCCCAGCCACAGATTGCCCTGACCGTCGGCGACCATGTCGCTCACACGCGAGGTTCCGACATCGTTGGCGCTGCCGAACGGCGGATAGTCGATGTTGGAGACGTTGAACCAGCGATTTTCGGCCTGAATGAACTTGGCAACGCCGCCCTCTTCAGCGACCGGGTTGTACCCCGCGATCCACGGGTCCCCGTCGGGCGCGATCCAGATCGACTGGTTGGAATCGCCCTGGATGCCGGTGTTGCCGGGGCGGTAGTAGCGCCAGGAGTAGGTGGGCCCCGCAGCGCTCGCGAGGGTCAAGCATCCGCACAGGAAGCCGGTGGTCAACGCGAGCGGAATGCCGAAGACCGGGCGACAAGGAACGTTGGGATTGACGAGTCGATCAGCAGTTTTCACGATCAATGCCCTTTCAAGAAGCGGACGGTCGTGGGCTTCCGCGAGCGTCAACGTGGGTTTGAGCCGAAACCGCGAACTCCGATCGACGGCCCTTCCCAGGACCATGCGCTAAATTGTTGACCTCTATGTCAACAATTCAACGGTGCCGGGAATATTTTCTGTAATTATCTATTTTGCAGGCACTTGAACCCGGTGCTGGCGCGCTCGTGAAACGGAATGGGGCGGCCCCCCGGCCGCCCCATTTCCCAGTAGCCACCACACGAAACGACCGCCCGGAACTCATCTATCAACGGGGGTCAGCGAACGGCCCTTAACACCCGACCTCGAACGCCAGGACGTACGCGTCAAAGTCGTCGCCCGTGACGAACCCGTCGGCGTCGAAGTCGGCGCTGATGTTGCCGGCCTCAAACTCGATCACGAAGGCGTCGAAGTCGTCGCCGGTCACGAAACCGTCGCCGTTGAAGTCCGCAGGGCAGGTTGGGCCGCAGCCGGGGTCGGCGATGCCCGCGAGCACGCCCGGAGAGCCGATGTCAAAGCCGTTGAAGATCGCGGTCTGGGTATTAATATCAGCGCCGTCGATTCCCTGGAGGCTCGCGGCCCAGTTCGAGCCCAGGTCGTTGTCGTCCGCGTTGTAGTGTCCCGGCAAGAGGTAGATGCTCCAGCCGGTTCCGAGCCCGGGCGCGGCGGCGGCGGCGTCGGCGGGCCAGATCGTTCCGTCGTCGTCGTAGTTCACCACGTCAACGACGGTACCGTCGGCCTTGCGGAGCGTGAGGATCTCGGTGCCCGGTGCCGGGCTGTTGCTCAGCGCGCCGATGTTGGGCAGGGGCTCGCGGTCCGACCAGCCCACGAGGGATGCGACGCGGCAGATGTTGCCCCACGAAGCGCGGAAGTCAGCCTCGGCCTGGGACGCGGAAGCGGCGGCGCCGACCGGGATGAGGATGAGCGTTCCGTTGGGCGCGATGATGGTGTTACCAGCGACCTGGCCGGAGTGGCCGTCTTCGTCGCGGAGGTACCAGCCGGACATGTTGAGCGCGGCGGACCCGGGGTTGAAGACTTCGATCCATTCGGTGCGTGGGACAGAGCCGTTGAAGTAGCCGTTGTTGCTGTTGGGGTTGTACATGATCTCGGAGATCACGGCCTCGCCCGTCGGGGTCTGATGTGCGGTTTTCCAGACGATCCCGGGGCTGCCGACGGAGCCGGTGTGGCGGATGTCCGTGATGAACGCGGTCTCGACGCTGTCGTACGCGCCGTCGAGGTTCGTCATGGAGAGCCGCCAGTTCGTTCCGGTGTCGTTGGCGGTCTTGTTGAGTGCGGAGGGCAGCAGGTAGATGCTGGAGCTGCCGTCGATCGCTGGCCAGGAACTTCCGACGACGTACTGGGGGTTCTCGTAGTCCGCCACGTCGACGGGCTGACCCGAAGCGTCAAGGAGCGCGAGGACTTCTTCGGTAAAGGTTGCCCGTTGAGCGCGGTCCTGCCAGGGATTCATCGCGAAGACCCTCACTGCGGCAGGGATGTTCCACGCGGCTCGGAACTGCGTGAGGATGTCGGCGGGCACACCCGGGCCCGACCCGGCCGTGAGCACGATGACCTCGCCTGCCAGCATGGTGGTGCCGGCGGGGATCGCACCCGTCGCGGGATCGCCCTCAAGGTCGCGGAGCATCCAGCCGCTGATGTCAACGGGCGTGGCGCCGGCGTTGTAGATCTCGACGTACTCCTTGCCCTCGTCATCGCCAGCGGGGTTGTACATGATCTCGGTGATAACGACGTTGGGCTTGTTCTCGAAGGAATCGAGGACGCCGTTGGCGTTGGTATCCTTGGTGCCACCGACGCCGCCCACGCCGCCCGCCGCGTTGATCTCGCAGGAGTCGAGCTGTGCGTTGGCGTTTCGGTCCTTGCGCCAGTCGAGCGCGATCTCGGTGAGATCGCCGATGAGGTTGGCGTTGCAATCGCCCTCGCAGGAGTCGGGGATGTTGTTGAAGGGGAAGGCGTCGGCGGAAGTGCCGTGGACGATGTCTACGGCGTCGTTGATGCCGTTGCCGTTGCAGTCGGTGGTCAACTGAGTCGGTAAGCGCCCCGGCGTGCCGTAGGAGATGAGCCCGGGAAACGCGGGGAGCGCGGTGTTGGCGAGAGAGGAACCGAGCCCGTCGCCCGGGCCCGAGAGACGCCAGGCCGCGCCGTTGTTGTTGTCGGTGATGCTGGCGGTAAAGTCGCGGAGGAGCTGGATTGATCCGCTGTCGTTGTCGTCAGGCCAGGGGGTCTCGGTCACCTCGTCGTCAAAGAAGAGCACCTCGTCGATGAGCTTGTTGGACGCGTCGCGGAGTTGCAGGCGTTCGCCGGTCGAGCCGGGCGAGTTGTCCAGCCCGTTGATGGTGTCGACGATGGGGATGGGATCGGCGGGGTAGTCCCAGAAAGACTCGACGAAGATGACCTGGATGCCGGTGCCCCAGGCGGTGTTCCATGAAGCCTGCGTGTTGACATAGGTTGACTTGCGCGTGGACGCTTGGCCGAGCACGCCGCCGCGCTTGGGGCTGACCACGGCCACCGCATGGGCGGCGAGCGAGGTTCCCGCGGGAAAGTTGGAGGTGACCCCGCGCCCGGTTTCGAGGTGCCAACCGACGAGAGACACAGCGGCGTTGGTGGGGTTGTAAATCTCCACCCACTCCTGTCCCTCGTCGGTGCCGTGGGGGTTGACCATGATCTCGGTGATGACAATCGGCCCGTTCTCGCCAGCGGCGAAGCAGGGCGCGGTCGTCGCGAGGGCGGCAAGGATGGAAAGTGACGCGGCGGTCTTCATGGGTGTGTCTCTCTCTTTGTTCCGTTGGGATGATTGGCTCGGGCAACTTGGCTATGGCTACTTCGGTGAGCTACGCGGGTTCATGCGCGCGACGAACTCTCGGAGGTCGGCGATCTGCGTGGGTGAGAACGTCAGCGTGGCCGTGCCGACCTGGGCCGACACGGACTTGGCGTGGGCGAGCGCGATCAGTCCAGATGTGGAAAGGCGGAACTCGACGATCTCGCGCGTCCCGGAGGAGCTCGTTTCGGTTCGGAACGGCGATTTGTTCGAGGGCGGCGGGCGTGACTCGAACGTCTTGCCGTCGGCGCTCAACGTCGCAACCGGTGACGAAGGCGCAAGCACGCCGGGCGTTGTGGTGGTCCCTGTCAGCACGCAGCGCACCGAGAGCTCGCCGGCGTCTGGGTTGCGCGATTGACCAGCGAACTCGGAGATCACACTGAGACTCAAGCCGCTCACCCGGTACGCCGACGGCACGTTCGCGGCCAGGCCGGTCAGGGAGAGCGTCATCGTCGTGCGGTCCTTGCCGGGGTCGTACGAAACGGCGATGGACCTGGGGAGCGTGGAGGAAGGCGTTGGGTAGTTATACTCGGCGGCACGCTGCTGCTTCTTGCTGGGTTCGTGCGAAACAACGCTCGCGGCTGCGCCTTTGGAACGACTCGGCTTGGACCTGAGCCGATCAACAGCGAACGCGCCGGCGGCGATCAGCAGCGCGGTCACCCCCACAAGAACCCAGGCGCGTGCGCCGGCGACCTTGGGAGGCGAGCTTGCGAGTGTTTGAGTTGCGGAAGTCATGAGTGTCCTGAGATGTCGCCGCTGCGAAGGCGAATGTTTCTACTTGGGTTGCCAGCTCGCCTTCGTGGCCTTGTTGCTCCACCGGGTCATGTCGGTGAGTTGTTCGAGCGAGAGTTTGTCAACGTGGAGATCGAACGTAAGAACTGCGGCCTTCCCGCCGTGGCGGAAGTCGAGATGGCCGTAGGTCGTGGTGGGTTTGTCCGCGTCAAACTTTGTCGGGGCCAGCCACTTGATGAACGCGGGGACGGAGTTTGACGTTGGTGTCGCGTGCCACGGGCCTTCGATGCGGTGGAAACCGGGCACTTTCTGGCCGTTGGAGTTGTCGAGCACCGCGCGGCTTGACGCGAAGACCATCAAACGGCCGGGCAGCGCGACCTGGTCCTGTCGGACGACGTAGAAAGGCCCCCACCGCTTCAGCGACGGTGCGTAAAACGCGCCCCGGTGCGCGTCGCCGCCGACGTAGGTTGTGTTCATCCCGAAGCTGGGGTGCTTGGACATCGCGCGCTGGAAGGGTCGGCCGTCCTTGGCGTCGTCGGGCCGATCGCGGAGCGTGGCGAGCAGCGAGCGATCGGTGACGATGGAGCCGAACGCGAAGTCAAGGTACGGCATGAGCCGCCAGGGGTACGTCCGGATGATGCCCCCGGTCAGGCGGGAGTCTTCGCTCGAGTCGTTGGGGTTGTCGTAGACCATGAAGGTGCGTCGATCGGCGCGGGCCCACGATCCGCGCAAATAGCCGGGCACAACGGCACCCTTGTTGCTGTCCGCGTACATGCTGTAGGCCGTACCGACCTGGCGGAGCATGACCATCTCTCGCGCCGACTGCGCCGAACGACGCGCCGACGAGAGCGCGGGCAGCAGGATGCCGATGAGCACGCCGATCACGGAGATCACGACGAGCAGCTCGATGAGCGTGAACGCGCGCCGGCGGGAGTGCGGTGCCCGCGAGCGATCCAGAGTTGTGCCGACCAGATCCGTCACGAGCAATCCTTGTCTAGGCGTTCACCAGTGTTGAAAGATCCGAGCCAGCGAACTGGACGTTCCTGGGGACGAAGGACCCCGCGACCGGGCGAAGATGATCGAGCCAGTAGGCGTTGTCGTCGCGCTCGCAGACGAAGAACTTCCCGCTGTTCTCGGCGTACTTGCTTCGGTGATAGCGGAGGTAGATCTTGTCAGAGTCCACGCCCAGAATCTCGACCTTGCCCGAAGCGTGCGACATCGAGAATCGTGCGCGACCGGCCAGCCCTGACTCGCGCACGATTGCCTCGGAAAAGACCTTCCAGCCCTCCACGAGCGGCACCTCGAAGGGCTCGTTGCCGGCCGTGGGGCGTCCCTGGAAGACGTAGTACTGCGGGCACCCGATGTACGAGAGCTCGCGGAACATTTCGGCGAGCGTGTCGGCGTTGTCGTTGATGCCGCGGATCATCGGGCACTGGTTCACGCACGTCACGCCGCACTCGAGCAGTCTGGCGATCCCGGCCCGGGCCTCGTCGGTCAGCTCGCGCGGGTGATCGAAGTGGCACATGAGGTAGATGCGACGTTCGGGCGTTGAGTGCGTGCGGAAGACGTCCTGCAGTTCAGGATCGTCAAGCACGCGGAAGGGGTTGAAGGCCGGCATCTTCGAGCCGATGCGGATGATCTTGACGTGCGGGATCGCGCGCAACTGCTCGATGATCTCGCGCAGGCGGCGTGTGCCCATGATGAGCGGGTCCCCGCCCGTCAGCAGCACGTTCGACACCTCCGGGTGCTCGCGGATGTACGCGACGCCGACGGAGACGTCCTTGCTGACCTCTTCGTTGTCGTTCATGAAGAGACGCTTGCGGAAGCAATAGCGGCAGTACGCGCCGCAGACCTCGTTGCACAGGAGGAGCACGGTGTCCTTGTACTTGTGCTGCACGCCGGGCTCGACCGTGACGGCGGCCTCGTTGCTCGCGTCGAGCTTGCCCCAGTCGTTGAGCTCCTCGCTGCGCGGGATGATGAGCTGCTTGATCGGATCGGCGGGGTTGGTCCAATCGATCAGGCGCAGGTAGTAGTCGTTGGCACGGAAGACGTACCGCTCGGAAACCTTCTTGAGCAGCTCGCGGTCCTCGGCCGGGATGTTGGGGATCTGGTCGATCGAGTTCAGATACTTCACGCGGCGTGCGCTCGGTTGCACGTTGGCGGTGACCACAACCGGCAGGCTTTGATGAAGCATATCTCGCTCCTTGAGACGACGCGGGGTCCAGCCCGCGGCCGCGCGTGAACAGGTGTCCGTGATCAGGCCGATGCCTCGCCGTAGGTCTTTGTGTCCGTGCCCGCCAGAGCGCCGCCGCGCGGAGCCGGCGTACCGAAGTAGCGCTGGTGGGCCGAGTCCACGATCTCGCACACGAGCTCGGAGAAGCTGAAGCCCTGTTGACGTGCGGCGAGCACGTACGCCCCGCCCCAGCCCAGCGAGGCCATCGAGTTGATCTCGAGCATGAACGGGCGACCTTGCGGGTCGATGCGGATGTCCACCCGCGAGTAGTCACGGCAGTGGCAGGCGTGGAACGTTTTGAGCGAGATCTCGCGGAGTTGTTTGGCCAGCCCCGCCTCGACAGGTGCCGGGCAGATCCGCAGCGGCTCCTGCTCGCTCTTGTGGACTTTGTCCGCGTGGGTCATCATGGCGAGGTGACGCCCCGCGAAGTCGATCTCGACCAGCGGCAAGCACGAACCCGGGCCGTTGCCGATGATCCCCACCGCGACCTCGCGACCCGCGATGTATTCCTCGACCAACGCTTCCTGCTGGTACTGCTCCACGATGAACGCGACCGCGGCGTCGAGCTCGGCGCGGTTCTCGACCATCCGCAGCCCGAAGCTCGACGACTCGTGCCGCGGCTTGACGACCATCGGGTACCGCATCTTCGAGAGATCGCCGCTGGACGGACCTTCCGATCGGCCCGGCCCGCTCAGCACCGCGAACGCGGGCGTCGGCACGCCCGCTTCAATCGCGAGGATCTTCGTAATCACCTTATCGAGCGCGAGCGTGTGCCCGAGCGGGCTCGAACCCGTGTAGGGGATGCCCGCCATCTCCAGCATCGCGGGGACGTGCGTGTACCGGCAATCGCCCTGCACGCCGTAGGACATGTTGAAGACCATCCCGCCGGGCCTGCCGGTCACGGCGTCGGGCGGCAAGAACTCTTTGAGCGCGGGGAGCATGCCCATATCGCCCTCGAAGCACGCGACCTCGTGCCCGCCCTCGCGGAGCGCATCGATGACACGTTGCACGGACTGCTTGCCGTAGACCTCGGGGCTGGGTCGGCCGAAGGTGCCAATGATCCCCGCGTTCTCTCTGTTTCGAATCACCGCGATACGCATCGCCAACTCCTTGATTTCCAACGGTCAACACGATCACATGCGTCGTTTGGAGGTCGCGACTGTCAGCCTGAAGCACAATGGATGCTGTGCCCAAAGCCGCCGGAAACAGCGTGTGCTCGGCACCGTCCGAACACACCCCGATCAACAACTTCGTCGCTCTGGCGTGCAACCGTGCCGGGCAAATGAGTGCGGCGCAACACTAGAAATACGATTCCAAAGTGCATCATGCAAAGAATGTCGGGGCGGCCCGCCGAACGTCTTGACGACGCGCTCATACGAGGTCCCAAGCCCGCGCCGCACTCGGCATCAGGGTTCGGTCGGGGCGTTGCCCATCGCGATGGGTTCGGCGGCTCCGGTCGGCTTGGCCTTCGCGGATTTCTTCTTCTTGCGGACCGGGGCGGGGTTGAGGTGCTGGAAAAGTCGCAGGTTCATGAACACGCTCACCCCGATCACACCCGCCAGCACGATCAGCAGCAGTTCCGGGAACCGTATCAGCACATCCTGCAAGGCTTCGATTGAAGAGAGGGCCGTAATCAAGAGCGCCACCCCGGCCGTCACCGTCGCGCGCCAGATCGCGAGCCGCGTTCCCTCGCGACGGACCGCGGTGGCGAAAGCGTCCCCCGTCAGAGTCAGGACAACGACCGGAAAATAGGCCACGCGCTCGACGCTCGGGAAGCCCAGCGCCAGCCCGACCAGCACCGCCAGCACGATCAGACCTGCGACCGACGCGAGCATGGCCGATGCGCGACCAAAGAACGGCAAGCGCATTGATTTCAGCATCGGTCGGAGGAGATACACAAAGCCCACAACGAGCCCGAAGAAGACCATCCCAACGACCGCCCCCGTCACCTGGAAGGCGATCGCAAGCAACACCGACCTGAACGGTCCGAGAACCCTGATCCCGAGCGTCAAGCGAAAAAACACCACGACCAACGCCCCGACCGGCGCGAAAAGCAGGTGGAGCGTCCGCGATCTCATCGCCATGGGAAGCTGCTCGAATGAGAGCCAGCCGAAGATCGCCTCGAGCTTCGGTACCCCCGAGAGTTTGAAGGCGATCACAACCGCGGGGAGGAGAATCAAACCGCCCAGGATCTGTAGGTTGCGTGCCGTGAACCTTCCCGAACCGCGCACGTCCCGAGCGCGCACCGTGGGCTTGGCAATCGCGGGGAGCTCGGACTGGGATAGATCGGACTGGCCTGACATCGTTTGGACTGAGGTCTGCAGAGGATCTTTCACAGTGAAAGGAGGTTTGAGTGGACCGGGAGAATACCGCTCGACCACGACGACAGGTCTCGCCGACAGTGGGCTCAGGCTGGTCGATCATGCGTCAGACATTAGTTCCCACTGTCTTGAGGTATCACTTTCTTGTTCACCAACACGATGAGGTCCTTTCGCCTGATGGGCGTTCCCGAGCCCAGGCCGCCGCGCCGTCGCGGCGTGGATCGGCGGCGGCCTGCATGCCGCTAGCACGGTCCCACGCGATGGCCTGAACCGCGCCAAGCTTGTAATTGAGCGGCCTCAGCGCCCGGATCTTTGGGAACCGTTCACGCAGACCGCAGAGCGCGGCCGGGTCCATCGACTCTTCCACCCACACGGACCGCCCCAGCAGCGCGTGCGACCGGGGCGCGGCGATCGCGTCGCTCAAGCGGACGCCACGGTCGAGCGTGGCGCTGAGCACCTGCACGATGGACGAGGTGATCCGACGACTGCCCGCCGAACCGATAGCCAAGCGGGGCGCTCCTGTCGCGTCCAGCACCACCGTCGGTGCCGCGTTGGATTGCGGCAGGCATCGCGAGCCCAGACGGTACGGGTGGGGCGTCCGCGGGCAGGTGCTGAGGTAGTTGTTGTACACGAACCCCAGCGCGGGGTGCGCGACCTTGGCTCCGAACACGGACTGGATGGACTGCGTGAGCGATACAACGTTGCCCTGCGCGTCCGAGGCGCACAAGTGCGTCGTGTTCCCCGACTCGCCGAGCGAGTCCTGCGGCGGCGCGTGCCTCGGGCCCGACTTCGATGCCTTCATGAGCATCTCGGCACGCTCGGCGCTCACGGTCCAGTGAGCGAGCGAGGGGGTCATGTCCATCGGGTGATCGGGCCAACGCTCACGTTCCTCGAACGCCGACAAGGTCGCTTCGGCGAGATGGACCTGCCAAGACGCCGCGTCGCACGGGTGATCCATCAGGCGTGAAAGAATCTGAAGGGCCAGGAGCACCTGCACGCCCCCGCCCGGCGGCGGGATTGACAGCACGCGATGCCCGCGATACTCGATCGACAGCGGCTCTCGCTCGATCGGCAACGCCAGCTCGCTGAGATCCTTGGCCTTGATGAGCCCGCCGCGCTCGCGCATGTCCGACACGATCTCACCGGCGATCTTCCCGGTGTAGAAATCATCAGCGCCCGCTTGCGATAATCGGCCCAGAGTCGCCGCGAGCAGCGGCTGGCGGAAGACGTCCCCAACTTCATACACGCCGCCGCCGGGCTTGAGGAATAACCGGGCTTCGTCCGACGACGTTCCGAAGAACCTTTGCGACCACTTGAGCACGCGGCGCTGTAGCTTCGTGATCGCGTACCCGTTCTCGGCGAGCGAAATCGCTGGAGCAAGAACATCTTGGAGGCTGAGTTTTCCGAATCGCTTCTGTGCGTTGGCCAGCGTGATGACGGTTGACGGCACGGACGTCGCACGGATCCCTCGGCGCTGCGATTTTCGCCCCACCAGCTTGCGACGCAGCGACGCCGGTGCCATCGAGTGCCCATCAACCACCACCGGAGATTGACCGCGCAGAGCGATGAGCATGGTGGTCTGCCCGCCCAGGCCCGACTCGGCGGGCTCGCACACGGCGAGCGCCCAGGCCGCCGCGCACGCCGCATCGACCGCGTTGCCCCCAGCGGAAAGCGCGTCCGCGCCCGCCTTCGCCGCCGCAGGGAACGCCGCGACAACGACGCCACGCTCCGCACAAATCGCGTCCACAGGGCCAGAGTTCGCTCGACCGATCGGCATGAGGTTTCAGTCTAGCGGTCAGTGCCCCCCGAGCACGAACTCCGCCCGTCCGATCTTGGGGGAGTGAGCACTAACACCCGCCCTGGAACGCGACGACGTACCTGTCAAAGTCGTCGCCGGTCACGAAACCGTCGTGGTCAAAGTCGGCGGACGCGGTGCCGGTCTCGAACGCCGAGACATAGGCGTCAAAGTCGTCGCCGGTCACGAACCCGTCCGCGTTGAAATCCGCTGGGCACCCGCTCCCGCGCGGCTTGAGAACATACGACTTGTACATGCCGCCCCCGCCGTAGCCGTACCCGACGATCCAGCCGACGTTGTTGATCTTCTGCGCGGTCATCATCGTGTACCCGGACGGGATGCCCGCGACGAGCGTTGCGTCGTTGAGGTCGCGCACGCCCTTTGTCGCGGAGTACACGAAGGCTCGGGACGACCCGTTGATGTAGATCTCGCCGACGATGGTACCCGCGTTGTTGATGCCGAAGGGTTTCACCGCCTGCTGATAGGGATCGCCCGGGAACGGCAGCACGGTCACGCCATCGCTCGGCGCATACATGTACCCATAGAAGTACACCGGGAACGTGCCGTAGCGCGTGCCGACGATCAAGCCGTGGTCGTTGATGTCGAAGGCCCGTGTGGGCCCGAACCCGATGGTGGCCGGGAAGACGCTCTCGAGCGTCGTGTACGCACCCGATGCGAGGTCGATGAAGAAGCCATCGAGCGACGAGTTCCCGCCAGTCCAGCCGATCGCCACCCCGGCGTTATTGATCCGCGACAGGCCCTTGGCGCCCGGCACCGCAATCGTGCGCGCGCCGCCGGCGGCGTCCCACACGTACGGGATCTGCTGGACGCCGCCGGAGTTCGAGCAGTTGCACGTTTGGATCGCCCCGACGGCGACGCCCGCGTCGTTGACTCCGCCGAAGAACGGCCCGATGTACGTGCCCGGCAAGGTCGGCGGCGACCAGGACTGGCCGGTGAAGACGTTGAAGACGCTCAGGTTCCCCACCACGAGCCCCGTGTTGTTCACGCCGTGCGGGTATGAAACGGGCACGACGGTCTTTTCATCGCGTTCGTTCCAGACGATGCCCGGGTACCCAAAGGCACCGTCCTTGGTCGTGATGCCGCACGCGAGCCCTTGATCGTTGATATCCCACAGGTACGTTTCGCGCAGCCCGTAGCCGGGGTTGAACGAGTCGACCAGAGTGAACTCGTACAGCGGTTGAGCGTGGGCCAGTCCGGACAGCGAGGTGATCCAGACGAATGCCAACACCGCGCATGAGCGAAGGGAGGCTTTCATGGAACTCTCCTTGCAAGTGGTTCGGGATAGCTTTGATCTGGGCGAGGGGCGGGGTGATCCAACGACCAGTTCTCATTGTTGCGTTGTTCAACATCCGTTCTCGAACGAGACCACGAACGCGTCGAAATCGTCGCCGGTGACGAAGCCGTTGGCGTCGAAGTCGGCCGTCGCGTCGCCCGCCTCAAACGCGAGCGCGTACCCGTCGAAGTCATCGCCGTTGACGAAGCCGTCGGCGTTGAAGTCGGCCTTGCACGAGATCGCCTCAACGGGCCTGCACGCCGAGAACTCCGACGTGTTCCCGGTCGCCGCGTCGGTCGCCGTCGCCGTGAGAATCGAACCGGCGTTTGCGACAGCCGCGAGCGTGATATCGATCTGGGCCACGCCGGCGGCGTCGGTGCTCACGGTCCCGCTGCCGAGGTACGCGGCACCCTCGCCGTTGCCGGAGTCGTCGCACGTCGGGCTGCTGAAGAACTCAACGACGAACACTCGCCCCGGCGCGCTGTTCAGCGTGCCGGTGATCCGCACGCTCCCGGCGTCGGCCCGCGCGCTCGCAAGCTCGGGGAAGTTCTGTAGCCCGTTGGGCCCGGAGTCGGCGTCGAGCGGGTCGTTGGGCGTGACCCCGGCGGTCGAGAGGTCGATCCCCATCGCGCCGTTGCCAAAGATCGCGTTGCGCGTGATCCGCGCCGAACCCGAGAAGAGCACGCGCACGCCCGTTGTCTCGCTCGTGGTAATGGTGTTGTTCTCGATGGTCGTATCGAACGGCGTGCCGTTGGGATCGGACTGGACGGTGATGCCTTGAACGTTCAAGATCGGCGTGGCGCCGTCAACGCCCACGCCGATGCGGTTGCCGCGGATTATCGTCCCGTTGGCCGAGGCAACTACCGCCATGCCGACGCCAAAGCGGAGGCCCTGATAGTGCCCGCCGCCGGTGCGCTGGATGCCGCCAATCGTGTTGCCTTCGATCAGCGTGTTGACCGCACCGATTCCAACGCCGATGCCCGTCGCGCCCACACGCTCGGCGAACCCCGAGAGCCCGTCGTCGGACGTGCCCACGAAGTTCCCTTCCACCCTCGTGTTCTTGGCGTGATAAATCTCAAGCTCGGTCCCCGCCGGAAGACCCTCCTCGGCCGTGTACCCGTGGCCCGCAAAAACGTTCCGCTCGGCAAGGGTTGGCCCGCCGATCCGGTTGTCGTCGCATGTGCCGCTGAACGTGTCGCCGCTGACGCGGAGCCCGTAGCGAAAGATATTCCCGAGAACGATGTTCCCGCTGGCACGCGAGAGGATGTTCGTGGGCGAGGAGAATGTGTTGCCCTCGCCCGGCCCGGTGCCCCCGATGATGTTGCGAGCCCCGCCGCCGTAGTCGCCGCGGATGGTGAGCCCGGTCGTGGTACACCCGATCACGCGGCAATCGTTCCCGGTGATCCAGATCCCTTGCTGGAAGTTGTTGCCGATGAGTCGGTCGAGCCCCTTGACCGTAATTCGGTTCCCGGCGAGCCAGATGTTCGGGATTGCGGTGGGCGCTCCGGCGTAGTAGAACGCGACCTCGTTGCCCGCCGGGTTGGTGTCACCCGTGAACGCGGTCTGGGTGGTGAAGTCGATCGTTGTGTCGTCACCGGAAACATAAGCCATCAGCGTGTGGTAGAAATAGCAACGGTCGTTCCCAAAGACCGTCCACCAGTCCGATTGGGGCACGGCGAACTCAATCGTCTGGGGCCCGGGAGTGTTGTTGGCCGCGATTACCGCCTCGGAGAACGTGATGAGCCCGTCCGGACCCGGAAGGTCCGCGACCCGCTGGGCCCCGCCGAAGTCAACGAAATCGTCCTGCGACCAGTTCACGGTGATGGTCTGGCTGAGCACGCCGCCGGCCGCGAGAGTGAGCGCGGCCGTGATCGAAAGGCCACTGAAGCGACGGTGAGATGAGCCGTTCTTCTGCATGGGATAGCTCCTTGAAGGAGGGCTGACGCGCGACCCGTATGGGATCGCGCCGCGCCCGTCCAACATCCATGCGCCGACTTCAAGACTGCTCTGTCATCAATTTCGATCCTCTGACAACTCTGGCGCAGATTCCCAAGAACGCGAGACCCGGGCTCGGGAAGTGCGAGCAAACCGCGAACAACGATCAGCACCGCGGCTGGCAACCAGCGCAGTATCGAGTGATCTCCGATCGTTCCTCGACCGCAGTCCAATCCGTGGCGAGATCACGCGAGATCGCGTTCGCTATTTCTTCGGGTCGGTGTACCCGGCAAGGGCTTGTTCGAGAGCCTCGCGTTGCCCGCCCTCGGCCAGTGCGATCGCCGCTCGCTGAACCCTTACCGCCTCCTCCTGGTCGCCCATCATCCAGCACGCTTTGGCGAGCAACGAAAGGGCGCTGGGATCGCGCGATTGATTCAGATCACGGGATCGCTCCATCGCCTTGCGGGCCAAGGAGGGGCGACGGTTCTCGACCGCGATCTTGTCGCTCAGCGATTCCTCCGCGAGAACCAGCAGTCCCCACGAATCGTTGGCAAGCTCGCCGTGGACGAGAGCCTCGCCCAGCAGGTACGCGGCATCGTATTTCGCGTCCCGAATCAGCAACTGGAACTCCTTCAGCCGAGTGCGCCCGTTCAATCGGACCTGGTACGCCTCAGCCGCCGCGGGCATGTCGAACGTTCCCGCCAGCACAGCTTCAAGCGTCGCATCCATCTCGGACGGGAGCCCGATGAAGGCGACGCGGGAGTGCTGGTCGATAATGAACGCCGACGGCAGTGACTTGAGATCGGCGGCCAACAGGTAGGCGGCGAGGTTGACACCCTTGAATGCCTCGTGCTCGGTGTTGGCGGGCGGGTCGAGCGCGAACGAGTAGCCGGTCCGCTCGGGCCGCTTGGCGATGAACTTCTCGATCGCCTCGACGGTGCCGCCCCACTTGTCCTCGGCGCACAGCCCGATGACGGTGAGGCTGTCTTTGTGGCGGGCCTGCAACTCGGTCAGTCGCGGCATTCCCGCGATGCACGGGCCGCACCAGATCGCCCAGAAATCAAGCACGTATACATGCCCGGGGCGGAACGCCGCGACGGGCTCGCCTCTGAACCATCGTTCAACCACGAGAGGAGGCGCGGGGTCGCCGATCTTGAGGATCGCTTGGCTGTTGACGTCGGTCCTGGGTGTGTTCTCCTTCGCCGGGAGTGCCACCTGCCCGCACGCAAGCGATTGGCACACCAGCAACACGAACACACCTGCGGCGCGCACCATTCTTCGGAGCATCTTTGGCGGATCCTTTGAGCGATCGAGCGGACGATCGCTCCGTGAAGATTCTCGTTCCCTTCGGCAACCCTCACCAACTCTTCAAGAGGAGTGGTATGGGTGGTCGCCCCGTCGATTCGATCGTTTACCGTGCCACCGCGCTCGTTCACTCACAGCAGGGGTCTGTGCTCAGTTTCTCGCCGTCGAAGGTGAAGAGCTTTGTTGAGACCCGGTGCTGTTCGGGCTCCCACTTGAAAACCTGTAGGCCGCCGACACCCGCGCCGTCGCTGTGCAGTCGTACAACCCCGCAGGTTCGGTTGTCGATCAGCATGAAGTGCGAAGCCCCGTCGGGTTCCACGCCCATGCCGAGGCGATCTCGCATCGGCGCCCCGACGCCGCGCGGCGCGTCCATCGCGAGATTTACCGAACCGTCGTCCATCGTGCCGAACCCTCCCCGTTCGTCGCCTCTGGCGTCGTGGACGGTGATCCCGGCGCCGCGCGATCTTCGCTGGGTATCCACGGGGTCTTGTCCGATCACAACTCGCGGCACGTCTCTGTCGTCCACGATCACCAAGCGACGTGCTCGGATTTCCTTTGCGATCTCGGGCGTATCCGCGGCGGGGGGCGCGCAAACCCCTAAGAGCAACGCGCCGGTAGCCACCGCGCAGCAGACGGCCGCAAATCGGTGCTGGGCGCGGATGGTGGATTCAAGCTTCGCGATCCGCTCGTTGGTCTCAACCGTCGTGTTACCACACATCTTCGAGATCTCCTTTTCAACTCGGACCCTTGCCCTGGAACTCACGCGAGCGGCCGGACAAACGCCCGCGGGACGGTCTGACGATCGACCGGCGCGAGAACCCTTGGGCGGCGATGGACAGCGATCTGCGCTGCCCGAAGCAGACGAGGCGACGTGCTTGCATCGCACCCAAAGAAATTTCTGTGGATCTGCGCCGAAAGAACGACGGAGCTGGAACTCGGACGACTCCTTCTTCGTGGAGGATCACATGCAAAGGTACACCGTCATCGCTCGAACACTTGCACGATCGCTGATCGCGGGGCTCTGTCTGGCCAGTTCGGGGGCACCCTCTTCGGCCCAGACAAGCATGACGCTTCCCGTCGCGGCGATCTATCACTCGCTCGACGGGAACAACGGACTCACCCTGATTTCGCCGTCCACCAACCGCGACCGATCGTTCTTCGTCCGACCATCCACCGGCGAGATCCGTGGTATCAAGCCCGTGTCGCCCGGAACTTACGCGTTTGGACCCTCCCTTGGCCGGGTCGAACCACGCTCGGGCGTGCTGACTTTCACGCCGCCCGATGGTTCGGGCTCCGTGACGTTCACGCCCGTCGACGGACCCGCCTGGACAGCAGAAGCTTTTCTGATCCGCTCCGAGCCCGTTTCGTTTACGAATCAGGGAGCAAAGCTCGCGGGTGTTCTCTTCACTCCGCCCGGTGATGGTCCGTTCCCAGCGGTCGTCCTCGCCCACGGTTCCGGGAAGGAAACGCGCGACGGAGCACTCGGACCGGCCATGATGTTCGTCGAGCAAGGGATCGCGGCCCTCGTGTTCGACAAGCGCGGCTGCGGCGAATCCCAGGCCGCCGATTGGCGGGCATCGTTCGCCGACTACGCCGACGACATGCTCGCGGGAGCCCGGAGCCTTCGCGCCCGGAAGGACGTCAAGCCCGACGCGATCGGCGTGTGGGGACACAGCCAAGGGGCTTGGGTCGCGCCGCTCGCCGCTGCGCGGTCCGGCGGGGCGATCGCGTTCGTCATCGCCGAGTGCGGCGGGGTGGTGGATCCGATCACGCAGGAAGAGTTCAGAGGGCGCGAATCGATGAGGATCAAACTGGCGAAGTCCTTCACGCCAGAGCAGATCGACCAGGCCGTCGCGTACCGACGAATCAAATACGAGTACGCCTCGACGGGCGAAGGCAAGGACCGCTACGACACGGCCACCGAAGAATCGCGTTCCAAACCCTGGTTCAAGAACGTCACCGAACGACTGCCCGACGAGGCGTTCTGGCGCCCGAATGGCACCTACGACCCAACCCCCACGCTCGCTCGACTCGAATGCCCGACGCTGCTGATCTTTGCCGAGTTCGACACCATGACCCCGACGCCGCAATCGGTGGAGCGCCTCCGATCGAAACCATTGGCTGATAAAAAGCAGCTTGAGCATGTCGTGATTCCGGGTTCAAACCATGCACTATTCGAGTCAGGCGGAGGGAAGCTCCTTGAAGATGAGGAGGCGGATGCGACGAAACTGGCGCCGGGATACTTGAGCACCGTCAAGGAATGGCTGTCTGTTCACGTTCCCGGCGTTAGGGTCCGGTGACGGCTCGGCCGCTCCGTTCGCACCCTTCTAGCCGCGTTGCGGCGCCGGGACCGCTCGGTGCCGACGAGTCCCGATCAGTGATATCAGCGCCACGCCGAAGCCAGCCGCGGTCGGCCCCGGCACCGGCATGAACACCAGATCGTGAGTCCCGTCAAGCCCGCCGAGCCCGGGCGCGATGAACACACCGTGCGACGCGCCCGTGACCGGATCGAAGCGGCGCACACTGTCGTCCCCGAACGAGCCCACGAGCAAGTCGCCTCCGGGCGTGACCGTTGAGTAGATCGCCGTGTTCAGCCCCGTGCCGGCGCCGAAGGTCCCCAGCAGCGCGCCAGTGTCCGGGTTGAAGCGGGCCACGACATTCGAAACAGACATCGACGCGTACAGCATCCCGTCGAGCCCGATCGCGACACCGGTCGCGTTGCTCAGCGTGCCCGGGTTATAGGTGCGCAGCAGTGTCCCCGCCGGGCTAAACCGGTAAATGCGGTTGGAGAGCGCGCCGCCCACGTACATCGAACCATCGGGCCCGAACGTCAGACCGACCGGCCCGTTGAGCCCGCCGCCGGAGGCCGCGATTCCCATGAACGCTCCCGTCGAACCGTTGTAGCGGAGCACCTGCTTGGTCGTGCCCGAGTCGGCGTACAAATTGCCGTCCGGCCCGAACGCGATATCGCGCACGCTCGCCAGCCCGCCCAGCCCCGCCGGGACGAAGGTGTCGATGAATGCCCCGGTCTGCCCGTTGTACCGCAGGATCGCACCGGCATCGCCGAGCCCAACATACAAGTTCCCGTCCGGGCCGTATGCGATGCCGTTGGGGTTCTGGAGCTCGGGGCCCGAGGCGAAGGTACCGACGAGCGCCCCCGTGGCGTCGTTGTATCGGATGATTGTGTTCGAGAATCGAGATGAGACGAGAAGGTCTCGCGCAGCGGCGGGTGCCGCGCAGATCAACGACGACACGATCGCTCCCCAGCCGGCCGTTCGAGATATCAAGTGCGCTCTGCTTCTCAATTTCAGTTCCCTTTCGACAAGTTCCCCTCCGCGAGTGAGCTCAAGGCCCGTTCCCGGGCGTTTCACGACACTCAGTGGAACCACAGCCGGTCGATCTCAACGTGGAACGGCCCTTCGGCGCCCGCGAACGACAGCGTGAGTTGACGAAGCGTTCCGTTCCAGCGCGTCACGGACGGGTCAAACCCGACGGCGAACGTGTAATCGGTAAGGTCGGTACCGGGAACCTCATCAGCGAACGCGACACCAGCGATATTGCTGTAGAAGCGGTGCTCTGGTTCCTGGGGCGCTCCGAACTCGTGGGCCGACGCCGAGTAGTCCGAACCCTTCCATCCGACTGAAATCGCACTGACGCTCTCAGCGCCGCTCAGCGTTCGCATTCGGAGCGTGACATACTGGAACGGGGCGGCCGGGGTCTTGAGCGGGGTCAGAAGGTTGACGGGGATGACGATGGGCAAGCCGTCCGCGTCGAAGAACTGCTGCACGAACCCTCGGACCACCATCGCGCCCCGCTCGCCGTTCCACGAGAGCTCTGAGTCGCCTAGAGACTGCCAGAGTTCAACGTCAGAGGGCCGCGCGAAGGTCCAAACGCTTTTGTTCTCAGGATACGGCAGGGTGAAACTGCGTCCCTGGGCCGGGGCCTGAAACTTCGGGGAGACCCCGAACACACGCCCGAGCACGCGGAGCATCGCGAAGGGATCCGCGACCCCGGCCGCGTTGGGGGGCGTGAACACGCTGTACCCGGGCTCGACCGTGCTGCTCTCGCCCTGCTCGTTCCAAGGCCCCACGCTGAAGACCGGCTTGCCGGTGTTCGAGCACACCGGGAGTATTTCCAGGTGCCCTTCGGCGATCAGGCGCATCCCGTTCAGGTAGTTCGCGTAGGAGGCCGGCGTCTGGCCGCGGTAGAACAGATGGTCCCACAGCCAGAAGACCGGGCGTGAATCGAAGTCGGTGCTCGCGGTCGGAACGAACTTCATTCCGTTGAGGAACGCCGTTTCAAGCGCCGCGCCCAGTTGCGGGACCACGAATCCACTCAACGCCGTCGAAGTACCCGGCGGTAGCTCGTCCAGTCGGCGTTCCCAAACCGCTCCTCATCCGTTCGGAGGTGCGCGTTCCACAGCGCAGGCGTGTACTCCGGCCAGATGTGCTGCGTCACGTAGTACGGGTGAACCGCGTTGAACCCCGCAGACCCGACGAGCGAAAAGTCCACGGTCGGCACGCCGATGTCGGAACAGATCCAGTACGCTCCGCACGACTCACCTTTGGTCGCCTCGCAGATCACCGCGTTGGCGCGCTCGATCGCGGCCTTGATGGTCCCCGGGTCGTAGCTCCCGAACGCCGCTCCGATGTTCAGGATCTGGATGACCGGCAGCCCGTCGATGCGAAAATAGTTCGGGCGCGTGAAGTAGTTCGTGGCGTAGAAGGGGAGGGCGTGTTCCAGAAAGAGCGCCTGCGCCGCGTCCTGGTTCGTAAAGGTCCGTCCGCCGTTGTATTGAACGGAGAAGGTCATCTGGGCGCCGTACCGCGACGCGAGGAACGCGTTCAGGCTGGTGGAATACAGCGGGTGCTCCACGCCCTGCATCCACCAGTCGTTGAACGCGAAGTTCGTGATCCCGACCCCGGTCGCCCAGTTCACCTGCCAGTCGATGACTTCGGTGTTCGTGCCGTCGTATTGCCCGAGCAAAGGAATGCGTTGCCCCTGGGTGGCCTTGATCGCGTCCCGCTCGTTGTTGAGCAGGAAGAACTCCGTGCCGTGGGAGGGCCACTTGGGGCGGGGCATGTACGGGCACGAGATCGTGAACGGGATGTTGGCCGGGATCGGACGCGGCACGGGGTACACCGAGAGCGTGAGGTCCCGCGTTGCGACACGCTTCTTGCCGTCGGTCACCTGAAGGGTGAACGACCAAGTGCCCGCCGCCTCATAGATTCCAGAGATCGCCGACGAACCCGCTATCGCGAGCCCGGGCGGGAGCACACCCGCCTTGATCGAGAACGAATAGGGCAACGAGCCCCCGGAGGCCTGGAGAACGACTCGGCCCGCGTCGTCAGAGAGCGCGGGAGCTCCGAAGCTTGCCTCCGAGGTCACCACGCGGAGGGTGCTGGTTTGCCCGGGCGCGATCGGGCTGAGCAGCGCCGCCGCCAGCGCAACCAGGCATCGCGAAACGATCCATAGAAATCCTGATCTCATACGTGGGCCTTCCAGAGATGAAACCTGCCACGGAGCGCACGAGGGGCCGCTCGGAGAGGTCCGAGCGACCGCACTCGCGGGGGTCACGCTGTCACGAAATCGAGCTACTGGCCGAGCGTTCGCCGACGACGGGCGGCGGCGGGCAACACCCCCACCATCCCGAGCGCAACCACGCTCGGCGTCGGCACGAGCACGATGTTGTCCACCGTCGCCTGACCACCGATCGTCGCGTTGGTGAAATACTCACCGTCGATCGCGCCGCCCAGGTTGTACTGCGCAAACGCCGAGTTCCACCCCGTGATCGTCCTTGTGTTGTTCACGATGAACGTCGAAGAACTCGCCAGACGCACCTGCGACGTGATGATCCCGTTCGCGGTGTCCACCTGGAGCGACATGTGGTACCAGGTGTTCGTCGCGGTGATCAGCGAGGTGAGGCGGATGAACTGGAAGTTCGTCGGGTCCGCGCTCTTCTGGATGTACAGCGACCAGTTCTTGAACGTGCTGTCGGAGTAGAGCGTCACCTGCGGCGAGAAGTTGGGATCGTTGCCCGCGCTCCACTGAAAGAACCCCAACGCCAGCGGCCAACCCCCGCCGTTCTTGTTCGTCGAGTTATCAAACCGGTCGTACCGCACGTCGGCGCTGATCGACACGATCGACGCCGGCGAGATCCCGGTCACGATCCCCTGTGTTTGACTCACCGCTTGCACGGTCTGGAATGCCTGCGTGGTTCCCGACGGCCCGCTCGTCGAAACGACGGTCCCCGACGGACTCGGCGCGGTCGATCCAGGGACGAGAGTTCCCACGTCCGTCCAGCGAGAGCCCGGGAAAGAACCGAGCGGGTACGACTCGAAGTTTTCGGTAATGTCCGCCCGCGCGATGATCTGAGCACCGACCGCGACAAATCCCAACACCGCAGAATGCACAACTCGCATCGACTCTCCCCGTCCCCCCCCACCATCGAGTTCCTGAGTTCCTATTCCGAAGCACATGGGCCTCGCCGCCTCGGCTCACGCCCGCCCTCCACAAGGAGCTGGTCCGCACGTCAAGTACGCGAAGGCGGCCTGCGAGACCTCCCGCACCAACTGCTCTTCGCCCGTCGCGATCCACATCCGTTCCGACAGCTCGCCAAAGAGCACTCGCTCGCGACACAGCGTCGAAATGAGAAACAAGGCAAAGTCGAAGGCGTCGCTGGGATCCGGGTGAGCAACCTCAGCGGCACAATCCATGAGAAGGTTGCGAACTTGGGCCGCGAAGTCCGAACGCCACCTCTTCTGAGTCTCGGTCAATGTCACACCGCCCTGCCGCACATACAACGTCAACTGGCTGATCAACCAGCGCCGGCTCCGCAGCGCTTGGGCGTTCATCCGAACAACCCAAACCAGCCGTTCTTTCAACGGCAGCTCATGCCAGCTCGGCGTTGCCAGGGCTCGTGTGATCCACCGACCAATGGCCAGGTTGTGACGATCCAGCAGAGGGTTGAGCAGGTCGTCCTTCCCTCGGAAGCGCCCGTAGAACGCGCCGATCGAGCATCCCGCCAGCGTCGAGATTTCCTGCACACTCAGAGACTCGAACGAGCGAGACTTCAGCAGCACGTTGGTTGCGGTCAGAATCCGCCGACGCGTGGCGCGGCTGCGCTGCTGCTGGGGAACAAGCTGGTCGAGTTGAGCTGCGTCACCGCTCATATCAGAATAAGAATATCATTCTGTTTTGCAGTTGTCAACGAAAATCCGCAGAGGGTACCACATTTGCAAGCTCCGTCCGACGGCGTCGATCGCGGGTCAACCAGCAGTCCCCTCGCAGCCAACCACGAGAACCGACACCGTCTTCCGACAGAAAACACGCCTGCCGTGGGCTTTTTTGCAGTGGGAGAAAAAAATCATGGAAACCTTGATCATATTGATGACTCGCGTATCATCAATTGGTTTCCGTGCTCTTGTGATGCGAGTGCCTTTGCCGCATAGAGGTCGGTAGACCGAACTGGCAAAGAGGGGAGCATCCGATGCCCTTTCGACCCGTTTTCCGAATATTTTCCGAACGATGATCCGTCGAACGGTGCTTGTTCGATAGGTTCCTCCCGCACGGGTGGGGCTCGGCGTTCACACCGTTCAGGGTTCGTCGTTTCTTTTCGGTCAGATCCGCTCATTTGTCGGAGGTGGTTTTCCTGCGCCCATTGCGTCTGTTGAGGAGGTGCCTCGTGAACGTTCGCTCGGTCATGGTTGTCGTGGGTTTGGTTCTTCTCTCCGCGTGCGCTCGCACTAACGGCGCACAGGTGTTCGACCAGCCCGCCAAGCCCGCCGGGGGCCAGTACAAGTCCGCCTGGTACCCGCCCGACGGGCTCGATGGCGATGAGTACGTGTTCGACAACTTCACCTTGGCATCCTCGGTCGCGATCAACGAGATCCACTGGCGAGGCGGGTACACGAACTACCTCTCGGGCGCGGGAAAATCTCCCGTCTTTGATTTCGATATTTCCATTTACCGCTCCATCGGAAGCGGTGGCCAGCCCGATCTCGGCACCGGCGGGCGACTCGCGCACTACACGGTCGGCGGCAACGCGGGCGAGACCGCCGTCGGGATCTTCGGCGGCGTGATCATGTACGACTACGACTACGTCCTGCCCGCGCCCTTCCAGGCAGCGGCGGGGACGACGTACTGGGTGCAGATCGAGGCCTCGCAAGGGGTGACGCCTACCTTCGGGTGGCCGCCGGACTGGAGTTGGGCGGCGGCCACCGGGGGCAACAACGCGCACTTCCGGAGGATCACCGGCGGCCCAACCCAGGTCCTCGCGGGGGATGCCGCGTTCTCGCTCTATTCCTCGGGCGCTCCCACCGTCACGATCAGCGCGAGCGATTCCCCTTCGGGCTCGGCGAGCATCGTCGGTCCGGGCGTGTACCCGATCAATTCGATCGTCACGCTCGATGCGTTCCCCCATGCTGGGTGGGGCTTTGTGAACTGGACCGAGGGCGGTTCGCTTGTCAGCACCAACGCGCACTACACCTTCAACGCGACTGTCGATCGCACGCTCGTCGCGCACTGCGTCCCGGCGTACACGATCTCTACCGCCTCGTACCCGAGTTACGCGGGGATTGTTTCGGGCGCGGGTGTCTACAACAGCGGCACCACCGTTACCCTGACCGCCGCGCCCAACCACGGGTTCGTCTTCTCGGGTTGGTCCGATGGCGCGACCACGCCAACGCACTCTTTCATCGCGACTTCCGATGTCACCCTCACGGCGTTCTTCGCTTCCGCGCCGCTCTCAGTGACCTTCGACTTTGACAACGCCCGGCAGTACGCGCCCTTCCCGATCGACCTCACCGTCAACGGGCTCTGGGCCCACTTCTCGGGCACGGGCGAGGGGTACTCCGTACAGGCCGTTGGCACCGTCGGGATCTCCCCTCCGGGGTTCTCCGGCCTGTGCGCTTTCCCGAGCAGCGTCTTCGCGTCCGACCTCGTGATCGACTTCTCGCAGACTCTGGTGGATTTCTCGGTTCTGTATTCGCCGCAGGAACTCGGGTGCGACGACTCCGCGCGGATGCGCGTGACGGTCTTCTTGAACGGAACGTTTGTGGCAACGAACACAACGACCGCATCCGCCCCGGGCACCTGGCCTTCGGCCACGCTCAGCATCGCAGCGCCGGCGGGGTTCAACCGCGCGGTTGTTCACTACGACGCCCGCCCGCCGACGTGCGCTGACTACGGCGTGATCTTCCTGGCCGACAACGTCACGGTGACGCGTGCCTTCCTTTGTCCGACAGACTTCAATGGCGACGGCTTCGTGACCGGTGACGACTTCGACGCCTTTGTGCTGGCGTTCATTGCGGGGGACAACGCCGCCGACTTTGATCACAACGGTTTCGTGACCGGAGAGGACTTCGACGCCTACGTCGCCGCGTTCGAGCAAGGCTGCTGACCCCTCTCCCGATTCTCTGGATTTTGAACCACCAAAGTACCTTCCACGGAGTCATCACATGATTTCTGCAAGATCCACGGTCTCGCTCCTGATCGCGACGGGCTTCACGGCACTCGCCGGCGCCCAGTGCACGCAAGCATGGAACGCGATGCCCGGGGTGTCGGGCTATGGAACCGGCACCTCGCTGGATTGCATGGCAATGTGGGATCCGGACGGCGCTGGCCCGCTCCCGGCTCTGCTCATCGCCAGCGGCGCGTTCACCACCGCGGGCGGTGTTGCCTGCGGCAACATCGCGTCATGGGACGGCACGGCCTGGTCTCCCCTCGGCTCCGGCATGGACGGCGATGTCGAGTCGCTCGTCGCTATGCCCAACGGGGAGCTGGTTGCCGCCGGAGCCTTTACGCTCGCTGGCGGCGTTGCTTGCTCGAACGTCGCCGCTTGGAACGGCACGTCGTGGCGCCCGCTTTCCGCCGGGCTCGACAACGTGGTGTACGCGATGACACTCTCGCCCTCGGGCGATCTTTACGCCGGCGGTTTCTTCACCGCATCGGGGTCAACTCCCATCAACCGCGTCGCGCGCTGGGACGGGACTTCCTGGCACGCGGTCGGGACCGGCACCACGGGCGGTGTCTACGCCCTCACCACGCTCCCATCGGGCGATATCGTCGCGGGTGGCCTTTTCCAGATCGCGGGCGGGAAGACCGTTCGCAACATCGCGCGGTGGGACGGGTCCGCCTGGAACGCCCTCGCCGGCGGCTCGAATGCCTCGGTGCTCGCGCTCGGCGTCACGGCGGCGGGCGACCTCGTCGCGGGAGGACAGTTCACGTTCATTGGCACGACTCCGGCCTCGCGCGTCGCACGCTACTCGGGCGGAGTCTGGTTCAACATGGGTGCGGGCCTCAACGCGCAGCCGCTCGTCTTTGCCAACATGCTCAACGGCGACCTCGTTGCGGGAGGCCACTTCGTCGCCTCGGGGATCACGGCCGTGCCGAAGATCGCTCGATGGGACGGTTCGAGTTGGAGCCCGATGGGCTCGGGAATGGACCGGTACGTCTTCTCGCTCTTGCGCACACCGCGCGGAGATCTGTTGGCCGGCGGCGGTTTCAACGGAGCGGATGCCTTGTCGGTCGACTGCCTCGCCGTCTGGAGCGAGTGCGTAGGCTGTCCGGCCGATTTCGACGCGGACGGATTCGTGACGGGCGATGACTTTGACCTGTACGTCGCGGCATTCGAGGCGGGTGCGGTCGCGGCCGATTTCGACCGCGACGGCTTCGTCACCGGCGACGACTTTGACGCCTACGTCGCAGCCTTCGAGGCTGGCTGCTGACTTTGCAACGCCATTTCGATCGTGTGGACCAGGCTTCTAGCTTGCTCGGATGATAGAAAAGGCCGGCTGAAACCCGACCCCACAAGGGAATGACGCTGTGGTGCAAATGCTGCTGACGATTTCGCTCGGCGTCGGTCAGCGGGGTCAGTTCGTGTCAGCGGATCGTCGGGTGGGACACCGGGCGCCAAACTAGAGAGGCGCGAACAACTCAATGCGGCAGCGCGCTAGCGGGGGTTCGTTGAATCGAGCCCGGATTTGGTGCGCGCGATCGCTTGGAGTGGGCGGATGCGGCCAGAGCCGAGGTCGCCTTCGAGTCCCGGATTCTTGGTGTCAATACCCAAGGTCGTGGAAACAAGGCGTTGCTCGGACTGCGCCGGGGTCATGCTCGGGAAGCGCGATCTCACCACGGCCAAGCAGCCCGAGACGAGTGCGGCGGAGGCGCTCGTGCCGCTGGACATCCCGTAGTCGTTCCCGGGCAGAGGGCCGACAAGGTTCACACCCGGAGCGCAGAGGCTGATGAATCGGCCGTAACCGGAGAACTGAGCGAGGCGGTCCTGCATGTCGGTGGCGGCGACCGCGATCATGCCGGCGTTGGCGGCGGGGTACATGAGGTCGTCGTTTCGGGCGTTCTGAGTGGCGGCGACGAGAAGCACGCCGGCGGACCGTGCCTGCGCGACGGCGCCGGCAACCGCGAGAGAGTTTTCCGGGGTGGAAAGGCTGAGGTTGATGACGTTCGCGCCGTGCTCGACGGCGTAGAGAATCCCGGCCGCGATCGTGAACGACGTGCCGAACCCGGTGCTGTCAAGAACCCTGACGGGCAGGATGTCCGCGTTGGTGGCGACGAGGTGGACGATCCCCGAGACGAAGGTCCCGTGACCAGCCATAGTTCCGATGCCGATGTCCGCAGTCTCCGTGTTGCCTTCGATGAAGTTGAATCCGTCGGGCCGAAGGTGCGTTCCCAGCAGCGGGTGAGGCGAGACTCCAGTATCGAGCACGGCGACGGTGATACCGGCACCCGTCGAGAGCGCGTGAACCTGGTTCAAATTGAGAATGCCAACGACGGGCTGGGGTGCGTACGCCGACTGCGCAGTCCGCACGAAGAAACTCTGGGTCTGCCCCTCGGCGACCGCGTTCTGAAGGTTCTGCTCGCTGCCCTCGATGCGGTCGTCGAGCTCAAGATCGGCCGCTTGGTCGGAGTCGTTGACGTCGCCGGGCGTTTGGAGGAGGTAGAGATGACCGGGCGGATAGCTCCCGATGACGGACGCGCCGTAGCTGGCGGACACTTCTTCGATCGCTTGGCCCGGGAAGAGCCGGACCACAAACTGGTGCTCGATCGGATCGCCGGGGGCGTCGGCCAAGGCCTGTCCCGCCAAACCGAGCACCATCGAAGCACTCAGTCCGAGAGTTCGCATGTGACGGCCGGTGGAATGCAGGATCGCGATTTTCATACGGGTCCGATCTCGAAAAGTGATGCCCAGGCGGCCGGGTGCAGGCCCCGGCGTGAGAACTCCAACTGCGCCGCACGCAGGGCCGCTGACCATCCGACGGATGGGAGTGCCCCTTCATGGTATTTGCTGGTGTACATGGCCGCAAACATTTTTTCGGCAACGGCGTCGTTCAGCCGCCAATGGCTGAGCAATAGGGAAGACGCCCCGGCCGTCAGGAGTGCCCGGGCCAGACCCATAATCTCCTCACCGGTCGCGACCTCGGACTTGCCGGTGTCGCACCCGCTGAGCACGACCTGGGCCCCGGCGAGTCGGAGTTCGGCGATGTCCCAGGCGGTCAGCCAGCCGTCGGCGAGCTTGATTCCCGAGGCGGATGGATTGGCACGCACGAAGCGAGCGTGGGTCGCGAAGTGGATCGTCGAGCATCCGCAGGCGGCAGCGAGAACCTGCTTCACGGTGGCGTTCGCTCCCAAAAGCGATCGGGCAGCCGGCACGATTTGGGCGATGCAGGCCGCCTCGTGCTCGGCGCGGGGTATCGCGGGGTCGGAGACACCCACGGCCAGCATCGTTCCGGTGACGGCGCGGCGGGTTGGGATCGCGCACGCAACCGTGGCGCTAGGCGCGGTTACGCACTCGAACCGCTCGACGGCGGCAACTCCTTGAGGATCGACAAGGGCGTGGAACGGCACCCGGAAGAGCGTGCCGTGGGGAACGAAAATGACGCGGCGCATCGCTGCAAGCTCGTGCGCAAGGGGTCCGAGCAGGGCACGGTGGAGGGTCTGGAGCACGGCTTGCACGTCACGCGAAAGCCTGAGTCCCGACGGACCCTCCGGCAGGCCACGCACGACTGCACGCTCGATCTGGAACGCCATCGCTTCGACCTGTGCCGTGACCTCCGATAGGTCGGCAAGCTTTCGGTGTACGACGGTCGAGCGCGCGGAGATCACGAACGCGGAGAGGCGGCCCGCTTCTTCAAAGTACTCGACGAGAGCGCTGTCGGGAGCCAAACGCCCCTGGATTTCGGAGACACCGACGGGGGATCCAAAGATGATCCTGTGCTGCGACGTGGAAGCCAGGCGGTCTTCGAGAGAGCGTACCCGCCGCTCGCGCTCTTGAACGCTTGTGGACCAGCCTGCATCGACGCGGGACTCGTGCGTACCCGTTCGTTCCGTTTGGCCGTAGAGAGCCCCGAGTTCTCCGCGGAGCTGCGCGAGCTCGCAGAACATGTTCTGCTCCGTGGAATCGTGCGCGACGTGAACGGGAACGGCCTGGCCGTCGCGGTGGGACAGGTCCTGGAGCGACCTTCCTTTGGCGCGTTCGACGAACGTGAAGGCGTGCTCGACATCGCTTTCGGGTGCGTCGAGGGAGGCGGTCGCGGCGCGGCTATAGACGCCCGCGCGTGATCCGAGGAAGGCCGAGCGGAATCGGTGCTCGGGGAGCGCACCGCGGACGCGCTCGATCTGATCGACGGCCGACGAAAGATCGCGTCTGGCTTCCGACAACCGTCCGGCATCGGTGTGGGTCCGGGCGCGGAGAACGAGAAGATCAGCGAGGAGCGGGGCGATCCCCAGTGTTTCGGTCGCGGCGAGAGCGAGCGAGATCTGCCGCTCGGCCTCGGCGGGGCGTCCGAGGCTGATGAGCTCGTGCGCGGCGTCACGGCGGGCGGACGCGGCGTCCACGGGGCGATCGCCGAAGAGTTCAACAGCTTGGAGCGCGAGGCAAAGAGCGCCCGCGTGGTCATCGCTGGCGGAAGCGACGCGGGACAACAGCGATTTCATGCGCGCTTGGCCCGTGGTGTGCCCGAGCGAGCTGAAGATGTCCGCCGCCTCCGCGATCGCATCGCGAGCCTGAGTGCCCTGCCGCGTCTCGATGTGGGCTCGCGCCAGCGTGCTCAGAGCCCGCGCCGTCTCCAGCGTCAACCCTCGGGCGCGGAGCGTTGGCAGCGCCCGGTGGCAGGCCTGGACGGCTTCGTCGGGCATCCCGATCGCCAACAGCACTTCGGCCTGCTCGATCCAGAGGCGTGCGAGGTCGCCGGGCGCATCGGACTCGTTGAATAAGCGACGCGCGACCTCGAAGAATCGCAACGCCTTTTCGACACGGCCTTGACGCCCCATGAGGTCCGCGATGTTGCCGCGGACGATGGCCTGGGCCCGGGTCATGCCCTGGGCCTCGAACGTTATCATGGCGGACTCGAAGGCTTGCTCGGCGCCGGCGAAATCGTGTACGTCAAGCAGCGCCTCGGCACGGTTGCTCTGGAGCTGCGCGAGCAGGACGGGCTGGTCGTCGAGCGACTTCATGGCCACATTGAAGTGCACGAGCGCCAGGCGTGGCTCATCACGCATGCGGTGTACGACACCGAGGTTGATATGCGCTCGCGCCGAGAGCACACGCTCGCCCGCCGTTTCAAAGCCCCGCAGAGCCAGTTCGCCCGCGGCTACGGCCTCGGCGAGCTGCCCGCGCCGGGCCAGGGCGTGAAGGGTTGTCATCCGGGCTCGCGCCGCTTCGAGCGGGTCGCACGCCTGCTCAGCCAAACCCACGGCCTCCTGCAGGCGCGCGATCGCTTCATCGAACCGGTTCGCGTACGCGAGCGTCTGCGCCATGGCGCGCCGGCTTCGTGCGCGCGGCAGAGGCTCGCCAAGTTCATCGGTCGCATGGACCAGCGTCGCCGCCTGAATCAGCGCCCGCGCGATGTCGGTGATGGCGGTTCGCTCGACGGAGTCGGCGAGCGAGTCGACCCGCGCCGAGACGTCCCCGTGCGCGCGCAGGGCCGCCAACAATCCGCCCGGAACGTTGCCTGCGAGACCGTCGAGTATGTCCTGCGGGATGGGCGCGGCCTGCGTCATGTGATGGTGATCGTGGGCACGCGGACGATCGTGCCGGGCAGGACCGCAACCAGCTCATATGCGCCGAGCTCGCACTCGAGCTTGAAGCTCCCATTGGCATCGAGGGGCGTGCGGACCGCCGGGGTGCCCGCGCCCTCGGCGCGCCAGAGCACGGCCTCGGCCGAGATTCCGCTTAGCGACGCCACCTGCCCGCGGATGGTACGCGAGCCCGGCTGGCCACCCTCGTGGGGAGTGATCTGCACGTCGATCTCGGCGGCGTCGCTCTGGAACATCAGGTGACGGGACTCGGAGGTGCCGCGGAACCCGGCCAGTGTTGGCTGAGCGAAGGTATCGATGGCCAGGCGAGCCACGATCTCGATCGCGTGCTGGGTGCCTTGCAAGAGTGACTCGACCGGGCTGGTCCGGTGCCGATCGCGTATGAGAGCGACGGCACGGCGTATCACCGCGGCGCTCGGCTCGCAGGAATCGTCGGCCTGCATCGTTTTCACGAGTTGGAGCGTGCTCTCCACGAACGCGCGGCCCTCGGGTGAACGGTCGAGCCGCGACCGGACTCGGGCCGAGTCTTCGGGGCCAAGCTCGCCCAGCGCGTACGCGGTCAGTTGCTCGATTGGGATTGGTCGTTCGGTCACGGTCGGACTCCAGAAGGGTTGCGAGAGTCGCCCCAACGAAGGAGGGCACGCCTCACGCGTTGATACAGGCGTGCTGGCGGGAACGTCATCGGTCGTCCGATATGAGCCGGCACGGGATGCAGACGATGGGTCACGGGCCATCTTCCTTCATGATTTCCGCGAGTTTGCTCAGGCATCGGGCGCGAGTCGGGCCGATGCTGCCAACGGGCATCTTGAGTCGCCGGGCGATTTCGGCGTAGCTGCTGACTCCCGCGCGATCGAGAAAAATCGCGCGGAGAAGTTGTTCGCAGGAGCCTCCGAGCCGCTCCAGACCGAGATGCACGCGGTGCTGCTGTTCCCAACGGAGCAAGTCGTGTTCGGGCAGTGCATCAGGCTCGGTCATCGAACGCCCTTGGTGCTCGGGTAGGGAGATCGACCGTCGGGCCTGACGAGTTACTCGCCAGCACTCGCGGTGGGTTGTGGTCATGAGCCACTTGGGAAGGGTTTGTCCGTCACGGACGGCGTGGAGGTTCGTGAGCAGAGCGGCGAAGACACTCTGGAAAACATCATCACTGGCTTGTGTCGAAAGCTCGTAACGTCTGGGGATTGAGTAGACGAGCCGGCGGTAGCGAGTGACCAGTTTGGCCCACGCGTCCTGATCGTTCGCGAGGCAACGCTCGATGAGGTGCGGGTCGGATTCCATGACTCGGTGCGGATCAAGGGCCGGGCGGGCGGTTGATTGGTCGGACGGACGATCGCTCGATCGACTCAGCGGCAACGCTCTCAATTCACGGCATGGTACTCCCGCGCACAAGCACCGATCCTGGGCCTCGGTCAAGAGCTCGGACGGTGTGCCGGACCTCTGTGGAGAAAAACCGTGCGGTCGCGTATCAGCCCCGCGGCGACTGACTCTTGTTGGGGGCGTGGCAGCGTTCGTCGATGTGCCGCCGAGCCGAACGGCATAATCGCCCCCTGACCCGGCGCGGTTTCGAGGGACATCGTGTGAATCTGCCCACGCAAGAGCCCTCGACACGGGGGCCGTTCCTGGTGTGTGTGCTCGAAGGAGATCCCCATGGCCGTTCTCAGTGCGCGTTCATTCCTGCTGTCTCTGCCCGCCGCCGCGGCGTTGGTCTGGTGCTGTCCGTCGACCGCCCAGGGCCAGACCATCTTCGGCTCGCTCTCGAACTTCGATTGCGAGAACGAGACGGACGACGACTGCGACGAGTTTGACGTTGAACTCCACGGCCCGCACCCCGAGGACGTCTACCACACGTACACCAACGGCAACTACGGCTCGCCCGTGGTCATGGCGACATCCGGGGGCACGCTGATCCGCTACCAGCTCCCGCGTCACCGCACGCTTCCCGGCACGATCGAGCACTTTGGTATCACGCTCAGGAACTTCAACGCCGACCCCACGCCGAGCTTCACATGGAAGCACGACGGCGTCGTAGCGGGCAGCAACCCGCACCCGCTCCAGCCGCAGATCGTCACGGAAACAGGCTTCAGCACCGAGGGCGACCCGGTGCTTATCGAGAAGGTGACAAACATCGACCCGTACAACCGGCGGATGTGGATCAAGCGAAGCGTCTCGAACGTGGCCTACGCCGTCACGCTCGAACAGCTCATGCCCAACGACCCGCTGGTCCTCGATTCGCAGGACATCGACGCGGGGCCGGTGCTGCTGAACGTCGGGCAGAGCGTTTCTTACGACCAGCTCGAGATCGGCGATGGAATTGCCAGCGCGGTCATCAACTACGACATATTCCGCGACAAGATCATTTTCAGTCAGCACACCGTTGGCGACTTCAACGGCTCGGTCATGAACGCGGTGGTGCTCTCGACGTCCGCGTGCAGCGACGGCGGGCTCGTCATCCTCACCAATCCCCAGGACGTGACGGGCGTGCCCGGCGATGATGTTGACTTCGACGCAAGCGTCGACAACAACGGCGACGCCGGGCCGGTGACCTTCCAATGGTTCCACGAGGGTGTCGAGATCCCCGATTCCGACGCCGACTCGATCACGATCCACGCGGTCAGGAACGCCGACGCGGGCAGCTATTACTGCCAGGCGACCAACGAGTGCGGAGTAGTCATTACGACTGCCGCGCGGCTGACGCTCCCCCTGCCCTGCCCCTCGGACTATGACGGCGACGGGTTCGTGACCGGAGACGATTTCGATTCCTTCGTCGCGGACTTCGTGGACGGGTTCGTCACCGCCGATTTCGACGCCGACGGGTTCGTGACGGGCGACGACTTTGACGGGTATGTCTCGGCGTTCGAGTCCGGGTGCTAACCGTTCATGGTGTATTCCGCATGATTTCGGCAACCGCTGCGTACGACACCGAGGGCGCTCATCAAGCCCTCGGTGTCGTTCGTGGTCGTCGTGGGGTGCCTGGGCCTCGCCGGGCGGGAGGTCTCGACACCATTTCATCGCACGCGAGTGTGGGCGATGGGAAGAGCCGCCAATCGGCTCGCATCCTCTGTCTGACTACCATGTTCATGTGCCGTCATCTCCGTCAAGCCCGGATGACTCCGACCGAGCCAAAGTTGGCGCGCTCGGCGATTCCAACGACGCCTCGGACCGACTTCTTCCGCTGGTGTACGACCAGCTTCGAGCGATCGCTCAGCAACGGATGACCGCGGAGAACGCCGGGCACACGCTGCAAGCGACGGCATTGGTCCACGAAGCTTTCCTGCGGATCGGGCACGGGCGGCAGGTGCCCTTCCGGGATCGGGCCCACTTTTTCGCCGTGGCCGCGGAGGCGATGCGACGCATCCTGATCGATCATGCCCGGGCGAAGGGTGCGGTCAAGCGGCGGCCCCCGAACCGGGAACTGCTCTCGGTTGTGGATCTGGCCGACCGACCGGACCCGGATCAAATCCTGGCGCTCGATGCGGCGCTCCAACGCTTGGAGGGGGCCGAGCCCGACGTCGCCGCCGTGGTGCGGCTGCGCTTCTTCGCGGGCTTGAGCGTGGACGATACCGCGGAGACGCTAGGGGTGTCGCCGCGCCAGGTGGACCGGCTGTGGGCGTACGGGCGCGCGTGGCTGGCGCGTGAAGTACCGCCGATGGAATGAGACATGCTCGATCGCGCGCGAGTAAGAGAGGTTTACCTGGAGGCGCTGGCGAGCGGCACCGACGTGCGCGCGGATCTCTTGGATCGCCTTTGCGAAGGCGATGCCGCCCTTCGGACGGAGGTTGAGTCGCTGCTCGAAGCGTCGGCGCGGCGGCCGCAATTCCTGGGGTCGCCCACGGCTGGGTCCTCGGACGCACCGACCGAGCCGCCGGGTGCGAGAATCGGGCCGTATCAGATTGTGAAGGAGATCGGGCAGGGCGGGTTCGGCTCGGTGTACCTGGCGGAGCAGGAGGCGCCCTTCCGGCGACGGGTGGCTCTGAAGGTCATCAAGCTGGGCATGGACACGAGAGCGGTGATCGCGCGGTTTGAAGCCGAACGCCAAGCCTTGGCCGTCATGGACCACGCGAACATCGCGCGGGTGTTCGACGCGGGAGCCACCGATTCGGGCCGCCCGTACTTCGTGATGGAACTGGTCGATGGCCCGCCGATCACCGCGTATTGCGACGCGCAGGGGCTGAGCATCGCGGACCGGCTGGGTCTGTTCAAGCAGGTGTGCCTCGCGGTGCAGCACGCCCACTCCAAGGGCATTATCCACCGGGATCTCAAGCCGAGCAACGTTCTTGTGGCAACCGAGGACGGCCGCCCGGTTGCGAAGGTGATCGACTTTGGGGTCGCCAAGGCGGTGAGCCAGAAGCCCACAGAGAAGGCCTTTTTCACACAGGAGCGGCAACTGATCGGCACGCTGGAGTACATGAGCCCCGAGCAGGCCGGGGGCGAGGCCGACATCGACACGCGCTCAGACGTGTACTCGCTGGGGGTGCTCCTGTACGAACTGCTCACGGGGGCAACGCCCTTTGACGCTCGTCGACTGCGTTCGGCGGCGTTCGCGGAGATGCAGCGCATCATCCGCGAGGACGATCCCCCAGCGCCGAGCACCAAGGTCTCGAGCGCGGGCGATGAGCTGGCCGGTCTTTCGGCCCAGCGTGGCACCGAGCCTCGCCGGCTCGCGTCGACGATCCGTGGGGAGTTGGACTGGATCGTGCTGCGGACGCTCGAGAAGGACCGAGCGCGACGGTACGAATCGGCGGGGAACCTCGCGGCGGACATCGACCGATACCTCGACGGGCGGCCAATCGAGGCAGCGCCCGCGAGCAGGGCGTACCGGTTGCGGAAGTTCTTCCGACGGCACAGGCTGGGAGCAACGGCGGGAGCGACGGTGGCGGCATCGCTGATGGTGGGGCTGGGGCTCGCGATGTGGCAGGCCGGTGTTGCCGCGCGAGAGCGGGACGCCGCGAAGGACTCGGCCCGGCAGGCGCTGGAGGCCAAGGGCGAGTCCGAAGCGCGGCGGAAGGAGACCGAGCAGGTGGCCCGGTTCCAAGCGGCGCAGCTGGCGGAGTTGCGCCCGGCGCTCATGGCGGATCGTCTGCGAGAGGACCTGATCGCAGAGGCCCGGGCGGCGTGCGAGCGTGCGGGGCTCGGGGGCGTTGCGACGGGCGAGTCCGTGCATCGCTTCGAGCAAAGTCTGCAAGACCTGAACCTGACGAATGTGTCTGTCAATGTGCTGGACCGAAACATCTTCCAGTCCGCGCTCGTTGCGGCGACACGGGAGTTTGACGACCAGCCTCTGGTGAAGGCGACGCTGTTGCTCTCGTTGGCGCAGGCGATGCGTGAGGCGGGCCTGTATCAGCAGGCGGAGGCACCGCTCTCCGAAGCGATCAGAACCCGCTCTCAGATGCTGGGGGATGAGCACGAACTGACCCTCGATGCCCTGGGCGAGAGGCAGAATCTGCTCGCGTCAACCGGGGATCTCGAAGAAGGCGAGACGCTCATGCGGCGCATCTATGAAGCCCGCCTGAAGACGGCCGGGCTTAAGGCGGACGCAACGCTGACAGACTTAGGAAACCTGGTGGTGATCCTTGGGATGCGTGGCAAGCTCGACGAGGCCGAGGGGTTCGTGCGTGCCTTTCTTGATCGCGCGAAGGGCCAGCTTGGGAGCGGTGACCCGAGGATGATCACCGCCACCGGGCATCTGGGCCGCATCATGATGGAGCGAGGAAAGCTCGATGAAGCCGAGAAGTACCTGCGTGCCGCGACGGAGCAGTCGGCCGGGTTCAAGGGTGCTGACGAGCCCATCGCCGTTGCTCACGCGACGGCGTACGCACAGGTGCTGCTCCGACAGGGACGATTTTCCGAGGCCGAGCGGGCAACGCAGCAGGCGATTGACCGGGCCCGACATGCCGCCGGTGATGACGCGATGTCCACCATCATTGCGACGAACAACCTCGGTGCCG
Organism: Phycisphaerales bacterium; assembly: GCA_044221955.1. Taxonomy (GTDB): domain Bacteria; phylum Planctomycetota; class Phycisphaerae; order Phycisphaerales; family UBA1924; genus CAZCPB01. Next base: position 14,134 of record JBGAOD010000003.1, on the reverse strand, counting down.
TCTACGCGCAGAGCGGGAGGACGGCCGAGGCCTCGGTGCTCAATCGGAAGCTGCTCGATACTTGCCGTCGGGTGCTGGGGTCGGGGCATCCGACCACATCGGCGGTCCTGAGCAACGTCGCATTTGACCACCTCAAGACCGGCGAACTCGTGGAGGCCGAGGCATGTTATCGGGAAGCGCTGGCAACGAGTCGCGCGGTGTACGGACCCGATCACGAGAGCACGATCCTCGACATGTACTCGTTGGGCGTCGCGCTCCGTCAGCAATCGAAGCTCGAAGAGGCCGAAGCCGTGAGCCGCGAGGCCCTGCAACGCGCCACCGCGTCATTGCCCGAGGATCACCGCTGGCGCATCACGGCCGCCGTCGGCCTCGGCCTTGTTCTCACCGCCCAGGGCCGATTTGCAGATGCGGAGAAGACGTTCATGCTCGCCGAAGCGGCGTTGCGTCCGGCGGGGCCCGACTCCCCCGGTGCCAACCCGGCCGCGCGAGCCCGATATCTCAAGTGGGCCAAGTCCCTGGAGGAGTTGTACGGCAAGTGGAACGAGGCCGAGCCGGGCTCTCACGCGGTGGAGGCGGAGAAGTGGAAGGCGGCGGTTCGGAGCCTTGAGGGTGGGCAGGGCGACCGCCCGGGCAAGTAACGCTCGCCGGCGCACGCGGGCACCGCACGGGCTGCGTTGATCCAAGAAGTTTGCACATGAGGACACAATCGTGGCGCTCCGCGCGACGCTTTCCGCTTGATGGGGAGAGCTGGCTCCGAATCCCGGGGCCCAAGGAGCCCGCGCATGCACACCCTTATCCGAACGCTCTTGATGATCGTGATGTCCGCCCTTGCCAGCGGTACCGTCGCCCAGCCGACAAGCTTTACATACCAGGGGCGTTTGAAAAATGGCGGTGCCCTCGCCGAGGGACAGCACGATTTCCGGTTCCGGCTCTTTGACGCCCCGACCGGAGGCACTCAAGTCGGCACGCAGCAGTGCGTCGACAACCTCGCCGTAACAGAAGGCGTCTTCACCGCCAGCCTCGACTTTGGACAGCTGTTCGACTCGACCGCTTCTCGCTTCATCGAGATTGAGGTAAGGCGTGACGCCGGATTGAATTGCGCGAGCGCCGCGGGGTTCGTGGTGCTCGCGCCGCGTCAACTCCTGACCGCGGCACCGACCGCCAACCACGCGAAAGCCGCCTTCTCGCTCGACGCACCGGACGGCACGCACCCTAATGCCGTCTTCGTGGACAACGCCGGCAACGTAGGCGTGGGCACCACCGCGCCGGCCAATCGTCTCACGGTCACTGGCAACGCGAACATCACGGGCAACGTCGGCATCGGCACGACCAACCCCGGCGTGCCGCTTCACATCGTCTCCACCAGCCCCGTCCCCGCGATTCACGTCGCTTCCCCCTTCGCCGCCATGAATCTCCAAGACACCGGCGCCGACTCCACGCAAACCGGCTACATCTCGTACCGCAACAAGACCGGCACCGAGACCGCATGGATCGGATTCGGCTCCGCTGGCGACCCCGACTTTTCCATCGTCAACGCCCGCGCTGGCGGCGACATCGTGCTCAACCCGTTTAGCGGCAACGTCGGGATCGGCACGGCGACTCCCCTCAGTCGCTTGTCGGTTGCCGGCGGCGCGGACGTTTCAGGTAGCGTAGGGATCGGCACCTCGGCGCCCGCCGCCAAGCTCGACGTCCGCGGTTCCATCAAACTCGGATCCGCCGGACAGTATTACGCGACATCCGGCTCTCAACCCCTCGGGATCGTGCGCGGCTACGTGCGTGGTGACGGGAGCATCACCTACGGAGAGGGGTTCAGCGTCGATCGTCTGAGTTCTGGAACCTATCGAATCCACTTCACGACCCCCTTCCTTGGTACGCCTGTGGTGATCAGGCAGAGCCAGACCGGGCACTTGTACGACGGCGGGCGGGTGTACAACATCGGGGGCGCGTCGTGCGACGTGCAGAACGGCGTGGAAACATGCGGCATCTGCGACGGCGACTTCACTTTCATCGCCATCGGGGTGCGCTAAGCACCTGAACATTGATTCCGGCCTCCCGAAGAACAAGGACGCAACATGTTTCGCCATAGCATCACATCCGTCGCGATTCTCGCTCTCCTGAGTATCGTGCCACCCGCTCTCGCCCAATCCACCGCCTTCACCTACCAAGGTCAGCTTAAGGACAGCGGTGCATCCGCGAGCGGCGTGCACGACTTCCGCTTCAAACTCTTCGACGCCGCGTCGGGCGGCACGCAGACAGGCTCTACGCAGTGCGTGGACAATTTACTTGTCAGGGACGGCGTCTTCACGACCACCATCGACTTCGGCAGCCAGTTCGTCACGTCCGCCCCACGGTTCATCGAGATCGAGGTCCGCCGTGACACGGGGTTGAACTGCTCGAACACCACCGGCTACACCACACTCGCGCCGCGCCAACCCATCACCCCGGCCCCGATCGCGACCCAGGCCGCGTCGGCGTTCTCGCTCGCGGCACCGGATGGTTTGCCGGCGCAGGCGGTCTTTGTGGACAACAGCGGCAACGTGGGAATCGGCACGACGACGCCGGGTGCTCCGCTGCACATCGCATCGCCCTTGGCCGCTCTCAACCTTCAGGACACTGGTCCGAACTCCACTCAAGCGGGCTATGTCTCTTACCGCAACGGCACCGGGGCCGAGACCGCTTGGGTCGGTTTCGGGACCGCTGGCGATCCCGACTTCTCGATCGTCAACGCTCGTTCCGGCGGCGACATCGTGCTCAACCCCTTCAGCGGCAACGTCGGAGTGGGAACGGCCTCACCGGTTGCCAGGCTCGATGTCCGGGGAAACATCAAACTCGGGACCAGCGGCCAGTTCTTCGCGCCCGCTGGAGAAGAGAACCTGCGCATCGTGCGTGGCACCGTGGAGTTCGACGGCACGATCATTCGCGGCAGCGGGTTCACCGCGCAGAGGATCGATGAAGGAAAGTATCGAGTGACTTTTTCGTCACCGTTCGCGGGCATCCCAACGATCACTGCCACGAGCACCCGACACCTCGGTGATCTTCAGGTGGGCTTCGCGGCGCTCGACGAGTTTGCTCCAACCACCGTCACTCAGTTCACTCTCGTGATCAAGGTCTTTCCTGCGAATGACTACAGGGATTCTCGCTTTGACTTCATCGCTGTTGGTGGGCGATGAGACATCTCAATGTACTCCCATTCCCGTCCACATTGCACACGACAAGGGACAACCCGATGAAGTTCGTCGCAGCTCTCGCCGCCATCGCTCTGTCGCAACTTACCTTCGCGCAGACCACCGCCTTCACTTACCAGGGGCAGCTGAAGAATGGTGTGGAATTGTCGGAGGGTTATCACGACTTCCGCTTCCGGCTCTTTGACGCCGCGAGCGGCGGAACGCAGCTCGGCACGGCCCAGTGCGTGGACAACATCCTCGTGAACGACGGCGTCTTCACCACCACCATCGACTTCGGTAACCAGTTCGCTTCGCCAACCCAACGGTTTATCGAGATCGATGTCCGCCGTGACACGGGGTTGAACTGCTCGAACACCACCGGCTACACGACTTTGACGCCACGCCAGCCGATTACGCCCGCCCCCACCGCCACCCAGGCGGCGGCGGCGTTCTCGCTCGCGGCGCCCGACGGCTCGCCCGCCAAGGCGGTCTTCGTCGACAACGACGGCAAGGTCGGCATCGGCACGTCCGCGCCGACTCACACGCTCCACATCGCCTCGCCCGCGCCCACCCTCGCACTCCAGGACACCGACTCCACCACACAACAGGTCGGGTACATCAGCTATCGAGACGCCTCGAACACGGAGCGCGGATGGGTCGGGTACGGCGCCGCGGGCGACCCGGACCTCTCCATCGTCAACGCACGCTCCAACGGCGACATCATCTTCAACGCGCTCGGCGGCAACATTGGGATCGGCACCAGCTCGCCGGTCAGTACGCTCAACGTGAAAGGGAAACTCCGCCTTGACCTGACCAGCAACTTCTTCGACAACCTAGAAATCCTTGACTCGTTGGGTCGGCGAATCTGGCGCTTGGGGAACCAGAGCGCCGCAGATCCAGCACTGCTGATGTACAGCCCAGAGACCGGGGACTTTGACGCGGGGATGTACCGAGAGCCAGGCCTGGGCAGAGCGGCCATCGTTGGCGACGTGAAGAACTTCCGCGCTCCCAACCCGGCCGATCCCACGACAGACATCTGGTACTGCTGCCCCGAGGGGCCCGAGGCCGCGATGTACATCCGGGGCACGGGGCACCTCGTGAACGGGCGCGCTCATGTGACCCTGCCCGACCACTTCCGCAACCTCGCCGCCGAGGCGGGGATGACCGTGCAACTGACGCCGCTCTCGGCCGATTCGAAGGGACTGGCGGTCACGGTCAAGCGCCTCAGCGGGATCGAAGTGGCGGAACTGGCGGGCGGACGCGGCGACTACGAGTTTGACTGGCGCGTCGAGGCGGTGCGGAAGGGATACGAAACTTACCAGGTCATACGCCCGTGGATGCGCTCCGACGCGGACGAGGCCAAAGCATGGCAGAACCGCCTTCGCTCCATCGAGCAACGCCGGAGTCGCGGTCTGCCCTGAGTACATCGCTGCTGATTACTCCGTAAACCAAAGTTGTTTCACCACCTTGATCAGCGTCAAAGGACACAAGCAATGTTTTCCAGAATCGTCTTGACCGCTGTGCTTGCCGCATCGTCCCTGTTCGCCGCCGAGTCATCGGCACAGTCCACCGCGTTCACGTACCAAGGCCAATTGAAAAACGGTGGCGTGCTCAGCGAGGGCCAGCACGACTTCCGCTTCCGGCTCTTTGACTCCGCGTCGGGCGGCGCACAGCTCGGCTCGACGCAGTGCGTTGACAACATCCAAGTCCGGGACGGCGTCTTCACGACCACCATCGACTTCGGCAGCCAGTTCGTCACGTCCGCCCCGCGGTTTCTCGAGATCGAAGTTCGGACCGACACCGGGCTGACCTGCTCGAACACTACAGGCTTCACCACCCTCACGCCGCGCCAAGCGATCACGCCCACCCCGGTCGCGACCCATGCGGCGTCGGCCTTCTCTCTTGCAGCCTCCGATGGGTCGCCAGCCCAGGCGGTGTTCGTTGACATCGATGGGAACGTCGGCATCGGAACGACCGCGCCGGCCGGGAATGTTCACATCGCTTCGACCGCTCCCAAGCTCATCCTCCAGGACACCGACGCCGCTGCAGACCAGTTCGGGTACATCGCCTACACCGACTCCGGGAGCGTCGAGCGTGGGCGAGTGGGCTACGGGACCGCCGGCCCGGCGTTTGGCATCGTCAACAACCGCGCCGGCGGGGATATCTCGCTCCTCACCTCCAGCGGCCACGTCGGCATCGGGACGACCTTGCCGCAATTCCCGCTGCAGATTTCCAACGGCGCGCCCGTCCTGGCTCTACAGGACAACAACTCTTCAGGTCAAGTCGGAGGCGATCAGGTCGGCTATTTGACCTACCGAGATAACACGAACGTTGAGCGGGCGTGGGTGGGTTTCGGCGCTGCCGGCGACCCGGACTTCACCATCCTCAACGCAAGGACCAACGGTGACATCGTGCTCACCACACTTGGCGGCGGCCGCGTCGGTATCGGTACCGCCTCACCGACGTTCACGCTGGACGTCGCCGGCAACATCCGGTGCACGTCGCTCACGGAGACCTCTTCCGCCATCTTCAAGGACGACGTCACGCCTCTTGCCGCGGGGCTCGACGAACTTCTGAAACTCGAGCCCGTTTCTTACACCTGGAACGAGAAGGCTCCCGACTCCGCCCGCGGCAAACGCGACCTGGGGTTCATCGCCGAGGACGTGGCGAATGTGCTGCCGGATGCCGTGGCTTGCGACGGGGCCGGCGCGCCCGTCGGCATCGACTACTCACGCATCACCGTGCTGGCGGTGAAGGCGATCAAAGAGCAGCAGGCATGCATCCGCGAGCAGCAAGAGCAGCTTCGGTTGCTCCGCGCACGCCTCAGCGAGCTCGAAGAAGCGATGAAGCGATAGATGTCCGGTGGGAGGCCAACGCCAAATCAAAGTCGCTCGCGTTGGATGCCCGTGCCGATGCGGGTCAATGTGCCGCGGTTCCCAGTCTGTGCTCAAAACCCTGGTCCCTGAACACGAGATCACCCATGAACACGCCACTGAACTCACTCCGCTCCGCATTCATTGTCGGTTGCCTTGCCCTCGCCTCGATCGCGTTGCCCGCCCGGGCCCAGTCCACGGCCTTCACGTACCAGGGCCAGTTGAAGCAGGGCGGAGCCCTCGCCGAAGGTTTGTACGACATCCGCTTCAAGCTCTTCAACGCCGTGTCCGGTGGGACGCAGGTCGGGGCGTCGCAGTGCGCCGACAACATCACCGTCAAAGACGGCGTGTTCACATCGATGATCGACTTCGGCCCGCAGTTCTCCTCCACGCTTGATCGCTGGTTGGAGATAGAGGTCCGCAAGGACACTGGTCTGAGTTGCGGAGACACGACCGGGTACACCGTGCTCGCGCCACGCCAGCCCGTGACACCCACTCCGCGCGCAACATCCGCGAGCGTCGCGAACGCCCTCGCCGCCCCCGACGGCTCGCCCGCCAACGCGCTTATCGTGGACAACGTCGGCAACATCGGCATCGGCACGGCAACGCCCGGCTTCCCGCTGCACATCGCGTCCACCTTTGCCGCGATGGCGCTTCAGGACACGGGCCCGGATTCGACCCAAGCGGGCTACATCTCGTACCGAAACGGCACCGGCACCGAGACCGCCTGGATGGGATTTGGTTCCGCTGGCGACCGCGACTTCTCCATCGTCAACGCCCGTTCCGGCGGCGACATCGTGCTCAACCCTTTCAGCGGCAACGTCGGTATCGGCACGGCCACCCCCGCCGCAAGGTTAGAAGTACGCGGCGACATCCGCCTCGGAGCCACCGGGCAGTACTTCGCCAACAGCACCGAAGAAAACCTCCGCACGCTCCGGGGCACCATCAACAATCTTGGGAGCAAGTCCGCCGGGACTGGGTGGACAGTCTTCCGCTCCTCCACCGGCACGTACCAAATTACCTTCGACACACACTTCACCAGCACGCCCACCGTCGTCGCCAGCACCGAAGGCCCGGGCGGGAGGGCCACCGTGATCGCCCCCACCACCATCGCGGTTCAAATCAATGCTTACAACTCTTCGGGGGCCCTCACCAACGACGGAGTGTACTTCATCGCAACCGGCCCGCGCTAGGCGGCATAGAACAGGCGCGACCGCCGGCCCGCTCGAAGCGCCGCGCCGTGCCAACATCAACGACAACTCGGAAAACCACAGGGAGTCCATCCATGATTCGTCGGATCGTCAGCTTTGTGTGCGTTTGCTTCGCGGCATCCGCCTTCGCCCAGTCCACCGCCTTCACGTACCAAGGCCAGCTCAACGACGGCGGCACGCCCGCCCAGGGACTCTACGACTTCCGCTTCCGCCTCTTCGACGCCGCCACCAACGGCACGCTGATCGGATCATCCCAGTGCGTGGATAACGTCACCGTCAAGGACGGCGTCTTCACCGCCACAATTGACTTTGGAAGCCAGTTCAACACGACCACGCCGCGGTTCTTGGACATCCAGGTCCGCAAAGACACCGGGCTCGATTGCAGCACCGGAACGTACTCACTTCTCTCGCCACGTCAGCCAATCACCGCCACCCCAGCCGCCTCCCAGGCCGCATCGGCTTTCTCCCTGTCTGCCCCCGACGGCACGCCCGCCAAGGCGGTCCTCGTAGACAACAACGGAAACGTGGGCGTCGGCACGTCAATCCCCGGCTTCCCGCTGCACATCGCGTCCTCGTTCGCCGCGCTCGCGCTTCAGGACACCGGGGCGAACTCCACGCAAGCGGGCTACGTCTCGTACCGCAATGGCACCGGGACGGAGACTGCATGGGTGGGCTTCGGGACCGCGGGCGACCCCGACTTCTCCATCGTCAACGCTCGCTCGGGGGGCGACATCGTCCTCAGCCCCTTCAACGGCAACGTCGGCATCGGCACACCCTCCCCGGCCGCCAAGCTCGACGTCCGCGGCAACATCAAGCTCGGGACGAGCGGGCAGTTCTTCGCGCCCGCCGGCGAAGAAAATCTACGAATGATCCGCGGCACCGTGGCCGCCAACGGCTCGATTCTCGCTGGCACGGGTTTCTCTGTGGTCCGCAACGCCGCCGGGGATTACACGATCAACTTCGCCACCGGCTTCGCGTCGCTCCCCGCGTTTACTGCGACCGGGGAGCGAACGGCCAGCGCGCTCTTCGTAATGACTGACGGCGTGACCTCCACGTCAGCGCGGCTGGTCTTCTTCAGCAAGTACGACAACGCCGACATCAACTACGACTGTGCTTTTCACTTCATCGCGCTCGGCCCGCGCTGAACGGTTTCTTTCCAACCCCATCCCCTGCGCCCTCAAGTTGCGATCCACTCTCTCCCGAAGGAGTTCAACATGATTCGTCCGACGACTCGAAATGCCGTCACGCTCGCTGGTTTCGCGGCCCTTTGCTCCACGGGGTCCCTTGCGCTCGCCCAGTTCAGCATCACACGCTACGTCATCGCCGGCGGCGGCGGTGAATCTGTCGGCAACACGTTCGACCTGACGGGCACCGTCGGGCAGGCGGCCGCGGGCCCCAACAGCGGGTCGATGTCCGGGGGCACCTTTGCGCTCGTCGGCGGTTTCTGGCCCGGGCAAAGCCCACGCTGCCCATCGGATTTCAACCAGGACGGCTTTGTAAGCGGTGACGACTTTGACGCCTTTGTGGACGCCTTCGTCGCTGGGGACATCGCTGCCGACTTCGACGACGACGGCTTTGTCACCGCCGACGACTACGACGCGTTCGTCGGGGCGTTTTTCGCCGGGTGCTGACTCGGCCCCACGGGGGGTTCGCGGCGCGGGCGTTCGCTGCCTTGCCAGGCGGGGGTTCCGACCCTAATCGCGCGGGTCCCGGGGAAATCAGAGCGTCCCGCGACGCGGAGATCCTGCGACACCGGTGGTTGCGAGAAGCGCGCGGCACACGCTATTCCGCCGGAGCTGCTCGGCGGGGCGTCACTTCCCGCGTTGACGCGCACGGGATCGGGAGGACGCATGTCCGCTGAATTGCGTGCGGCGCGCTGGAGCGAGAGGGCAGATCCCGCGATCTCCCGCCGGTTGTTCTCAGATTCGGAGCACGGCAAAGATTGTCGCACGCACCGCGCTCATCGAGTGTTCGGCGAGAAGACATGAGTCCGTTCGTCGTTCTATTGCTCGCAAGATCGGGCGGAGCGAGTATCCAGTCGGCGGTTCGAGCAGACGCCGTGCTTCCCGAACCCCGGCCACCAGGCGGCACCCCGATTCAGAAAAGCGGGCGAAGGGATTCGAACCCTCGACGTTCAGCTTGGAAGGCTGACGCTCTACCACTGAGCTACGCCCGCGAGAATCCGTGCAAAGTGTAGCACCGTGCCGCGCGGGATCGCCAATTGCCGGGGTTTCAGCGAAGCGTCCGCCTCAGTCCGACGATGGTGTTGATCTGTCGGCCGTTGATCCCAACGAACGTCGCCAATGCGGACGCGTGCGGAGGCTCGTGCCGACGGGAGCGCGGATCGCGAAGGTGGATCGACAACCGATCACTCATGTGCTGCGAGTGACAGGTTCAACCTGGTTGAAGTGTTGCCAGCGGCCCTCGAGCCGGGGTTCGGGTCGAAGACCCGCCTGAGAACGCGCGTTCGGCGGAGCAGTCAATGCCGGTCGGAACTGATGGCTCTCGTGGCCGTCGCATCGAGTGCCGTCCGCAGTGCGACCTGGAGCGCGGTCTTGCGGTCCAGGGGACTCAGCGACGTATCGGCATTGATGCGTCTCACGACTTCCGTAGAGTTCCCGAGTTGTGTGAACAAGGCACCGACCTTGGGCTCGACGCGGGCGATCGAGGCCGCCCGCTGTGCTCCGGCCTCAATCCTTGTACGGATCGGTGCTGAATCCCAGATGCGGACGGTGAAATCGCCCGAGCACGACACCAGGCGCTGGCCGGTTTGATCCCAGCATAGATCGCCGATGTGACCCTCGTGCCCGCCGAAGGCCGCGACCGGCTCGAAGGTCGCTGCATTCCAGATGGTTACTTTGCGGTCAAGCCCCGCGCTGGCGAGGCGTATTCCGTCCGGGCAGAACGCGAGAGTGATGATCTCCATTCCTTGGCCGGACATCGTGGCCAGCGGCGAGCCGGTCTGGGCGTCGAAGATGCGGACCACGCCGTCGGGTCCGCCGGTGGTGATCCGCGAACCGTCGGGGCTGAACGCCATTGATACTTGACCCTCGGGGATCCCGTCGATCTCGCGCACGGTTTCGAGGGTCTGAGAATCAAGGAACAACACAGTGCCGGGATGATCGGCCTTGGTCGTCACCGAGCCGCGTGAGAGCGGCAGTGCCGCGATGTTCGCGCCGTCGGGGCCGCGGGCGAAGATCCAATCCGACTTCGGATCGAGCACCTTCGTTCGGACGACCGCTCCCGTGCGTGCGTCGAGCGTGTGGACTTGGCACTCCACGCCAGAACTTAGTACAAAGTCGGCCACGATGACCGAACGGTTGTCGGAAGCGAAACCAACCCACGCCGTCCGACGGCTTGTGGGCGTCGAATACACCAACTCGCCGGTCGCGAGATCGAGCAGTTCGACGCGCCCGATTTTCCTGTTGTCTTCCCCTCCGATCGATTTGAGTGTACCGATGTGATCCCACACGCCGATCGCAGCGAAGCGGCCGTCGTCGGACACGGCCAGGTTGTAAGCAATGTCCCCGAGCTGCCCCCGATACACGGCCACCTCGTCCCCCGAATCGGCGTCCCAGAGCCGCACGGTGTCCGTTGAGCCTTCGTATCCTTCCCAGCTACTGGAAATGATGAGCCCGGCGGGGTTGTTGGGCACGAACCGCGCCTTGGCAACGATGCTCTTATGGCCGCGAAGCACCGTGGTCCGCTCGGAGGTGATGTCCCAAAAGCGCACCCTGCCGTCAAGTTCCCATCCCGCGACGGTCTTCCCATCGGGCATAAACATCACGGCGTGGGGGTCGAGCGATTCGCTCGCGTAGGTGCTGAGCAGGCGGCCGGTGGCGCGGTCCCAGACGCGGATCGCGTGGTCCAACGCGATGCTGGCGACGAGGGCCGCGTCGGGCGAGAAGCGAATGTTGCACGCCTCGAAAGGGTGCCGGAGGGCGACGAAGGTCGGCGGGGCCGTTGAAAGATCCCACACGCGGGCGGTGTCGTCGCTTCCTACAACGCCCAGCCAACGACTGTCGCTGGAGAAACTCACGTTCCGCACGAACCCATTGGCTTCGAGCGCGAGCTTTGGAGCCAGCGTGCGCGCGTCGCGAAGTTTGACCTGGAACGGTGAAGATCGTGTTCCCTCCGCGATCATCGTGCCGTCCGGGGAAGCCTGGCGCGGGAACTCATCGCCCGATGTTGCGCCCTCGGCGAGCACCTCCCCCGTCGCGGTGCTCACGGTCCAAACCCGCTCGCCCGAGTAGACGGTCAGGCGAGCACCGTCCGCGCTGGGGATCGTCTCGATCAAGACGTTGCCAGGGAGGCCTACCTCGGCGTGAGTGGAGCGCTGGCCCGTAAGAAGATCCCACGATTCAACACGGAACGCCTTCGAGCCCTGGCGCATGAAACGAGGCATGATGGTGAGGCGGCCGCCGCCGGGATCGAGCGAAACGATGGTGGAGTCGAGCCCGCTCAGCGGGTTTGGCGAGAGAAAACTCTGGAGCAGGCGGCCCGTGCTGAGATCCCAGCGCTGCGCCACGGGGTCGGTGTTGCCGACGACGGTGAAGAACGATCGGCCGTCCGGGTGAGGCTCCAACTGATCGACGGTCCCGAGGCCCAGCGGCCTGCTGGCGGCGATCGTGCGAAGGGATCGGTCGAGAGTCGAGTGCAGAACGTGCCATTCCCAACCGCGGAGGCTCGCGGGGGCGGCGTCGAGGAACGCGCGTGCGGTCGAGTACTGGACAGCGTTGATGGCCGATGACGCGGACATCAGGTTGGCGGAGTAAGCCTGGCGGGTGGCGCCGGTCTCGGCAGCGCGTGCTTCCGCGGCGTTGTCGTCTGCGCGGTTCTTCTCGCGCTCCGCGACCTTGCGTTGCGTCTCCGCGTTGAAGAACCCCGCGCTGGTGCCGATCAGCCCGCCGACCATCGCCAGCGCGAGCAGCGAGGCCGCCAGGACCGGCCCGCGATTTCGGCGCACGAACTTGGTGGCCTGGTACCAGGTATTCGGCGGCGCGGCCAACACCGCGTGGCCCGTGAGGTAACGCTGGATGTCGGCCTCCATCGCGCTGGCGGACTCGTAGCGACGGCGCCGGTCCTTGTCCAGCGCCTTCATCACGATCCAGTCGAGGTCGCCGTGCAGCACATGAGTCAGCTTCTCAGCAGCGATGCCGCGCCGCTGCGCCACCGTGCCCAGCGTGTCGCGCCCGGTCCTGACCTTGGTGCTGGGACGCGGAGGGTCTTCCTCGCGGATGATGCGCTGCATCTCGCCGAACGCGGCCGACCGCAGTCGCTTGGAATCGAACGGGGTCGCGCCCGCGAGCAGTTCGTACATCAGCACGCCGGTCGAGTACACGTCGGTGCGAGTGTCGATGTCCTCGTTTGACTCTCCGGCCTGCTCGGGGCTCATGTACTCGGGCGTGCCGATCATCTGGCGGAACTCGGTAAAAATAGTCCTCTCCGTCAGGCGAGCGCTGGTGGCCTTGGCGATGCCGAAGTCAATGATCTTGGGGATCGGCTTGTCGCCCTCGGCGGTGCTGACGAGCACGTTGCTGGGCTTGATGTCGCGGTGAATCACGCCGCGCTGGTGGGCGTGCTGGAGCGCGGCGCACACCTGCGCGATGAGCCCGAGCCGGTCGCGGATGGTGAGGTTGTGACGGTCGCAGTAGTCGGTGATCGACAGGCCCTTGACGAGTTCCATCACGAAGTACGGCCTGCCGGTCTCGGTCGCGCCGGCGTCGAGCACGTGCGCGATGTTCGGGTGGTCCATCAGCGCCAGGGCTTGCCGTTCGGCCTCGAAGCGTGCGACGACCTGCTTGGTGTCCATACCGAGCTTGATGATCTTGAGCGCGACGCGGCGCTTCACTGGTTCGAGTTGCTGGGCGAGGTAGACCACGCCGAACCCGCCCTCGCCCAGGCGTTCGATAACGCGGTAGCGGCCGATCCGATCGCCGGCGTGCTCGCCCGGGCGCTCGTCGGAGCCCGCGAAAGACGCGGCGGTCGGGGCGTCCGCGATCCTGTCTCGTGCGGCCCGGATATCGTCGGCCAGGCTCTCGAAAGGCAGCGGGGCGCGTTCACCTTCAAGCAATGAGAGGACGGATTGGCGCAGGTCGGCATCGCGGCCGCACTCACGCAGCAGGTAGATGTCACGCTCCGCGATGCTCATCGCGCGCGCGGCCAGGAACAAACGCTTCACCTCGACAATCCGGTTGGCGTCGTCAGGAGACGGAACGCCGCCCGCCGGTTGCTGGTCAGCCATCGCCGCGTCCCTTCGCCTTGCTCGCCAGCCAGGCGCGGGCGAACTGCCAATCCGTCACGACGGTTGCCCTCGAAACGCCCAGCACCCGCGCCATCTGCTCTTGCGTCATGCCGCCGAAGAGGTACATCTCCGCGATCCGCGCCGCCCGCGCGTCGGCCTGCGCGAGTTGGATCAGGAGCTCATCAAGCTCCAGCACGCGCATGTCGCGCGATGACCCGGCAATGTTCCCAAAGTCGACCGAGGCGCGCACCGCGCCGCCGCCGCGCTTATCGGCGTTCTTGCGGCGGGCGTGGTCGATGAGCACCTGCCTCATCGCGATGGCGGCCGTGGCGATGAAATGGTCGCGCCCCGACCACGCGCGGTCCGGGCCGACGAGCTTGACGTACGCCTCGTGAACCAGCGCCGTGGGTTGGAGCGTGTGCCCTGGCTTATGCTCTAAGTAGCTCGATGCCAGCGCGCGCAGTTCACCATACACCACCGGCAGGAGCTGCGAGATGGTCTGGTCGTCGCCCGGTTGTGCGTTGGCTAACAACTCGCCCAGCGAAACCTCCCTCCCCATGACGTGCTCCTTCATGTTACCAAAGGCTCGCAGTGAGCGGGGGAAATCTTGCGAGATGTGAGATTGGGTAGGCATGGTGGTTC
>JBGAOD010000002.1:0-79071 GCA_044221955.1 Phycisphaerales bacterium | reverse complement strand
CTCTCCGCTCCGAGCCGCTTTACGATCCACAGTGCCCGAACTCCCCGACATCCGCGTCTACACCGAACTCCTGACCCGCCGCGTCGTCGGCCACACGCTTGGCCGCGTCTCGATCCGCAGCCCGTTCCTGCTCCGCACCTTCGAGCCGCCGATCGAAACCGCCGAAGACCGCCGCGTCACCACCGTCTCCCGTCTCGGCAAACGCATCGTCTTCGAGCTCGAAGGCGATCTCTTCCTCGTGCTCCACTTGATGATCGCCGGCCGGTTGCTCTGGAAGCCCGCAAGCACGAAGCCCTCTGGCAAGATCGACCTCGCCGCGTTCACATTTGACGACGGCACGCTCCTCCTCACCGAGGCCGGCACCAAGAAACGTGCCTCGCTCCACGTTCTCTCGGGCCGTGCCGCCCTCGCCGCGCATCACCACGCCGGTCTTGACGTGTTCAACGCAACTCCCGTCGCCTTCGCTGCCGCGCTCCGTTCTCACAACCGAACGCTCAAGCGAGCTCTTACCGACCCTCGCACCCTCGACGGCATCGGCAACGCCTACTCCGACGAGATCCTCCACGCCGCCCGCCTCGGCCCGCTCAAACTCACAAGCTCACTCACCGACGAAGAGCTCGGCCGTCTCTTCCACGCCGCACGCGCCACGCTGGAAACCTGGACCGACCGCCTCCGCCGCGAGTTCGACCTCGACCGCCCCGGCCCGGGCCGATTCCCCACCACCGGCCAGATCACCGCCTTCCGCCCCGACTTCGCCGTCCACGGCAAGTACCGCCAGCCCTGCCCCGTCTGCGGCTCGCCCGTGCAGCGGATCGTTCACGCCGAGAACGAGGTCAACTACTGCGCGACCTGCCAGACCAACGGCAAGGTCCTGGCCGACCGCGCGATGTCCCAACTGCTCAAGGACGATTGGCCCCGCACGATCGCCGAATGGGAAGAACTGCACGGGGCGTAGCGAACGTGCCCGGCATATCATTCATGTCTCGAAATCGGCGGCATTCGGCGGCCTTGTCCAACAACAGCTTCCGCGAGCACACCGTGTCCCAAGCCACGAAAAAACCCCTCGGCTCCGTCTCGCTCGACCACGGCGTCCGCGTCGGCGTAGCCCCGTGGTTCATCGACGAGCACTCCGACCCGGCCGAGCGCCGCTACGTCTTCGGATACCGCATCACCATCACCAACGAGGGCGGCCGCTGGGCCAAACTCCTCAGCCGCCGCTGGACCATCGTCGACGCCACCGGGCAGCGCGAAGAGGTCGGCGGCGAGGGCGTCGTCGGCCAGCAGCCCGAGCTCGCCCCCGGCCAATCGTTCGAGTACGCCAGCTTCTGCCCCCTCCCCACACCCTGGGGAACGATGGAAGGCGTCTACACGATGCAACGCGACGACAGCACACGCTTCGAGGTCAACATCGGACGGTTCTATCTCGTCGCGCCGAATCAGTAATACCGCGGACGAAGAATGCGGACGATCGCTCGATCCCGCGCTCCGAGACGCCGGATCTGAGGGTTTCCGAAGGTCCGGGTTTTCGGTCAAACGCGCGGAAACTCTGTCAAACCTCGATGTCAACCCAGCAAAGGGTTGCGCCTCAGCCCCCCACCATCCCCCGCTTCCTCTCAATAAACCGCAAATGATGCTCCAGGTGATCGATATACGACACCACCAGTTCGCCCAGCGTTCGCTTGCCCGTTAGGTTGTGGATGCCGTACCTCTCGAACGCGGCCGCGGGGAGTGGGCGGAGCATCGCCGCCGTGAGTTCCCGGTTCTTCTCGAAGATGTCGCACGCCAGCCGCACGCTCAGACCCGGGTGGTACAGCGTGCGCACATAAGTATTCTCGTCATAATTCATCAGCAACGGCACGTCCATCGCCGCGATCCGCTTCATCCGGTCGGCCGCCACCAGGTCGCTGTCCAGCGTGTGGATCACGATCTGCCTAATCGACCACGTCCCCGGGATCGGGAACGCATCGAGCTGTGCATCGCTCAGCCCCTCCACCGACTTCCAAAGCTTCACCGCCCCGGCCGCGAACTTCTCAACATTGTCATGGTGCTTGCACATCGAAGAATCCTACGAGATCGAGTCCGAGCAGGTTCTGCGGCCCGTGGACAATTTCTTGCTCACGCGAACGAGTCGCACGCTCGCGCCGAACTTTCGTCAGCGCTCGACCCCGAGAGAACGCACCATCTCCATCGCCTGCTCGGCCGTCGGCGGATGCGCCAGGTCAATCGGCAAGTACACGCCGCGCTCGTGGTCGCTGTTGAGGATCACCACGCTGGGCGGAACAAACTTCGCGCCGTTCTCGGCGTGCTCGTGCCCGACCAGGATCAGGCTGACGCCCCAACGCTCGACCAGATCCTCAATCTGCTCCGCGTCGTACCCGCGCCCCCAGACCATGATGTGGGCCGCCCCACGCCTCGGCTCGTAATCCTCGTCGGTCAACTCCCGGTTGAGCACGCCCGGATCGAACCGGGCCATCATCGCCGTTGAAGGCAGGCTATGCGCGACGAGGATGTCACGCCGCGCGCCGACACATCGCAGCGCGAGCGGCATCGAGCGTACGAAGACGTTGATGGCGTCCGCGACCAGCGACGCGTCGTCGCCGAAGGTGTAGGCGAGGGCCTCGTTAAACGCTTCGACCACGCGCACGCCGTCCTTGACGATCCCCGCGCCGACCACCTGCGACAGCTCGTGGTTGGCCAGCAACGTGTGAACCAGCTCGGGCTCCATCGCCTTGAGCGCGGCCACGCGGGCCAGGGCCCGGTAGCTGAAGTCCATGCCATTCAACAGCCGATCGGAATGGATGATCTCGTGCAGAACGAGATGAACAGGCTTGGGGAGCGGCGGCGACCCCGCGGTCGCGCTCGATTCGACGCCCATCCCCGCGACACTGACCAGCCGCATGAAGTGCAGCGGATTGTCGTGCAGATCGCCCGTGGCGATCAACGAACCCGGCGGCTCGATACGGTCGATCGAGCCCACGCGGCACTTGGCCGAACGATTCGCGCTCGCCCCCGCGAGAAAAAGATCACGCACGCTCTGCGCGTTGGAGAGGTCGAGTTGTTCCGGGTCGAAGGGCATGGATGCACGCAAGAACGTGAGGGCCGTCCGAGATCGATCAGTCTGAACACATGCCCGACGGGCAGTTCATGCTTCGTCGAGGAGCCGTTCGCAAGAGCGGGAAGAAAAAAGAGGAGGATCGCCGGGCGATCAGCGGATGACTCTCTCAGTCCGCGGCGGAATCGATCGGGTTGAACGCGACCTAGGACGAACTCACCGAATTCTTGATGATCTCGGCCCGAAGGATGCCTTGAATCAGGTACAGCCGGTCCGCCACCGCCCGCATGTCCGCCGGGCGCTTCTCCGGGTCTACCTCAACGCACTGCATGATCAGATCGCTCAGCTTGAGCGGGATGTTCTTGTTGACCTCGTGCGCGGGTTTGGCACGCTCCAGGAAGGCGTCGTCCAGCGAGCCCATGAGCGAATCGCCACGCGCCAGCGCGGTCGGGATCTTCGTCTTGGTCAGCACGAAGTACATCATCGCCCCGAGGTTGTAGATGTCCGTCTTGGGCGTGATCGGGCGGCGGTGGACCTGCTCGGGGGCGATGAAGTCGGGCGTTCCCTGGATGCGCGGCTTCACCGTGTTGATCGGACACGACTGCCCGAGGTCAATCAGCTTCACACGCCACTCGTTGTCCACAACCACGTTGTTGGGCTTCATGTCCGCGTGGACGAACCCCTTGTCGTGCATGTGGGCCATCGCCATCGCGGTCTGGTAGAACACGTCAACGGCTACCTCAAATGTCTTGGGCGGCTTGATGTCGATGCTCTTGCCGTCCACAAACTCCATGACCAGGTAAAGCTCTTTCACCTGCAGAAGGTTCTTGGTCTTCTTGATGATCCTCGTGATCTTGCGGATCGCCTCGTGGTTGAGCTGCTGGGCGATCTTGCACTCCATCTCGGCCTGCTCCAGAAACCGAGCGTCCTTGTCGGTGTGCTTCTCCACATGCTTGAGGGCCCACACCTGCTTGGACTTGGGATCCTGCACCAGGTAAATGATCGACGCCGCGCCCCCTGCCCAGTTCGGACATGACGCGGTAGCCTTCGATGATGTCGCCTTGCTTGAACTCTGCCACGTCACCAATCATCCTGCTGGCAATCCGAACGCCACGGCGTTCGGGCTGCGGTCATCCAAGGCCCCAACCCCGGCCGGTCCGCACCGGCCCCGCTCCCTTCCACGCACGATCCCGCCGCGACCTCTCACCCGGGCCCGGAACCGAGCCCGCCCCCTACCGCTGGTCGTCATGCTTCCCGGGCAAGACTCGCGGGTCTCGCCCGAAACGATCCAACGGCTAGGGTATCCCTCTCGAAAGACGGAAATCCCGGATTGAAGGTCTCAATCCGACACCGCGTCGTCCAGTATCGTCGCTCCCTTCAAGAAGTTCAACGGCAGGACCGCCCCGGTGTTGAGGAACCGGTCACTCGAATCGGTCAATCGGGTCCCCGCATCACGCCGCGGTACGGACGGTGAGCGCCCGAGTCTCACCCGGCTCGCTGGACTGCGAATCAATTGTCCGGGCGGACGACCCACCCACGCCGAGGGTTCGATCCTGCTCGCTATCGCTTCCGAGGAAGTTGCTCGCGGAACGAGGCCGTCAGGAACAGCAGTCCCGGGTCCGACGTCGGCGAACCTGGCTATGCAATACCACACGCTCCTCGGGGATGTCAAACTCGCGGCACAGCACTTGCGCACGTCACCCCGAAGTCGGTCGATCTGGGCCGGCGTGAACTCCTGACGGTCACCGTTGCCGACCGAACAGATCCCGATGGCGTGCAGGTTGTACCAGTCCGCGTCCTTGCCGGCCGAGTGCGCACCGGGGGTCTGATCGAGCCAGCGGTACCCGACGTGGATCTCCCCGTCGTCCATCCCCTGCCCGTTACCGATAACAAAGTGAGCGCCGAGCCCCTTGAGCCCGGTGGATTTCGCCTGAGCTTCGAGCGACGCCGGGGTGCCGCGCATCGAACCCGAGTGGTGGATCACGATCGAGCGCCAACGCTTGGTATCGAGCGGGGCGCGGGTTCGGAACACCGTTTCAATGGAGGACGAACCCGAGGCCGAAACCAGCGCCGGGAGCGCCAGCCCGTCGACCCGAGTCGTCGCTTTCCCGTCCAACGCGAACAGAACGCCGCCCACGGTGGTCATCGCGCCCAAAAGCGAGGCCCACACCACGGGGGTCCGCTTGATCGGCCCGCGCTTCCGAGATGACTGTCCTGACTTCCGCTTCATCGACAACCCCTGCCCACTGTCCCGGGCCCTTCGTCCTGGGCGGGCACCGCGGCTCGCGTCCTGCGGCCAACAACCCGAGCACAGGTTAGAGGTGTAATCGACACAAGACCATCGCGGCATTGAAAGAGCGCGCCATTTCAGTACGAGCGGACAGAACACACGCACGGCGATCCGACTGCGACGACCGGGCAAGATGTGCCGCCTTTTTTACGAAAATCACTGGATTTTGTGGGTCCGGGGACAAAATCACTTGCCGCGCCGCCGCCGATGTTTCACCGCGTTCCGGGCTCACTGCTTCTCCAACAACCGACCCCGAAGGTTCGGTCGGCGGCGCCCAAACTCATCCTCGATGAACGCCGGGGCACGCTGCGCACGGATCGCGTCATATCGGTCGTACTGGCTCCGCTCCTCGTCAGGGGACAGCAACGGCTTGTAACAACCGGTCGTGGTCAGGGTCATCACACCCCCCACCACGAGCGCCACGCCGAAAAAAAACGCACGACCCAGGACCACAATTCCCCCTGCATCCCTAGAACCGGGTTTGGAATCGGGCCGGGGTATGGACAGAAGCCTGAAACAATCCACCCGGCGACCCGCCACCCCACGACCTGCCAAAGCCTGATCCAGAATCAGCGTTCCCATAAACACAGTGTACCGCCCCATGGTTCGGGGCGGTACACCAGAGAAGAGAGGAGGGTCCTAGACGAGGGTCGTGTTTCCGATAGGTGATACGTGCCTCACCGACGAGCGGTTCGCACCACGCGAGCTCTTTCAGCACCCCAATCCCCAGAAAAACTCTGGGTCCAACTTGTTCGTGATTCAATCGGTAGGTGCGCCAACGGGAGAGCTTCCAAAAATCCACTGTCACCCTATTTCGCCGCACGCTCGAACACATCCTGCCGTTCCGCGTTGCCGATCGCGGCGTAGAACGCGGCCAGCCGAGCCGCGGCGGACTTGGTATGGGAGTCGTCCGCTCCCAAGGACTGACGGAACGTCTGGTAGTCCAGCACCAACATCGCCTCGGCCTGGTCGGGCAGGCTGACCTCCCGGAGCGCGGCGACCAATTCAGACGCGGCGGTCTCGACGAAAGACTGGTCGGGCTTGGGGTTGCCCGCCAGGGACGTCAGGAACAACTCGCGGGCCTTGGTCGCCAGTTGGAGCGCCTCGGGCTGACGCTGATGGGCGGCATGATCGCGAGCGGCGGCCGCGGCGGTCTCGACCCACTTGCACTGCGCAACCGGGAAGTAGGCGTCCTCGCGATCAAGATTGGCGATGGCGGTCTGCAAGAGCGCGAGCGCCTCATTGAACTTCCCCTGGAACCGGTACGCCCGGGCCAAGTTCATGCGAGTCACGGCGACCAGCGCGTGGCGATCGCCCAGCATGGTGAGGCGTGCTTCCAGGGACTTGGCGAGGATCGGTTCGGCGCGTTCGGGCTCGTTGAGTTGAATGAAATACAGCCCTTGCTTGTTTCGGGTTGCGCTCAGGAACGGATGGCGCGAATCGACGATCGGTTCAAGAATGGCGATCGCATCGGAAAACAGCGCGCCCGCTCTCGCCAGGTCGTCGGGCTTGGCCTGGGGAGATTTGGCGCGCTCGGCCAGCAGAGCGGCGAGACTTTGTTTCGCGGTCGCGACGGCCGTGGGACGCTCGTTGGCCTGACTCAGGCGTATGGCGAGCGATCGCTCCATCGCGTCGATCGCTGCGTCGGTGCGGTGCTGATCGCGGCGCAGTTCGCCGAGGTTGGCGAGCGTTTCAGCAACGCCCGCCGCCGCCTCGACCGCCGCGCCGTGGTCGCTCGCACCGATCCGGTTGGCGATTGCGGCGCGGATGTTCAGCGCTGCGTTGTACTGGGCCTCCGCTTGCTCGAACTGGCGCTGCTGTTTCCAACTGTACCCGATCGCGTCCAGGCACTGGGCAACCGGATCGCTCTGCGGGCCGACCGCCGCCTGGAAAATCTCCAGCGCCTGTCCCGCCTCGCGCCGCGCGTTGGCGAGGTCGGTGGGTTGGCGGAGTTCGTTGAGAACCTGGGCGTGGTGGAGCAGGCTCTGGGCCGTGCGCGGGTCGCCCACCGGGAGGTTGACCGATCGCCACG
This sequence comes from Phycisphaerales bacterium, assembly GCA_044221955.1. Classification (GTDB taxonomy): domain Bacteria; phylum Planctomycetota; class Phycisphaerae; order Phycisphaerales; family UBA1924; genus CAZCPB01. Next base: position 71,697 of record JBGAOD010000002.1, on the reverse strand, counting down.
CCAGCGCCCGGCTCAGATGGTCGTTGGCGGCCTTGTACTTGCCGATCTTCAACAGCGTCACGCCGACCGTGTCGTGCATGGCGGCCGCGAGGTCCTGGTCGTCCTGCAGCTTGCTGTCGATGGTGCTCCCGGACTCGCGCAGCATGTCCTCGACGATCGTGGTGTTGCTCCCCTGCGCAACGTCGGGGTCGATGAGGTTGAGCATGTGGTCGAGGAACTCAAACGCACGCGTGGCACGGCGTTTCTCGGCCCGGGCCGCGGCCTCGGAGACGCGGGAAGATTCGGCGCTCGCGACCGCGGCGGCCTCTGAGGCACGCGACCTGCGAAGGTTCGTATCGGCCGATCGCCACAGGATCGTGGTCAAGACCGCCGAGACGAGCACCGTCAGCGACAGCGCACCGGCGAGCGCCGCCGGGACACGGTGGCGGCGGAGTTTCTTGCGGAGCACGTACCACCCGCTGTCGCGCTTGGCCTCGATCGCTTCGCCCGCGAGGTAGTGGCGGATGTCGCGGGCCACGTCGCCGGCATTCTGGTAGCGGCGCTCGCGCTCTTTGCTGAGGCACTTGAGGACGATGGTCTCGACCTCGTTGTTGATCTTCTCGTGGCTGCGGGCACCGATCGAACTCGGGCGGGTCGGCGCGGCTTTGACGATGTTCTCGAGCGTCTCACGGTTGGTCCCGTTGACCGGGTAGGGGAACTCGCCCGTGAGCATCTCGTAGAGCAACACCCCCAGCGAGTACACGTCCGTGCGCACGTCGATCGCAGAAAGGTTGCCCTCGGCCTGCTCGGGGCTGGCCCACTGGAGCGAACCAAGGAACTGCCCGGTGCGGGTCATGGCGGCGTGCGCACCCTGCCCGAGGTTCTCGTGGAGGGACGACTTGGCGAGCCCGAAATCGAGGATGTGGGGCTCGTTGTTGGCATCTACGCGGATGTTGCCGGGCTTGAGGTCGCGGTGGATGACCCCTCGAAGGTGAGCGGCGTTGACGGCCTCGCAGATCTTCGCGAACAGAACGAGCACCTCATCGATCGGGCGGATGGCGTCCTGGGTCCACGATCCGAGCGAGGTGCCCGAGACGTAGTCCATGACAAAGAACGGAAGCCCGTTGCCCGGGCCGCCACCGGCGATCTGGGTGTGCCCGCTGTCGTGGATCGAGACGATGTTGGGGTGGTTGAGGGCGCTCAGGATCTCGATCTCGCGCTCGAAACGGACGATCTCCTTGGGGCCGCTGAGCGGGCCTTCGCGCATGACCTTGACGGCGACTTTGCGCTTGGTGGAGAGGTGGACCGCCTGGTACACGACGCCCTGTCCGCCGCGGTGGATCTCGCGGATGATCTGATAACCCGGGAAGGCGTCGGCGGGGAGGGGCTGGGTGCCCTTGCCGCGGCGGTTTCGTCCGCGGGCCTGATCGCGAGCGAGGCGGACGAGGTCGCTGTCGGAGCGGGGGGCCGAACTGCCCGCGCCCGAACTGGGCGATGAAGCGCTGGGGTGCGGGAGGTCGGAGCGTGAAATGCCGTCCAGGCTGCTGGCGACGGCCGTTTGACCCGGCCGCGGCGGCGACTGCGGCGGAAGCGCAGGAACCGGTGATTCCCCCGGCGGACCGTCCGACGGCGACCCGTGAGCGTCCGACACCGGGTGGGCGTCGCGTCCCTGCCCTGAGTGGGCCGGGTTGTGATGCTCTGAGTTAGGGTTCACCCGAACGCTCCCACAGCTGCCGACGGCACGAACGCTCGCACCGATAGCCAACAGCACACTTCCTTACAAGCGACATTTCCGCTCCCGGACACACGCTCCCAGGAGTTCTTTCTCTGGACCACTCCCTCATCCGGGAGAGCTGAAAAATCGCGATGGGGTGCCCAGGAGAGACTTGAGTCGCTCGTGGGCGCGGGCTCGGAGCATGTGAATTGCGCCAGTTGTGCGCCCGATCTCGGCGGCGGCCTCGGCGGCCGGCCGCCCCTCAAGATCCATGATCCGAATGACCTGCTCGTAGTCTTCCGGGAGTTCGCACATCACTTGGTCCAGGATGGCCTTCAGCTCGCCGCGCCCCGCCTGGCGGCTGGGGGTGGTGTTGGTGACGCCGAGCAATTCCACCAGGGCAACATAGGAATCTTCGATCGGGCCGGCGTGGATCTGGTTCTTGGGGTTCGGGCGCTTGGCGCGTTCGAGCCCTCGGATGGCGTCGCGGAGGTTGTTCTCGGCGACCTGGGTAAGCCAGGCCAGGAACGAGCCGCTGCCTTTGGGTTTGAAGCTCTCGATCTGCAAAAACGCTTCGAGGTACGTGACCTGCATCACATCGTCGAGTTCGAGAACCCCTTGCCAGGTGATCGCGATCTTGCCGACGAGGCGGTTGCGAACCTGCGGGCCGAACAGCTCAAGCAGCGAGGTCAGGGCGGGGACGGATCCCTCGATGGCTCGCGCCACCAACTGGGCCTCGTCGGGGGTGGCCCCTGGGACCGGGCCCGGTGCCGCGACGTGGCTCGGCTTGGGCGTTGAGTCGGGCTTGTCCTGGTTCTGAGGCATCGGAAGGGGGCCGATTGACGGGGGTTCGAGTGGCGGTTTGGGTCTGCGCGTTACGGATCGTTACGCCGGGCCTGCGCACGAGCATCAATATTCGTGAAAATTATCCAAATTACCGTGATGTTCTCGGAACCGTATCGCTTGTCAAGGGTCAGATGGATGCAGGTCGGTGTGACGGCACGCCGCCGGCCGCGTCGGGCCGATTTTCCCAATGCTCTCTCTCCTCACGCGACCCACCCCACGAGTTCCTTCTTGGGGTGGGTCGTCATTTTTGCGTGCGTGCGTTCGGTTGGTCGTAGTGCTTGATCGAGCGGGTGCTGGGCCTGCGCGAGGCCGAGTGTACCACTCGCTCGTTTCGGCCGCACAAGAACTTGGTGCGGCAGGGGTGATCTGGGCGGGCATTCAGAGGGAGCACGAACGGTATGAAGATGGTACAAAGCACTCCATGCCACGACTCGTGAATCGTCGGTCCGCCATCGGTCGGTTGCTCTTGGCCGGGCTGGGCCTGGGGGTGGTCCTCTGCGGGTGCGACAAGAAGGTTGAGCCGGTCGCGGCTCCGAGTGCTTCGCTCACCGTCGGCCCGGGGCTCAAGGTTTACCTTCCATTTGAGCCCATCAAGGTTTCGATCGTGACGATTGGCGCGGACGGCAAGACGACGGCGACGTTCGCCGGGCGTGTGGCCGCGGGCGGACAGGTGTTCTCGGCGGGGTCGGTCCCGAGTGGCGGGAGCGCCCGCCTGAGGTTCGATCGGGGCGGGCTGGTCGGGCGTGGCGACCCGGCGGTGTGGTTCAAGAGCGAGGCGGTGGGCGAGCTTGAGAAGACCGCGATCGTCGGCGAATATGTGTACAAGGGCGGCGAGCAGGAAGTGACGGTCGAGGCCGACGGACCGACAGTCGCGGTCACGCCCGGGCCCCCGGCGAAGAAGTGAACGGGTGTGCGACGATCGGGCCCGCAGTCAGAGCGGCCTCCCGCTGGCGGACCACAGGAGCGCGAAGTTGATCGCGCCGAAGAGAACTGCGGCGAGCTGGAACGGGCGGTCGTGCACGGCCAGCTCGGTCGGGTCGTCGTATCGACCGATCTCGAGCAGCACGATGCAGCGGAGCAGCCCGTAGGTCGCGGGGAGGATCGTGAGCCAGAGCCCGTTGAACGATCCCATCGCAACGCTGAGCTGGAAATGCTCGGCCTGGGACTGCACGTACTCGGCGTAGGTCACGAGCGAGATCACACCCGTGACCACGACGACCATGCGGAGCATCTCGTCGGTGTAAATGCCGTGGACGGCTCGCGCGGCGGTGGCCTGGTCGCCGCCGCCGAGTGTGCGGCGCTCGCCGAGGCGCTTTCCAAAGGCGAGGAACATGGCGAGAAAGAACGTGACGTTGAGGAGCCAGACGCTCGGCGCGATCGCCACGGCGGCGCACCCGCCGAGCACGCGGAGCACAAAGCCAAGCGAGAGGCTCATCACGTCGAGCACGACGACGTGCTTGATCCAGAACGAGTACGCAAGGACGTTGAGCGTGTAGAGCCCGACAAAGACGCAGACCCAGAGCCGTGCCGTGGGGGAGAGCCCGAGGAACGGCACGGCGGCCGCGGCGAAGAGGACGGCCGAGAAGACCTTGGCGGCGTTGAGCGAGACCGCGCCGCTGGGGATCGGGCGATTGCGCTTCCGTGGGTGGTTGCGGTCGGCGTCGGCGTCGAGGATGTCGTTGACGACGTAGCTGCCGCTGCTGGCGAGGCCGAAGATGATGAACGCGAGAATGGCTTCGAGAGCGAACTCGGTCCAAGGGCGGTTGGCGGCCAGCGTGCGGAAACCGTAGAACGGGCCGATGAGGACGAAGACGCCCTTGGCCCATTGGGTCGGTCGGGCGAGCCTGAGAAGATCGGCGGGCTTGGGCACTCGGGGCTCCGCGGGGGGGTGAGGACTGTGGAATATGGACTGCGGCCGGGTGGTCCGGATGAAGAGCAAAGAGCGAGTAGGATACGAACATGACGGGCGTGCGTTCGGAGGTTGAAGAAAATCCTCAGGCCGAGTCGGTGGGCGTTCCGACTTCCGGCTCGGGTTCCCGGTCGGGCGCGCGTGCCGGCGCGGTGGTGTCGACGCCCGCGGGGCTCTCGGCGGTCGCGGCGTCGCTGTACACCGAGGGGCCGCTGCTGATGCGGTTGCTCCAAAGGTACAGGCCGTTCATTTGTCCCTTTGAGCTGCTCGTGCCGTTGGTGCCGGAGGGTTCGAGCGTGCTGGACGTTGGGTGCGGCGGCGGGCTGCTGCTGGCGCTCTTGGCGGCGTCGGGGCGGTTGTCGCGCGGGGTGGGGTTTGATTCGTCGAAGCCAGCGATCGAAGCGGCGGAGGGGATGGCGCGGCGTGCGAGGGAGCGGTTCCTTGGAGTAAAGTTGGAGTTCGAGCGCCTCGATGTCGGTGCGCCCTGGCCGGCGGGAGAGTTCGACGCGGTGTGCATCGTGGACGTGATGCACCACGTGCCGCGGGGCGCGTGGAAGTCGGTGTTGAAGCTGGCGTTTGAGAAGCTCCGTCCCGGCGGGGTGCTGGTGTACAAGGACATGTGCCGCGAGCCGGCGTGGCGAGCGTGGGCCAACCGTGGGCACGACCTGGTTCTGGCACGGCAGTGGATTCGCTACGCGCCGATCGCTCAGATTGAAGTATGGTGCAAGGAACTCGGGCTGCTCTTGGAACGCCGCGAGAACGCGACGCGGTGGTGGTACGGGCATGAGTTGCGTGCGTTCCGCAGGCCGGGGGGCGGGGTGGTGGGGCAGGCGAGTGGCGAGTAGCGAGTAGCGAGTAGCGAGTAGCGAGTAGCGAGTAGCGAGTGGCGGAATCGTGAGGGCACTTTGGTTGTTCGAGAGTTGGGTTGCCCGGAACGGGCCACCTCGAATCGAGTGGGATGGAGCACCGTCGCGTGGACCGACCGCCGTGGAACGCAAAGAGTCTGATTGCAGGATTGGGCGTCGTCGCGGTTGTCGCGTTCGTGATGGTCGTGGTGATCGTGCGTGATCTGCTGCCCGGCGGGCGGGCGGTGTTCGATCAGAACCTGTACCACGCGATGGCGGTCCGCGAGTTCGCGAAGCAGTGGCCGAGGTTTGATCTGGTGAACTACCGATCGGCGACGACGCCGGGGTACCACATCGCGCTGGCGGCGATGTCGCGCTTTGTGAGCGACAGCCTCAACGTGCTCCGGTTGGCGGGGGCGCTTTTCACGATCGGGCTGCTGGGCACGCTGGCGATCTCGTTGTCGAGGCGGAGCGGGCCGATCATGACGGCCGCGCTGGTGCTCCCGGTGGCGGGCTCGGTGTACGTCTTTGGGCCGGGTGTTTTTCTGTTGCCCGATAGCGCGGCATGGTGGTTCATGCTGGGAGTGATCCTCGTCGCGCTCGACGGCCGCGCGAACGTTCGGAACTTCGCGATCGCTGGCGTGCTGCTCGCACTTCTGGTGTGGACGCGACAAATCCATGTGTGGGCGGCGGGCGTGGTGTGGTTCGCGGCGTGGATTGGAGCAAGCGAGCGGCTCTTCCCCGGACGTGCGTCGAGGGGGAGCGATGATCCCGACGCGTGGCGCGGGCGCCTGGTGCGGGCCGCGGCGGCGGGCGCGTTCACGCTGCCGGCATTGGTGATGCTGGAGTACTTTGTTCGTTCCTGGGGCGGACTGGTGCCGCCGTTGTTCCAGGGCGGGGCGTACGACCCGGTACGTGGGAAAAACGCGCCGAACACGACGGGCGGAAATCTGGCGACCCCCGCGTTCGTGCTGACGTTGGTCGGGATGTTCGGAGTGTTTTTCCTTGGTTCGTTCGCTCCGGCGGCGCGGAAGCTGATGGGGCGTGAGCGGGGAGTACTGATCGCGGTCGCAACGGGCGCGGCGATCGGGCTGCTGCTCGCGCTCGTGCCCAAGACGTTCTGGAGCTTCGATCAAGGCCGGTATTCGGGGTTCTGGTCGATCGCGCAGCGCTTGCCGAACGTCGCCGGGCGGTCGCTGTTTATCACCGTCGGGTCGGTGGTCGGCGGTGCGATGCTGGGGTTGGTGTGGGCCAGCGTCCCGCGGCGCGAAGCGTGGGTTCTGATCGTGAGCCTGATCGGGTTCACGGCGGCGCAGACGGCGACGTTTTTCGCGTGGCAGCGCTACTTGGAACCGATGGTGCTGATGGTGCTGGTGCTGGCGGCGTCGCGGGTGGCGAAGGGGAGCGAGATTGGATTGCCACGCTGGATCGGGGCGGCGAGAGTGGCCGGGCCGCTCGTGCTGGCGGGGACTTTGGCCGGGATTACGTACTCGGAGTTGAGGCAGGCCCCGACGATCGCGGCGGACCAGGGGCCGGGTGTGATTCAGCCGGGCCCGATCGCCGTGCCGCGTGAGGTGAAGTAGTCGTTGGTTTGAGTTTCATGAAAAACCGGGACCGGCGCTCGCTCGCCGATCCCGGTTTTCTTTGAGGAGACTCGGCTTTCAGCGATCGGCGCCCGTTGGGAACTCGGAGCGCGAGGTTGGGCCTTACTTGGGCGCGGGCGGCGGGACGTCGACCTCTTCCATAGGCGGCGGGGGCTTGGGTTGGCCGTCGGCCGGGCCGCGCTTGGCGCGACGGTCCTGGAGCTTCTGCTTGAGTTGCTCGCGTTGTTCGGGCGAGAGGTTTTCGAGGCGTTCGCGGGCTCTCTCGCGGGGACCACCGGCGTTGGGACCTTCACCGGGGCGGCCCTTGGGTGGGCGGCCTTCGCCGGGGTTGAGGCGGGGCATGCCGTTCTCGCGGAGCTTGGCGAGTTCGTCCTGCACGATGGGGCGCTGTTTTTCCGTGAGCACGGCCCAGGCCTGGGCCTCGGAGTCCTTGAACTTGGGAGCGGCTTCCATGATTTCTTTCAAGCGCTGAGCCGCGGCAGGGTCCTCGGCAACGGGCTTCCCTTCTTTGCGCGGCTTGCCGCGTGGGGGCGGGGGCTGGTCGCCGTCGGGCTTCATGTCGGGTCCGGCGTCGCGGGGCGGGCGTTTCCCGCCGCGGCCTTCGGGCCGACCTTCGGGACGGCCTTCGGGGCCGTCCTTGCCGCCGGCTCCGGGGAACCCGGCGGCGCGGAGCTTGCCCTCGATCTTTGCATTGGCTTCGGGGCCGATCTTCTCGCGGAGTGACTGCACCTCCTCGCGGTGCTGGTCCATGTACGCCTTGACCTGGTCGCGGAAGCCCTTGCCGATGGCCTGGAGTCTTTGGTCCTGCTCGGGGGTGAGGCGGGCGTCGGCGGGCGTGTCATCTTCACGGAGGACTCGCACGGCCTGCATGAAGAGGCGCGGGGGCGTGCCACGGTCGTCGAGGCGGTCCTTGCCCTGGGGCTTGCCGGGCGCGAAGCGGCGCTTTTCGCCGGGGATTGAATCGTCGCGGACTTCCGGGCCTCGGAGGGCCGGCTCGCGCGGCGGCGCGTCTTCACGCGGGCGGCGCTCGGGCTGGGCGATGGCGGTACCGGCGAGCGAGGCGAGGAGCAGGGCAGCGATGCACGTGCCAATCTGGGCGGTCCGAGACGGGCTGGAAGGATGGTTCATGTTCATCAGAGACTCCGTTGGTGCTCGCACGAGCGGCCGAGTTCGGGCGTCGGCGAGCACGCATTGATGGTTGCAGGTCAAACCCCACGAGGGACATCGGTCTAACGCGATCGGGCGGCGCGTATTGCCGGGTTCTTGGGGTGGAAACATGATCGGACTTTGGGGGTTCTGCAGGGTTCGCGCGGGTTTTCGCGGCTCGCCCCAAGGTGTTGTCGGGGCGAAAGTTCCGTAACGAGCCGCGGGAGATACTGTTTCTTCGAGGCACCGTTCAGAAGGGATGGATTCCGATGTCATTGACCAAGCAGCACATCGCCGACGCGCTCAAGTGCGTTCGCATCGCGGGCGGAGATCTGATTTCGACCGGGGCCTTCCGATCGGCTTCGGTTTGCGAGGCGTATGTCAGCGTGAAGCTCGGGCTGCCCGAGGCGACGGCCACACGGGAGCTCGAGCGGGTCGCGGGCGAAGCTCGGCAGTCGGTCGGGAGCGCGGCGGCGGGGCTGGGCGTCGCGGTCCAGTCATTCATCGTCGAGTTTGTCGACGAGCCGGGCGATGTGATCTACACGTCGCGCTTCGGACGCTTTGATGGGGGCACGGGCAAGGCGGCATTGAGCACGGTGGTGCCCGCAACCTCGGCGATGCCCCCGGCGGGAGATGGGCATCGACCCATCGGCGGGCTCGGCGCTCCGCCGACCAAGCAGCCGACACCGCAGGGCGCGGTGCGATCGTTGCCGGGCGTGAAGCACACCATCGCGGTCGGCGCGGGTAAGGGCGGCGTGGGCAAATCGACGATCGCGCTGAACATCGCGGTCGGGCTCGCACGGCGCGGGCACGCGGTGGGGTTGATGGACGGCGATATCTATGGGCCGTCGTTGCCGACGATGCTGAACCTGCACGCGCTGGAGACGGCCGTGCTGGCAGGGCGGTTGCAGCCGTTCCTTGTTCACGGTGTGAAGGCGATGACGATCGGGAAGCTGGTGGACCCGGAGAAGCCGCTGATCTGGCGCGGGCCGATGGCGCACGGGGCGTTCAAGCAGCTGGCCGAGCAGACGAACTGGGGCGAGCTCGACTATTTGATCATCGACCTGCCACCGGGCACTGGCGATGTGCCGCTGACTATGGCGCAGCTCATGCAACTGACGGGGGCGGTGGTGGTGTGTACGCCGCAGAAGGTGGCGCAGGACGACGCGGTGCGCGCGACCAAGATGTTCCAGCAGTTGGGGATCGAGGTGCTGGGTGTGGTGGAGAACATGAGCTATTTCGTGGGCGACCCGGATCGGGACGGCGTGGCGAAGGAGTACGACATCTTCGGGCGCGGCGGGGCCGAGGCGATGGCACAACGGCTCAACGTGCCGTTCCTGGGGAGCGTGCCGATCACGATGGCGTTGCGGAAAAACTCGGACTCGGGTGACCCGACATCGAACTTCACGGCGGGCGGAGCGCTGGCGGCGGCGTTCGAGGAGGTGCTGAACAACCTGGAGTCGCAGGTTGCGCTGGCGGCGCTGCGGCAGGGGAGTTCGAGGCCGAGTCTTACGATCTCGTGAGGCGGGCCCGGCTTGTGTCTCGCCAAAGCTGGATGGGCTTGACTTGCGGCCCGCTGGGTGTTCCGGGGAGGTTTTCAAAGCACGGGGATACACATGGAGGGCGGAGGCGGAGATTTCGGCGGACACGGCGGCGACACCGGCCACAGCGGGTCCGAACTTGGCTCGCACATACCGCACGGTCACGGATGCTCGGGGCACGAGACGCACAACGGCCATTCTCACGACTCGACGCACACCTGGTTCGCGTGGATGGGCGGGATGCCGACTGGGCCGGACTCATCGACGCGCCGAAGCTCCGCGCTGAAGCGATGTATGCACTCGGCGAGCAAAGTCTTCGTACTGCTGACGGTCGCGTCCATCGTCCTCTTGGTCATTCTCGGGATTCAGAACCTATGGGGTGACTGAAACCCTCCCCCGCGAAGAACCTCGTTCTACACAGCAGCAGCACAGCACCAAATCCGGTCAGACCGACGCCCACCGAACCACACACCAGCGCGCCCACCCTGCGCGGCATGTTGTGTCCGCCGGGGAGGTCGTCCGAATCGACGATCGGGTGCCCGTTCAGGCGCTCGCGCAGAACAGTTGCCTGCCACTCCCGTGTGTCCATGTAGAGAAGCCCCAGAGCGACGCCGGTAAGGGCGAGCCCGAGTGCAACGATTATGGCGATCGTCGTAGCACGCATTCCGCGGTACGTCTTCCTTACAGCCCAGATTTGTTCTTCGACACCACTTTCCCCTCCGCGACGACCACGCTGATGTCTTTGTTCGGTTCGTGCCAGACGTAGGTCTTCTGGCTATTCCTTCCGGCCCCGCCGGTCAGCCCGCCCGCGCCGATCGACGTGCCCTGGTTGGCCTGCTCTTCGCCCTTGCCGAGGATGCGCTCGACTTGGGTAAGGTCCATCCCGACGGTGATCTTGTCGTAGTTCTCCTGGTTGAGCTTGCTCTCGCACGCGGTGAGGGCGGCGACGGAGACGAGGGCGGCCAGGGCGACCGAGAACCGGGCGGGGGAGAACGGGGTGCGGGTGCGCATGGGGTGCCTTTCCTGGGTGGACTCGGCTGAGTGTACAGGATTGCGGGTTGAAGCACCGAGCGGCTGATATCGGGAGTCTCACTCACCCGCCGGAAGCACGTCGGATCGTGACCAGCAGACGCAGCACCTCGGCGACCGACCAGGCCTGGGCGAGGCAGCCCGAGGCGGCGCGGGGGTTCTCGGCGTGGTCGTCGCCGTCGTAGACCTCGGCGAGCTGCCCGAGCAGGCGGCCCGGGCGTTGGCTGTTGAGTTCGGCGACGAGCGGCGCGAGCAGGCGCAGCCCGTCCTCGCAGGCCGAGTGAGCGAAAGCAGATTTTCTGAGCACGGACTCGACGAACGGCCCGACGAGCCAGGGCCAGACGGTGCCGTTGTGGTACGCGCGATCGCGCTCAAAGAGCGTGCCGGCGAAGCGGCCGACGTACCCGGGGTCCGAGGGCGACAGCGAGCGCAGGCCCATCGGTGTGGCGAGGCGGTCCCACACGGTCTGAACCACGCCGGCACGCTCGGCCTCGTTCAAGGGTGAATGCCCGAGGCTGGCGGCGAAGATCTGGTTGGGCCTCGTCTGCTGCCCGGCCGCGAGCGGTTTCCACACGCCGCCGTCGAGGTTGAGCACGTCGAAGCACGAGGTCGTGCGCGGGTTCCAGAACTTGGCGCGGAAGCTGGCGGCCACTTTCTCGGCCAGTTCGTCGAGCTGGTACCACAGCGCGGGCTGGTCGCTCTCGATCCCCATGGCGAACGAGCGGAGCGCGTGATACCACAGCGCGTTGATCTCGACGCACTTGCCGAAGCGCGGCGTGAAGACCACGCCGTCGCGCTTGGCATCCATCCACGTCAACTGCGTCGTCGCGTCGCCGGCCATGATGAGCGAATCGGCGGGGTCCATCTTGATGCCGTGGAGCGTGCCGCGTTTGTAGGCGTTGATGATCTCCAGGCACGCGCGGCCGATGACGCCGCGGTAGACCGTGCTGTCACCGGTCTCTTCGGCGTATCGGCAGGCGGCGTGGATGAACCAGAGCGGGGCATCGACGGTGTTGTAGTCGGCGGCGCCGGTGGCGTCGTCGAAGCAGTTGGGCAGCAGCCCGTCGCGGCACATGGTCGCGAAGGTTTCGAGAGTCTGGCGTGCTTCCTCGAAGCGGCCGGTCGAAAGCAGCAATCCGGGCAGGCAGATCATGGTGTCGCGGCCCCAGTCGCTGAACCAGGGGTAGCCGGCGATGACGGTGGCGCTCGTGCCCCCGCCGGGCATGGCGCGGCGGACGATGAACTTGTCGGAAGCGGAGGTCAGGGCGGCGATCGCGGCGTCGAGGTCGAAGGGCGCGGCGAGCTTGGCGTGCGGCGATGGGGCCATCGGCGCGACGCCGACGCGCTGCGAGAGACCTCGGGCGGGGATCGACGCGATCTGTTCGGCCCGTTCGATGATCGCGGTGAGCCGAGTGGCCTGTGACGACCTGGCCGCGTCCATCCCGGCGGTTGGACGGCCGGCGATTGTTCCGGTCCACGCGGCGAACTCGGCGGTGGACGGCCGGTCGCCGCCGGTGCATTCGATGAGGAACATGCCGGGGCTGAAGAGGTCTTCGCGGCAGGGCTGCCCGCGCTCGGCGTCGCGCGGGTACTCAAAGTCGTACCACCACTGGGCGGAACCGACGAAGAGCGAGTTGCCGCACGAGAGGTTCAGGCGCGGGAGCCACCGCCCGTACTTGGCGGTCACGTCCACGCTCACCACGTTGTTCAGGTTGAGCACGTTGAAGCGGTCGGGGCAGGAGCGGCCTTCGAGCAGGTTGTGGAAGTCCCGGATCGAGACGAGCGGTCGGGTCTGCAGGGTGACGCGCCGGCCGGCGGGTTCGACGCGGTAGCGCACGATGATCGCACCGCCGGCGGTCGTTCCGGGTTCCGCCCGCCCGGGCACCACGCGGTCTGGTCGCAGCAAGCACAGCTCACGCTCGACGCGGATCGGATTCGAGGGATCGCCCAGGGCGTAGCGCCAGCGGCAGGTGACGCCGACCTCGAAGCTCTCCAGATTGGCGGCCCCGGTGGGGTGGAACTTGGAACTCGGGAAGACGAACGTCGAGAGATCGAAGCGCTGCTCGTCGGGCGTCCCCGCGTCCACGATGAGGTGCTCCACGCAGGCGTTGAGCATCGCGACGCGGCCCACCGGCGGGGCGGTGGCCGCCACCAACCAGGCGTGATAACGACGCGTCGGCACGCCCGCGATAGTGCCCATCGAGAACCCGCCCTGGCCGTCGGTCAGGAGCCATTCGGTGCCGATATCCAGCGCTGGCGTTCCGTCGGCGCGATCGTGCTCGGGCTGGGCCCGTCGGATGAAGGTCGGGGTCGGCGACTGCTCGGTTCGTTCGGGTGCGGTTGTGGTCATCGGGGTTCAGACTTCAGGGATTCAGGGTCAACTGCGGCTCATCTCTCGCGCGATCGCACAAAGCTTCTCTTCCTCGGTCAGCCCGTTCGGACGCATGAACGGACTCAGCCCGACCTCCCTCAACCGTATCGCACTCGCCCCACCACGCGGAACACCAGCGCCAGTCGGTTTTTTCACCGCCGATCTACCCGCCCGCGGCGTCCGCCATGAACCCGCCTTGACTTCGATTCCCAGCCCGCGACACTCATCCATGGCAGCCCAAAAACTTACCGCAGCTCGATCGAACACCCGCTCGCCCGTGCCGACGGTTCGCACCACGCCCGGCCGGCCCCGATCAACCGAGCCGCGCCCCCCGAAAATCGCCTACGACGGCATCACGTTCGATGATGTCCTGCTGCTCCCGGCCCGTAGCGCCGTCATGCCCGCCGAGGCCGACACGTCCACGCGCCTGACAAGGTCAATCCGCCTCAACATCCCGCTGCTCTCCGCGCCGATGGACACCGTCACCGAGTCGGCCCTCGCCATCGCCCTCGCCCAAGAGGGCGGCCTGGGGATCATCCACAAAAACCTCTCCGTCGAGGCCCAGGCCCGCGAGGTCTCCAAGGTCAAACGCTCCGCCCACGGCGTCATCCTCGACCCGCTCACCCTCGGGCCCGACGACACCGTCTCCAAGGCCCGCGAACTGATGCGCCAGCACAATGTCTCGGGCTTCCCCATCACCGAGAACGGATCGGCCAACCAGCGCGACAAGGGGAAAGTCCTCGGCATCCTCACCCGCCGCGACCTCAAATTCGTCGAGAACAACTCCACGCCCATCAAGGACGTGATGACCTCCAAGGGCCTCATCACCGCGCCTGTGGGCACAACGCTCGTCCAGGCCGAGGGGATCCTCAACAAGAACAAGGTCGAGAAGCTCATCATCGTTGACAAGCAGTTCCGCCTCGCCGGCCTCATCACCATGCACGACGTGGACCGTCTCGCGCGTTTCCCGCGTACCTGCACCGACTCGCGCGGGCGGCTCCGCTGCGGAGCGGCCGTGGGCGTGGACCAGCTCGCCCGAGTCGAGGCGCTGCTCGCCGCCGAGGTCGATCTTATCGTCGTTGATACCGCGCACGGCCATTCCGAGAACGTCCTCCGCACCGTCCGCAAAATCAAGGAACTCCACAACGTCGACGTGATCGCCGGCAACATCGCCACTGCGCGGGCCGCGCAGGATTTGATCGAAGTGGGAGCCGACGCGGTCAAGGTCGGCATCGGCCCGGGTTCGATCTGCACGACGCGCGTCGTTACCGGCGTGGGCGTGCCGCAGATCACCGCGATCATGAACGTCGCTGAGGGCGTGGCCGCGACGGGCAAGGACATCCCCATCATCGCCGACGGCGGGATCCGCCACTCGGGCGACATCCCCAAGGCGATCGCGGCCGGCGCGGACTGCGTGATGATGGGCTCGCTCTTCGCCGGACTCGACGAATCGCCCGGCGAACTCGTGATCTCCGGCGGACGTCGTTACAAGACCTATCGCGGCATGGGCAGCGAGGGCGCGATGAACGCCGGCAGCGCCGACCGCTACCGCCAGGCCGAGAAGGTCGGCGCCGACGGCAAGGCCACGATGAAGTTCGTGCCCGAGGGCGTCGAGGGCCTGGTGCCCTACCGCGGGAGCCTGGCCGAGTTCGTGTACCAGTTGGTCGGCGGCATCCGCAGCGCGATGGGCTACTGCGGCTGCCAGACGATCGAAGAACTCCGCGACCGCACGCAGTTCTGCAAGGTCTCGGGTGCGACGGTCGTCGAGAACCACCCGCACGACATCCGCATCACCAAGGAAGCGCCGAACTACATGATGGACTCGAAGAAAGAGTGAACGACGGGAGCGCCTCAGTTTGAAAGTGGGGCAGGTTTTCAACCTGCCCGAGAGCCGCACAGGATGAATACCTGTGCCACCGAATGTTCACGCAGGCACTCCTGAAGAACGGGGTTCTTGGATCCATCGCTACACTCCATTCATGCCCACGTTCCTCTTCAAAACCGAGCCCAGCGTCTACTCGTTCGACATGCTCCGCGCGGAAAAAAGTACATCATGGACCGGCGTGACCAACAACGCCGCGTTGCTCGCGCTGCGGGCCTGCCGCAAGGGTGACTCGGTGCTGTTCTATCACACCGGCGACGAGAAGGCGATCGTCGGGCTAGCCAAGGTCACGACCAACCCCTTCCCCGACCCTGCCAAGCCCGAGCTCAACGCCAAAGGCGAGCCGAAATTCGCGGTCGTGGACATCGCCCCGGTCCGCGCCGCCAAATCTCCGGTGACGCTCTCAACCATCAAGGCCGACAAAAGATTCGCCAAGTTTGCTCTCGTCACGCAGAGCCGCCTGAGCGTCATGCCCGTCCCGCCGGAGATCGACGCCGTCCTGCGCGAGCTGGCCGGGCTGTAGACGCGGATCGTCTTCGCACCATGAGGGTGTGCGTGAAAGGGCTCGCAACGTCACTATGAACCTCGCCGGTCGATCCATCCTCGCGAGTGTTGTTTTCGCGCTGACGCTCGCGGGCATGTTCATCGTCGCCAGCGGGTGCCGCGACAAATCCTCGCCTGGCCGTGCCGCGTCTGCGCCGAACCAACCCCGCCTCGTCGTCCTCAGCCCCGCCCTCGCCGTCACACTGACCGACCTCCACCTCGCGCACCTCATCGTCGGCCGCCACGGCTACGACCTTGCGCTCGATCCCAGCATCCCCGTCTGCGGCGACCAGTCCGGCATCGACTACGAGGCCCTCATCCGCGCGAACCCCACCGACGTTCTCATCGAATGGGGAGCACGCCCGCTGCCGGAGCGGCTTGAAGAACTCGCCAAGAGCAACCGCTGGAAAATCCGCAACTTCACGCTCCTCACGCTCGACGACATCCGTACGTCAACCGAAGAACTCTGGCGCGAGTACGCGGCACACGACCGCGCGACGGAAGAATCTCCGCGCGAGCGTCTTAACCAAGCCTGGTCTTCGCGCACGCCGCCCCTCGCCGCCGCGGGCCGCGTGCTGCTGCTCCTCTCCGCGTCCCCGCCGGCCGCGTTGGGCCCGGGCTCGTTCCATCACCAGATCCTCACGGCCATCGGCGGCACGCCCGCGCTGACCTCGGGCTCGCCGTACATCGAACTGGACGCCGAGGACGTGCTCAAGCTCGACCCCGACGTGGTCGTCTTCGTGATCCCGCGCGCCACAACCGCGCAGCCTCGCGCCGCGAACGCCCATCTCAGCGACACGGAAATCACCACGCTGCTGGGCCCGCTCTCGAAGGTCAACCTCCGGGCCGCCCGAGCTCGGAAGATCATCCTGCTCGACGACCCCTTCGCGCTCCTCCCCAGCACGGCCATGGCCCGCCTCGCGGACCACATGGCCGACCAACTCGCGGGCCAACTCTCCGAGTCGCTGACGCCGCGCGCCCTTGCGCCCGGCCCGCACTGATCCGCGCCAGCCTTCCCTACCATGCTGCCCCATGCCAGCATCGAGCCCATCCAACGCCGCCCAGACTTCCGTCGAAGACCCCATCCAGTTCCTCGGCTCGCGATTCATCGACGCCGTCCGCGCCGCCTTCCCCGCCGCGTTTGCCGATGCCGACGGCCCGATCGACCCCATGATCGCCGCGAGCCGCCAGCCCGAGTTCGGCGACTTCCAATCCAACATCGCCATGGGCCTCGCCAAAAAGCTCGGCGCGAAGCCGCGCGATGTCGCCGCCGCGATCATCGCCAAGCTCGACCTGGGCACCATCGCCGAGCCGCTCACCGAAAAATCCATCGCGGGCCCGGGCTTCATCAACATCCGCCTCCGCGCCTCCGCGCTCTCGGAACTGCTCGAATCGATCGACAATCCAAGCCTCGGCGTCGTGCCCGCCGCCGAACCGCAGACCGTCGTCGTCGATCTCATGGGCGTCAACCTCTCCAAGCAGATGCACGTCGGGCACCTGCGCAGCCCCGTCATCGGCGACGCGATCGCGCGCGCGCTCGAACGTCTCGGGCACAAAGTCCTCCGCCAGAACCACGTCGGCGACTGGGGCCTGCCCATCGCCATGGTCACGGCCCGTCTCATGCGCCAGGCCGCCAAGGGCGAGATCAACCTCGACACCATCACGCTCGACCAGCTCGACGCCGCGTACAAAGCCGCCCAGGCCGAGTGCCAGCGCGACCTCGACGGCCTCGCCGCCGCCACGAAATACAACCACCCCAAGGCCGTCGCCGAATTGCAAGCGCAAGTCGACGGTGCGACCGAATCATTCACGCAGGCCCGTCAAACACTCATCAAACTGCAGGCCCATGAGCCCGCGACCTTCGCCGTCTGGCAGCGCATCGCCGATGTCACCATGGCCGTGTGCCTCGCGGTGTGCAAGCGATTGCACGTCAACGTCACCGCCGAGCACAGCGCCGGCGAGTCAAGTTATGCGGCCGAACTCGCGCCCATGGTCGCCGAGCTTGAGTCCCGCGGCATCGCCACCATCGACCGCGGCGCGCTCGTCATCCATCTCGAAGAACCGCAATACGGCGGCATCAAGGAACCCTGCCTGATGCGCAAGACCGACGGCGGCTATCTCTACGCAACGACCGACGTTGCGGGCATCCGCCGCCGCGTGCAGAAGCTCCACGCCGACCGTCTCGTGTACGTCATCGACGCCCGGCAGAACCTGCACATGCGTCAGGTCTTCGGCGCGAGCACCCGCGCCGGGTACGCGACCAACCCCGTCACGGGCAAGGTCGCGATCATGCAGCACGCCGCGTTCGGCGCGGTGCTGGGCGACGACGGCCGGCCCTTCAAAACTCGCTCGGGCGACAACGTCAACCTGCAATCCCTCATCGACGAGGCCGTCGAGCGTGCGTACACCGCCGTGAAGCTCCGCGCCGACGAGGACGCCGCCAAGACGAACAAAGCCGGTGAAGCGGTCAGTGAATCCGAGCTCCGGGCCCGGGCCGAGGTCATCGGCGTGGTGGCGATGAAGTACGCCGACCTCGTGAACGACCGCGTCCGCGACTACGCCTTCAGCTTCGATCGCATGCTCGCCTTCGAAGGGAACACCGGCCCTTACCTGCTCTACGCCTACGCGCGCATCCGCAACATCTTCCGCAAGGCCGCCGAGCGCGGCATCGGCTCCAACTGGTCTTCAACACCGCTCAAGGTCGCCGAGCCCGCCGAGAAAGCGCTGGCCCTCCAGCTCATCCGCTACAACGCCGCCGTCCGCGGCGTGGCCGACGCGATGGAACCGCACCGCCTCTGCCAGTATCTCTACGACCTCGCCGGCGCGTTCAGCACGTTCTACGACCAGTGCCCCGTGCTGCAGGCGGACCAGCCCGAAAAGATCCTTGCACGCCTCCGCCTCTGCGACCTCACCGCCCGCGTGCTCTCCGACGGCCTCAACGTCCTCGGCATGCCCACGCTCGACCGCATGTAGGCTCAAACCAACCGAGCGTGCCGAGGCACGTCCGCCCCACTCGCCACTCGCCATTCGCCACTCCCTCGCTACCTCCTATGCAACTCCAAACCATCCAGGTCTTTCTTCAGTTCATTTCCAGCACCGCGATTGCGGCTTCGCTGCTCTACGCCGCGATCCAATTCCGCAACACGCGCCGGGCCCAGCACGTCGCCAACTTCACCAAGCTCGTCGAGCTGCAGATGTCGCTGCGGCGGATGCGCGTGGATGATCCAAGCCTCGGCAGCGTCCACTCGCACGACATGGAAGGTCTGAACTCTCCCGAGGAGGTCCGCGCGTACTTCGTGAACCTCATGCAGCTCAGCGTCTTTGAGATCGTCTGGTTCAGCCACAAGATGGGCCAGCTCCCCGACGACTACTTCGAGAGCTGGATGAAACGCATGGAGCAGATCCGCGAGGAGCCGTCGTTCCAGAAGATGCTCGACAAACCGTCGATGAAGATCTTCCACGACGACTTCCAGAAGCTGGTCGACACGCGGCTCAACGCCCACCACGCCACCCGCCCCGCCGCGTCCAATCCGGGCAACGCCTCCGGCTATAGTCGGACATGACCCCGGAGCGCCACCAGCCATCGACCGCCGCAGATTTCACAGCCATCCAGGCCGCCGCCAGCTTCGCCGCTCGCGCCCATCGTCACCAGCTCCGCAAGGACGGCAAGACCCCGTACATCGCGCACGTCTATCGCGTGGCCATGACCGTGCGCCACGTCTTCGCGTGCGACGACATCGCCGCTGTGACGGCCGCGCTCCTGCACGACACCATCGAGGACACGACCACGGACTTTGACGACATCGCCGACCAGTTCGGAACTCACATCGCCGAGATGGTCGCCGCCCTCACCAAGAACATGGCGCTCCCCGAGCGTCAGCGCGAGGCCGAGTACGAGGCCCGCCTCGCCGCCGCCGACTGGCGCGTCCGGCTCATCAAGCTCGCGGACACCTACGACAACTTCTTCGACTCCAACTCCGTCCGCGACGGCGGCGGCCCGGAACGCAAGCACTTCGAGCGCTGCGAAACCGCCATCCGCCTCGCCCAGCCCGACGCCGCGGCCGTACCGGTCGTGGCCGCGGCGATTCGGACCGTGCGCTCGATCCTTGATAGCGCTATCAAAGCCCGAAAATCAACACCGACGGCACCCTAAGTTGTGTTGAGGCAACCGCCGGGGCATACCTCCTGTACACTGGTCGGGTGGCCGCGACGTTCGCATCACCGCGACGATCGCCCGACAGCCCTTGGGGCACCGGCGAACGGCAGGGTAAGAAGCGAATGAAGCACTTTCGAAGAACTGAGGCTGATCCGACGGGCCGCCAGCGGGCGACCGGGAGGCGGCGGAAGTCTTCATCCGCGCCTTCCAGGGGCAGCTTTTCGCGTACATGCTCCGCATGTCCGGGCGGCCGGACGTTGCCGAGGACATCGTGCAGGACGCTTTCGTTCGCGTGCTCACGAACCTCGAACGGTTCGACCCTCGGTTCCGTTTCTCAACATGGCTTTTCACGATCGCGCGCCGGCTCTATCTCAACAGCGTTCAGAAGCACGCTCCCTCGTACAACTCAGAGGCCCTGGAGTGCCGCGCCGGCGCGGGAGGCGACGCCCCCGACGACCTTGCGGTCGACCGCGATTCGGGCGGCATCCTCAAGGACCAACTCCAACGGGGGCTCGCGATGCTCACGATCGAGCAACGCGAGATCCTCATCCTTTTTCACCAGCAGAATTGGCCCATCTGGCTCATCGCGCAGAGTCTCGAGATGCCCGAGGGGACCGTCAAAAGCCACCTGCACCGCGGTCGGCGCCGGATGCGCGAGATCCTCACCCACACCGAGAGCGCGGCCCAGACGGTCGAGGGGGTTCTGTCGTGAACCACTCCAACCGCTTCCCGGGCGATGAACGCACGAACGTCCCAGGCCGACTGAGCCCCGAGGACATCCGCGCGATGGTGTCGCGCATCCAGAGCGAAAACCGCTACCCGGCACGCACGAACATCCCGGCGTCCGGGGCTACCCGCGAGTCGGCGAGCACCACGCCGCGCGACCTCCTCGATCAGTACTTCGACGGCGAACTCGACGCGGTTGGCAAGGCGGCCCTGAACGGGCACTTGCAGCGCGACCCGACCTTGCGGGCAGAGTGCGAGGAAACACGCGAGTCTCTCAAGCTGCTCCGAGCCACTCCGGGGCTGAGGGATCGG
Source organism: Phycisphaerales bacterium (assembly GCA_044221955.1). Taxonomy (GTDB): domain Bacteria; phylum Planctomycetota; class Phycisphaerae; order Phycisphaerales; family UBA1924; genus CAZCPB01. The sequence goes on along the minus strand of JBGAOD010000002.1, from coordinate 51,094 downwards.
ACCGAACCGATCCTCGCCGAAGTCGACCGTCAGCGCCGCTTCATGCTGCGTTCGGCCCGCCTCCGGGTCTGGGGTGTGCGGGCGGCGCTCGCCGCGAGCCTCGCGATGGCGGCCGGCGGCGCGATCTGGGCCGAGCGCGCTCATCCGATCTTCTTCGATGGTGCGTCCCCGACGCCTCTCGCGACCCTCGAGAACGCGGGGCGGAACGACGCTGCCGACGGGCTCGCCTCGGCCGTGAACGCGACCAAGGGCGTCGTGCGGGCCGTCGCTTCGCCGCTCGGGACCAACCGGCTCGCCGACGGTTCTTCCGTGCAGACCTCCAAACCTACCAACCGTGCGACCCCAAAGCTGGCCATGAACGGAAAGTCCGGCGAACCCCGGAGTGTCTGGACCACCGTGGCGGCCGGCGAGATCAGCTCTCCCAGCGGATCGGGGCGCACGGGCGCAACGCTGCGAAAACAAGATTGGCAAGGCGTGAGCGCCCACGCGGGACTCCTCGCGTCGGCGGTCCCCGACGTGCGTGTGCTGCGGTGCGACTGGGAACCAGACAGCGCACTGCGCTTCCGGGAGGACGAATCGCTCTCCCGAGGTTCGGCGGCCCAGGGCTCCTGGTGGCTCAAGGCGTGGATCGAATCAACCTCCGGCTACACCCCCGGCGACGCGATGGCTCGGCGTTAGATCGTTCCCGGCGTGTTCTTCGCCGTGAGCCAGCGGTACGAGGCGGTTCTTTGCAATCATCCTCGGCCGCAGAGCGTCCTTTGGTACGCTGATGTGCGCGCGGGAGGTTACTCTCCCCCGAATCCTCGCAACCACAGAGGTCCTGATCGTCCTGTGACGTTTGTGCAAAGGTGGATCTTGCTGCTGAGTACCCGCACGAGAATCTTTGGGCTGACGGCGAGCGCCCTGACGCTGCCGTTTGGCCGCGCGGACCCGGCCCGCCCCGTGCTCGCCCAGCCTGTGGAAGCCGCGCCGGTCGATCGCACGCCCATCGCCAGCACCCGTGAACTGATCGCGCGGCTCCCGTCGTCGGTCACGCTCGCAGTCGCGGTTGATCACGCCGCACAGCTCCGCGTGTCCAATCCGGGCCGGTCACTCTGGGAGTTCATCCGGGAATCCCGGTTGATGCAGCGAACTCAGGGCGCGTGGGTCGAGCTCGCCGCCACGCTCAAGGTCTCGCCCGAGCAGGCATTCGACGATCTCTTGGGACGCCGGGCCCTGCTCGTCTTCGCGCACTCCGGGGAGGGCAAACCGGTCCGGTGGGCGCTGATGAGCGAGGTTTCTCCGAATATCGAAGGCCGAATCCGCCGGGGGCTCGCGCCCGCGCCGCGCAGCATCGAGCGCGGGCGGCCGATACTTTCTCTCGAGCGCGGGGCCTACGAGCTCGCCACCACGGCCGGGCGCCCCGGACGCCTGTCCCCGCCCGGGTCGCCCAGCGACGAAATGATCCTGCTCGCGCCGACCGACGATCCGCGCTTGTTCGATGAACTCCTGGCCGTGCTCTCTGGGGAGGAGCCGAACGAGTCCATCGGGAAGACCAAGCCGTGGCAGCACTCCAAAGACCTGGGGAACAGCGACCTGTTCGTCTGGTGCAATGGCTCGGAGGCCTTCGGGAGCCTTGTCCCGGGCGAGAAGCACACGCCGGGCCCCTCCGACTTCTGCGGGTTCTCGGCTATCACCTCGCCGAGCGGGTGGGACGCCGAGTTCGTCGCGAGCGCCAACGTCGCGACCTGGGACGCGGCCCACGCGGCACCGCTCCCGGGCGCGGCCGCGGAGATCGAACGCGGTGCGATGATGTCGTACGCGGGCACGCTCCCGCTCGAGGGCGAGAACGGCACCCGCGAACTCAAACAACTCACCTCGATGTTCTGGCCCGGGTTGCCCCCCGCGCTGCTCGGGCACCTCGGATCGACCGTCGTGTTCGCCCTTCACCCCGAGGCGCAGGGGCTCGAGGCCGACTCACCGACCCAGATCGCGCTCAGCCTCGCCGTCTGCACCGACGACATCGACGCCACCGCCCGCGACGCCGATGAGTTCGTGTCGTGGGCGATCCGTCAGGGTAAGGCATCCGGCCGACAGGGTTTCGCAGCGGCGACCATCTCGGAACTTGAGTTCTCCGGGTTTGAACCGTGGAAGACACGCACGCTCGAAAGGCGGAGCGAACCGCAAGAGGGCGGGGAGAGCGTCACGGACGCGAGCGTCGCCTGGGCGTGCGTTCCGCAACAAGACCCGGCGCTCGGAGGAGGGCAACCGATCCCCGGGTGGTGGCTCACCAGCGTTGCCCTGGGCCCCGGCCCGCGTGACACCGCCGTCGGACGGCTCGACCTCATGCGCCGGCTCGAACGCGAAAGCAAGCCCGACCAGCCCGCCCTCATCGCCCGCGTCGTCATCCGGCCCGCGCTCATTCTCCAGACGCTCGCCTCGCGCGCTCCGACGCTTCCCGACTCCTTCCGTGCCCTGCGCTGGTTCGAGCTCCTGACCAGCGAGTGCTTCACGCCCCGGGACGGTGTCGTCCATGGCACGATCAAGATCGAGATGGCGGCCCCGCCAAGGCCGGGCAAGCCCGGGCCCAGCACGCTACAGAATACACGCTGAACCCCCTTCGATCCCATCCGATCCCGCGCCGCCGAGGCGCCAGCCCGCCCTAGCACCCGGCATAGAACGCATCAACGAACGCGTCGAAGTCGTCGCCGTTGACGAACCCGTCGCCGTTGAAGTCGGCGGTGGAGAAACCGAGCTCGAAGGCCTGCGAGAACCCGTCGAAGTCATCACCGTTGACGAAGCCGTTCTGGTCGAAGTCGCTCGGGCACGCGCAGATCACACGCTCGTCAGCGTCGAGGCAACCGTTGAGGTTGTGGTCGATGCCGATGCGCGTCTCGGTCCCCTTGGGAACGACGGTGTAGGTCAACTCGCTCCCCGGCGCGGCCGACGCCTGCAACGCCGCGGCCGAGACCGTTTGCCCCGCGCGGTCTGACTGGAACGTGTTCGCCCCCACGTAGGCCCACCCGCGCTGCACGCCCGCCTGAACCCCCTTGACCACCAGCCCGACCCTTCCAGAGTCGGCGAGATTCACGAAGGTCGAGATCAGCGCGAGCTGCGCGGCCGAGGCCGAAGACTGGCTCACCAGCGTGGTCTGCTTGCCCACGGCCGCGTGAGTGTCAAGGCTGGACGGACCCGGCGGTTCGAGCGGTGTGTTGGGGAGGCCTTGCGGGAGGTCCGACCCGCTCAGCGCGAGCAGGAATGCGACCATGTCGGCCGTTTCCTGGTCGCTGTTAAGCTTGAACACGGGCTCATCGACGAACCGCTCCAGAGAGTCCACGGACCCGTCATGCACGTACCCGAACCCGGCGTTGGACGAGGTTTTGATGAAGTTGCACCCCGATTTTTCGTAGGCGTTGCGCGTCTGAGGCACTTTGATCGTGATGTTGTTCGAGCCGTCCACCGAGACCACGCCGACGTGGTGCTCGCCCTTGGGCCCGACCGCGATCGGTTGGTAGATGCTGCCCACCAGCTTCATGTCCGGGCCGCCGCCGGTCGGCAGTGTGTGGCAGGTCACGCACGCGAAGGCGTTGTTGTCAACGCGCCGCGAAGCGCTGCGGTAGATCGCGAGCCCGTTGACCGCGTTGCCGTTGGGGAGTTGCACGCCGGCCGCGCCGAACCGCCCAGTGGTGTAATGCCCGGGCAGCGGCAGGCTGGTGGGCAGCCCGTTGCTGATCGTGCGGAACGGGTTGGGCGGGAACGTGATGGTCGCGAGGAAATCCTCGAACTCCTGCAGCTCGACCGCGTTGGGCTGAAAGTCCTTGGCCTGAAGCCCCACGAACGCAGGCGCAAACGCCTCGAGCCCCGAGCGATCTCCGCGCCAGTGGTGCGGCTCGTGCCCCACGATGTCCTGCAACGTCTGCGTCGTCATCGGGCCCTTCATCGGATGGAACGGCGCGAACGCAGGGCTGGTGGTGCCGGCGGAAAGCCCGGGCAACCCGAAGCCCAGATTCAAATCGGTGAGCGGCGCGATCGTCCCGGAGGGATCACCCAGATCCCACGCCAAGCGGTCCATCCGCGCATCGACGTGGCACGAAGCGCACGCGATCTGTCCCAGCCCGGAGTTCAGGTGCGTGTCATAAAGATGCTTACGCCCGACCTTGATCGCGCTGGGAGTCGGGTCGTAGAACGGCACCAGCGCCACCTGCGACTCGGCCGCCAGGTTCACCACCGACACCGTGCCGGAGAACCGGTTGAGCACGTACATCTGCCCGCGCGCTTCGTCCAGGCTGATGCCCGTCGGTCCTTCGCCCACGGGGATCGTCGGGCTGAGACCGGCGCGAGCGCCGGCGGGGTTGATCACGATCACGTTGTTGGACCCCATGCCCGCGACGTACCCCTTGGTCCCCGCCGCGTTCCACACGATCGCGCGCGGGTCGCCGATCGACTTGAACCGTTCACTCATGGGGATCGAAGCGGTCGCATAGGTAAGGTGCGGGTTGAGATCGACCACCGTCTTCGCCAGCGTGCCGGGGTTGACGGTCGCCATGTTCACGCGCGTGAACTTTCCCTTCACCACCGGCTCAAAGCGGACCTCGTTGGTCGCGTCGGTGCCGATCACCGTGATCGCACCGGTCGCGGGATTCACACCCACCGACATGCACATGTTCATGAGCGTCGTCGCGTAGGAAACGCTCAGCGTGTTCGCGTTGATCACCGCCAGATCGCGGTCGGGCATGTCCCAGCCTGCGCTCCGGCCGGATTTCACTGAGTTCACGCCCGACACCATCGAGGTCCAGTCGTGCGCGTTGTCGTCCATCCACTGGTTCGCGTCGTTCTTCTTAACGATGAGCCCGACCTTCACAGGCGGGTTGTTCCCGGGGGCGATGGGCGGGCTGAACGCCGTGCCGCTGTTGGGGGGCGGGTTCACGCCGCCGTAGGGTCCGGCCGGGTCGCTCACGGCGTTGGGAGGGAACGCCACCGTTCCCACGCCAGAAGATCCGCCGCCCAGCAAGGTCGAGCGGTTCCCCGATTCAAAGATCGCGGCGTACACCGTCGAACCGTCCGGGCTCACCGCCAGGCTCCGCGGGTCCTCGCCGTCGATCGCGATATCCACGGGCGCGGCCGAAAGGTCCGCCGGGTTGAACACCCGCACGGTGTTGGCCTGCGAGCAAGTCACGAAAGCCCGCGCCGGCGAGCCCGCAAACACCACGTCGCACGGCTCGTCGAGCGTGTCGAGCGTGCGGATCACATTCCGCGTCGTCAGGTCCACCACGCTCACCGTGTCCGAAATGTGGTTGACAACCCACACCTCGTTGTTCGTGCGCGGCCGAACCGAGACCGGGTCAAGACCGACCGCCACGTACCCGATGTTTTTCGGAGTGCCGGCCGCGAGATCAAAGAGCTCGATGCGGTTGTCGGAGGTGTTCGTGACCAGCAGCGTGCTGCCGTCGGGCGTGCGGTCGATGGGATGACTCTGCGGGGTCTCCCAGTTCACAAATGACGGGTTGACCGCCGGATGCGCCGGGGGCGTAGGGCCCTCGTCCCACATCGACGCCGCTCCGCCCAGGCACGCAGCCCCGACCGCCGCGAGAGATGCCGCCCAGACGCCCTCGATGTACCGCGCCATCAATATCCCCTTTGTCTCGTGATCGTTCCAGCCCGCAGGGTTCGGCCGATCCTCCCCGGAACGCCGGTACGAAGTCTACGCGAAGCAACCACCCATGCAAGAAAAATCAACGCCCGAGAAAGCTCCGTCGTATTCGTTGCCAGACCGACGTACCGACCACCGTTGCTTCGGATGCCGCACCAACCAGTTTCAGAATCGACCGAAAATTCATCGCGCCCGCGATCTCGCGCACGCACGTCACGCCTCGAACCGCTTCCGCGCCACCAGATGGAACAGGTGCCAGTCCTTCATCTCCCCCGTGACCCCCGCCTCGTGCTTGTCCTCTTCACGCATCTCTTCGATCACAAAGTCCTTGAGCAAACGTTCTACCTGCGGACGGCTCTGGTGGCTGCGGTCGGGGAGCACCGCCCAGCCGTCGCGATCTCCGAACAGCTGCCCCGCGAACCGCCCGCCTACCGGCAGCGCACGCACGATCCGCGCCCAAACCTCCGGGAACCTGGCCGGGTCGCAGAACGGCAGCGCAAAGCTCGCGTTCACCAGCGTGCAGTTGGGCACGGAGAACTCTTCGTACTTCATCAGACTGCATTTCAACCGTCCCCGGACCTCGGGCGTGAATAGAGCCTCCGCGTGCGCGAGCAACCGGGACAAACCCTCCTCCGAGCTGTCCATCGCGATCACCCGCCAGCCACGCTTCAGCAGCTCGAACGTGTCGCGCCCCGTGCCGCAGCCGAGGTCCACGGCCAGTTTCTGCTCATCCGAAACCTTGGCCGCGTCGAACAGGTCCAAGGCCTTGAGCAACGTCTCCCGCGCCGGCTTCCCGTCCACCGCGTCGTAGTACCGAGGCCAATCGCGCACCGCCGCGTAAACGTGCGCCTTCCCCGCGAGCTTCAACTCAGGCTTTGAATCGTGGTCAGGCATGTCTCCGTGATCCCCCATAGGCTGCATGAATGTACGACACGACCGAACAGTTCGTCCGAGCGCTCGACCAGGCCGGTGAACTCAAGCGCATCGCCGCCCGCGTCTCGCCCGTGCTTGAAATCACCGAGATCGCCGATCGCGTCAGCAAATCACCGGCCCCCAACCTCGGCAGCCAATCCACGCGCCGCACCGACCCGCGCTTCCACCACCTCGGCGGCTCGGCCCTCCTCTTCGAGAACGTCGAAGGCTCCGACATCCCCGTGCTCATCAACGCACTGGGCAGCTACCGACGCATCGAGATGGCGCTGGGATGCAGTGGTAGGTCGGACCTCCGGGCCGACTCTTCCTCTCCTCCCTCTCTTTCCTCACCCTCCGCTTCCAATGCAATCGCCGGAACGAACGCACGCGAAGAAGTCGGCTCGGAGAGCCGACCTACCAGCGGACCTACCACAGGCCTCGAAGCCCTCGCCGAGCGCATCGGCAAGCTCGTCAAGCCCGAGCCCCCCCCCACGCTCCTCGCCAAGCTCCAGAAAATCCCCGAGCTGCTCGAACTCGTCAAAATCCCGCCGAAAAGAGTCAAATCCGGACCGTGCCAGGACGTCGTGAAAACCGGCGACGACATCGACCTCACACGCCTGCCGCTTCTCCGCTGCTGGCCTCACGACGGCGACTACGCCGCGCTCGGATACCCCGCCGGCATCAACGACGGCATCCCCGGCCTCGGCTCCGGACCGGACTGGGAGAAGAACTCCCGCGGCCGATACATCACCCTCGGCGGCATCCACACCATCCACGCCGACGACCTTGGAAACCCGCAACCTACCAGCCGCAACATCGGCATGTACCGCGTGCAGCTCCTCGGCAAAAAACACATGGCCATGCACTGGCACATGCACCACGACGGCGCACGCCACTGGCGCTCCTGGAAGGCCAAGGGCCAGCGCATGCCCGTCGCCATCGCGATCGGCGGCGAAAGCGTGCTGCCCTACGCCGCCACCGCGCCCATGCCGCCGGGCATCAGCGAGTTCCTTCTCGCCGGATTCCTGAACAAAGGCCCGATCCCGCTCGTCGCGTGCAAGACCGTCCCCATCGACGTACCCGCCAACGCGGAGATCGTGATCGAGGGGTACGTGAGCAACGAGGCGGGCTTCATCGACTGGGACCCGAGGGAAATTGCCAAATCGCCAAAGGTCCAAATTGCCAAAGGAGGAGGGTTTGGGTTGGGGTCGGGCGCCGTCTTCGAAGGTCCTTTCGGAGACCACACCGGTTTTTACTCACTCCCCGATCGTTACCCGCTCCTGGAAGTCACCGCGATCACGCACCGTCGCCGCCCCATCTATCAAACCACCATCGTCGGTCTTCCACCCCAAGAAGACTACTTCCTCGGCAAGGCCACCGAGCGGATCTTCCTGCCGCTGCTGCGCACGATCGTGCCCGACATCATCGACTACGACCTCCCGCTCTTTGGCTGCTTCCACAACTGCGCGTTCCTGAAGATCAAGAAGGAGTACCCGCTGCACGCCCGCCGCGTGATGCACGCGATCTGGGGCGCGGGGCAGATGAGCTGGACCAAGACGATCGTGGTGGTGGACGCCGACATGGACGTACACGACCGCGACGCCGTGCTGCGGGCCGTGGGCGAGCACTGCGAGCCGGCCCGCGACTGCGAACTCGTCCGAGGCCCGCTCGACATCCTCGACCACGCCGCCCCGTTCCTTGGGGCGGGCGGGAAGCTCGGGCTCGACGCGACGAGAAAATCGAGCCCCGCCGAGACCCACCGCGCCAACAGCGGCCTCGCCGCCGAACTGTGCGCCACCGGCCCGATCGCGCCCGCCATCGGCGCCGCGGCCCGCGCGACCGAAGCCCGCGTGAAATCTCTTCCCGGCGTGCGCGACGCACGCGTGCCCAACGAGCTCGGCGGGCACTGGCTCGTGCTCCAGGCCGACAAGCACAACCCCGGCGACGGAACCCAAGTCATCAAAGCCCTCGGCGGCGTGACCGAAGCGTGCGCCCTGCCGCGCTGGACCCTCGTCGTCGGTCCCGACGCCGACCTCGCCGACCTCGACCGCGTTCTCTTCCACTGGATGGCCCACAGCTCGCACGAGCGCGACCGCTACCTCAGCGTCTGCGGCCGGCGCGTCGCGTTCGAAGGGATGCCCAAAGTCCCCGGCGACGAGGCCCACGGCTGGCCGGTGCGGCCCTGGCCGCCGATTTTGAAGATGGAGAGCGCGATCGCGGGAACTGTCACGCAACGCTGGCGCGAGTACGGGCTGTAGGACGGATTCGGTTCAATCGTTCCGCTTTACCCCACCAGCAAATTGATCATCCGCCCCGGCACATAGATCACCTTCTTGATCGCCTTGCCGCCCATCGCCTCGACGAGTTTGGCATCCGCCATCACCGCCGCCCGCGCCGCCGTTTCATCCGCCGCGGCCGCGACCATCACACGACCGCGAACCTTGCCCATGATCTGCACCGGGATCTCGACCTGATCGTCCTTGAGCTTGGACTCATCGACCGTCGGCCAGGCCACGTCGCACAGCAGTCGCTGATTGCCCAGCTTCGCCCACAGCTCCTCGGCCATGTGCGGCGCGAACGGCCCCAGCACCAGCGCAAAGCCCGACATCTGCTGGCTCGTCAATCCCCCAGCCGTCGTGCCCGCGTTCACGAACTCGATCATCGCCGCGATCGCCGTGTTGAACGCCAGCCGCTCTATGTCCGCCCCGACCTTCGCGATCATCCGGTGCAGCAGCTTCTCGATGTTCGCGTCGGCCGCGGCGACGGGCTTGAGAGCCCCGGTCTTCTCATCAACACACAGCCGCCAGGCCCGCTGCAAAAACCGGTGGCACCCGCTGATATCGCGCGGGTTCCACGGCTTGCTCGCCTCCAGCGGCCCCATGTACATCTCGTAGAGCCGGCATGTGTCCGCCCCGAACTCGTTGATCACGTCGTCGGGGTTCACCACGTTCTTGTACCGCTTGGACATCTTCGTCACGATCGGCGCGACCGCCTTGCCCGTGGCGATCTCGACGTGCGAGACCTTCTCGCCGTCGAGAACTTCTTTCACCTCGTCCACCGGCACGATCGTCTTGTCGGGCCGCTGGTACGCAAAGCTGGTGATGAGCCCCTGGTGAACGAGCTTATGAAACGGCTCGGGCGTGCTGACCTCGCCCAGGTCGAACAGCACGTTCTGCCAGAAGCGCGAGTACAGCAGGTGCCCGACAGCGTGCTCGGAGCCGCCCAGGTACAGGTCCACGCCGCGGGCCCCGGCCTCGCCGCCCATCCAGTACGCCTCGGCCTCTTTGCCCACCAGTCTCCCTGCGTTCTTCGGATCGCAATACCGGATCGCGTACCACGACGAGCCCGCGCTCCCCGGCATGGTGTTCGTCTCGCGCGTCACCGGCGTCCCGGGCGGCAGCAGCGCCCGGTCAACGCCCGCCGCTCCCGCCGTCGTGTTCATCCACGCCGTCGCCTTGGCCAGCAGCGGCTGCGGCGTGTCGCTCTCGACCGGCGCGTAATCCGCCAGTTCGGGCAGCGTCACCGGCAGGTGCGATTCGGAGATCGGGTACGCCTTCCCCGCCGCGTCGTACACGATCGGGAACGGCTCGCCCCAGTACCGCTGCCGGCTGAACGTCCAGTCGCGCAAGCGATAATTCACCTTCCCGCGCCCGATCCCCGAGCGCTCCAGCCACGAAATCATCGCCACCTTGGCGTGCTCGGTGGGCAGACCGTTAATGTCCACGGCCTTGCTCGACGAATTGACCGCGTACCCCGTCTGCGTGAACGCCGCTCCGCTGGCGCGATGGAAACTGGCCGCGAGAAAAACATCGCGGAAATCCTCGAAGTCCTTCAGCCCGACGGTCGCGATCATGTCGAGCCACTCGGTCTGCACCGAACCGCGGCGGTCCGGCGGCGGGACGGGCGATCCCTTGGGCCGACCGTGGCGGACGATGTTGATCGCCTCGTCAAGCCGCGAAGGCGGGATGCTCCGCGACACCGTCACGCCCAGCAGGTCCGCCAGCATCCCGGCCCACGCCTCGCTGACCTGCTCGTCGGGCGACGCACGCCGCGCGAAAAAATCCATCGCGCAAGTGATCCCCGAGTACACCACGTCGCGGATCGGCAGGTCGAAGGCCTTGGCGAACTCGTAGTCCCGCTCGTCGTGGGCCGGCACCGCCATGATCGCGCCCGTGCCGTAGCCCATGAGCACATAATCCGCGGTCCAGATGGGGATGCGCACGCCGCTCGCAGGGTTGATCGCGTACACGCCCGTGAACGCGCCAGTCTTCTCTTTCGTCTCCTGCTGCCGCTCGATGTCGCTGCGGTTGCGGGCTCGCTCGCAGTAAGACCGGAGGGCCGCCGCGGTGTTGGGATCGACACCCAACTCGCCGTTGCCGGCCTTGGCGCACAACTCGTGCTCGGGCGCCACGACCATGTACGTCGCGCCGAAAAGCGTGTCCGGGCGGGTAGTGAAGACGCGAAGCGATTCTTCGCCCTGGGTACCCCCACGCTCCGCGTGGGGCGGGTTCACAATCTTAAACTCAATCTCCGCCCCCTCGCTCTTCCCGATCCACTCCGCCTGCATCGCCTTCGTGCTCGACGGCCAGTCCAACCTCCCCAACTGCGACAAAAGCCGCTCGGCGTACGCCGTGATCCGGAACATCCACTGCTTCAAAGGCCTGCGCATCACGGGGTGCCCGCCGCGTTCGCTCCGGCCGTCGATCACCTCGTCGTTGGCCAGCACCGTCCCCAGCTTCGGGCACCAGTTCACCGTCGTCTCAGCAAGGAACGCCAGCCGCTGGTTGTCCACCACGTTGCCGCGCTCGCCCGCGCTCAGATCGTGCCACCGCCGCGTCCCCGCCGGCGGCACGGCCCCGCGCTCGCCGTCACCAAAGTGAACCACCGAACCGTCCGGCGCAACCCCGAACACGCCCGACTTCAACTTCTCGACAAACTCCTCGATCGGCCGCGCCGAGTTCCGCCGCGGGTCGAACCAACTGCCGTACAGCTTCAGAAAAATCCACTGCGTCCACTTGTAATAGCTCTCGTCGATCGTCCCGAACTCACGCTCCCAGTCGTAGCAGAACCCGAACCGCTGCAACTGCCGGCGAAAGTTCTCGATGCTCGCCCGCGTCGTTTTCGCCGGGTGTACGCCCGTCTGGATCGCGTACTGCTCGGCCGGCAGCCCAAACGCATCCCATCCCATCGGGTGCAAAACATTAAACCCCTTGGCCCGCTTGTACCGGCAGACGATGTCGGTCGCCGTGTACCCCTCGGGGTGCCCGATATGAAGCCCCGCCCCCGACGGGTAGGGGAACATGTCCAGGCAATAAAACTTCGGCCTGCTCGGGTCAAACCCGACCTCACCCGGGTTCCTCGCGACGAAGCTCCGGCGTGCCCTCCACTCATCTTGCCAGCGCGTTTCAATCGAGCCAGCAAGCGAGGCCGTGTACCGGAACGGGTGGTCGGGGTCCGGGGCAGTGCCGGGGACTGACGATGGTGGTGCGGAAGACATCTCGCACCGAGTCTAGGGAAGGCGTCGCCCAAACATGCCGCAAACCGCCCCGAAATCGCTCGGATCGTCGAGTGAGCCCGAACTCAAGGACGGGTCGAAGGACGCGGCTTGAGCCCGGTCTTGGGCTCGATCTCGGCGCTCGCGTTGGGGCCCCCGTTCCCCGTGCCCGTCGGCCCAGTGCCCGCCGCGGACCCCGCTTCCTTCCGGGCTCGATCCGCCAGGTACTTCTTGGCCTCGCCCGCGAGGTAGAACGAGCCGGTCACGCAGATGACATCGCCCCGCCCCACCGCCCGCTCGGCGATGGACATCGCTTCCTTGATCGTCGGCGCGATCTGCGCCACGCGGTGACTCACCTCCGAGAGCTTGCGCTGCAGCTCGCGCGGGTCCATCGCGCGCGGCGTACCCACCGCCCTGGTAAAGATGATCTTGTCGGCACCGGTCACGAGCTTGGCGAGCATCCCCGCGACGTTCTTGTCGGCCGCGCACCCGAAGATCGCGACCATCGAGTCGTACTTGACGTGCGCCCCGATGGCCCGCATGAGGGCCAGAACGCTCTCCGGGTTATGAGCTCCGTCGATGATCACGCGCGGGCTTGTTGAAACCAGTTCGACGCGACCCTGGTTGGGAGTCCGCGCCAGCCCGACCGCCACGTTCCGCTCCGGGGTCTCGAACCCGCGCGCGCGGAGAACGTCCAGCACCGCAAGGGCCAGCCCGCAGTTCGCCGCCTGGTGCTCGCCCTTGAGCGGCACGGGCAGGTGCTCAAAGTGCGAGCGGGGCGTGTTCAGGCACACCCGCATGTGAGGCCCCAGCTCCGTGGTCGACTCAAAGCGGCTGCTGAACTCGATCTCCTCGCCGACCGTCAGAACCTGCGTGCCCGCCTCGCCCGCAACCTGCTTGAACACCTCCAGGATCGACGGTGATTGCTGCGGAACGGTGATCGCCGGCACGCCCGACTTGAAGATCCCGGCCTTCTCGCGCGCGATCTCCTCGACCGTGCCTCCGAGGATCTGCGTGTGCTCGAGCTGGATCGCGGTGATCGCACAAACCTCCGGCGTGATGACGTTGGTGGAGTCAAGCCGTCCGCCCAGACCGACCTCGATCACCGCCACGTCCACCGCCTGCTCCGCAAAGTACGCGAGCGCCAGCGCGGTCACAACCTCGAAAAATGTTGCCTCGCCGTGCGCGGCCTCGACCCTATCGGCCGCGGTCGCCGCCTGGCTCAGGTACGCGGCAAAGTCGGCGTACGAGATCATCTGCTGATTGATTCGGATCCGCTCACGCAGATCGACCAGGTGCGGGCTGGTGAACAGCCCGGTGGTGTACCCGCACGCCGAAAGGCACGAGGCCACCATCTCGCACACGCTCCCTTTGCCCTTGCTCCCCGCCACATGGACAAACTTGGTGGTGTGGTGCGGGTTGCCCATCGCCGCCAGCATCGCACGCATCCGCTCGAGCTTGAACAGCGCGGGATCGATCTTCTCGGGGCGAGTCTTCTCAACGTTCATCCGCCCCAGCAGGTACTCCGTCGCGGCCTCGTAGCTCGGGAACACACGCGGCGCGGATGGCTTGCCGATCTTTGATTTGCTCGGGGAATCCAAGCTGCTGGCCGAATCACTCGGGGCTTGAGCAAGAGGCTGTCCCGTGCGCGAGCCGGACCGCGAGCCAGATCTGCTTCGTGGTCCGTTGCTGGGAGTGCCCTTGGAGGTCATGTGGAGGCGATTGTACCCGCGAGCGCGCACTTCTCCGAACATTTCCTGCAGCGGAGCGCGGCGCGAGACGCTCTACCCGGGGGTACCCGCTTCACGGACACATTTCCGTGCGAACAAACACACGTTCCCACAACTTCAAGGCTTTACGAACCGCGCCATCGAAAGATCGTCCACACAAACACCAGAATGAATCCGAATCTCCCGCTCGCGCCGCCCTTCCTCGAAAAACGCCATCGAACGGTAGAGCGTGATCGCGCGATCGTTATTGGAGAACACACGAAGGTTGATCTTCTCGATCACGGGATGTTCCGTCGCCCACTGAATCAGGTGAGAAAGCAGCGCTCGCCCGATGCCCAGCCCGCGCCAACGGGCCGCGACACTCATCCCCATCTCACCGACGTGCGCGATTCGGCGGTATTTCCCCGATCGAAACGTCAACTGCCCCGCCAGTTCGCCGCCGACCTCCGCGACAAGCAACAACCGCCCGGGGTCCGCTCGGTAAGTCTCAATGTTGGCACGTTCCGTGTCGAGCGTGCGCACAAACTCGTCGGGCTCGTACACCGTGAACACCGGTTCGTCCGCCAACTCGCGGAGCAGCCCCAGCACGGCTTCGGCGTCCTGCTCGCGGGCGCACCGCACGACGCAACTCGAAGTGCTGCGATCGCTTGGCTTTAGCGCCAATGTGCGGGGTCGGATGAGTCCCATCGGAGCACACAATAGACACCACGCCTCCGACCGTTCCGCGCGAATAACCGACAAATGCCGTTGTGCCAGGCACGCCTGTCTGGTAAATTACACTCGGCGTTCGGCCTGCGTTTCTCGAAAGGCCGTAAGATGGCTCGGGGTTCCGCTGTCAGTGCGATCCGTGTTCTGTGTGTTGACGACAACGACTTTGTCGCCGATGCGCTACGCCGCCACCTCACCCCTGATCGGGGGTTCGAGTGGATCGGCTGGATGCACACGTCGATCGGTCTGGCGGAAGAAGTCGCGCGTTGCGGACCGGACGTCGTGGTGCTGGACGTGGACATGGCCGGCCCGAACGTGTTCGAGGCGACCGACGACCTCGCTCGGCGATTCCCAAAGGCTCATGTCGTCATGCTCAGCGAGCGCGTGGGCAGCGAACTCATCGACCGAGCAATCGACGCCGGGGCCTGGGGGTTTGTGTCCAAGGGTGACGACGCCGAGTCGATCATCGACGCCGTGCGCGGAGCGGCCTCGGGGTCGTTCGTGCTCCGGGGCGAGGCCCAGCGCCGCTACGCCCGCGACCAGCGCGAAGCCCAGAACGACGGGAAGCCCGGCGGGCTCTGGCGTCGCAAACCCTTGTGAGGGATTAAGTTTCGACATCTCTCGGGCGATTCGTCGGTCCGGGAATCGTGTCGATGGGGCGCTCGCGGCCAACCCCGCGGCGCATCCGTCGCAAGGTACGCCCTCGGGCCCGCAAGCTCCGCGAAGAGCCAAAGCCGTACGGAAGGCGGTCCGACAATCTTGCGATGGACTGGCCTTGGGCTCGCGCCCCCAAGAGAACCCCGGATCAGATGGCCTCTTCGCCACGGATTGGACAGCGGTTCAATCCGATCGGGCTGTCGTGTCGGCTGGGCGACGTGCTGGACCTTTCGGCCTCCGGCGCGCGCGTGCGGTGCAAATCCAAACCAGCCCTGGAAGCGACCGACGTGGTGCGGATGAACATCACCAACGGGACCTCGCGGCTTGAGCTTCGCGCCCGCGTGGTGTGGGTGCGGCGGGCACGCGAGTCCAGATCTCTCTTCGACGTGGGGCTTCACTTCATCGAGTTGACGCCCGAGCTGACCGAGAGCCTGATCGAAATGGCGAGGTTCGGGTTCCTGCGGCCCAAGGCGGCCGGGGAGACGGATTCGTCGCCCGGGGCGAAGCCCACCGGTTCGGGATCGGCGAACACGTCGCGCTCGGGATCGAGCGGAGCTTCGAGCGGCGGGTCGGGCGCGGCGACGGCGACGATCGAGGTTGAGGATTTGTATGCCGTGCTGGCGGTCGCCCGGAGCGCGACCAAGGACGAAGTTCACGCCGCGTTCCGTGCCCTGGCTCGCACGCTGCACCCCGATCGCAACAAGGCTGCGGACGCGGACCAGCAGTTCGCACGCGTGAGCAAGGCGTACACAATCCTCCGCGACCCGGAGATGCGCGCTCGCTACGACGAGATGCTCAAGGGCAACCGAGCCCGCGCGGCGTGAGGATCGGGGACTCCGAGTTTGTGCCCGGATTGTTTCAGCGAACGCGGCGCCGCATCGTGAAGACGCCCGCGGCCACCAGAAGCGGCACGCTGGCCGGCGCGGGGATGGTCGCGACCCACGATTCGCTGGAGCCCGAAGCGTTGAGCCCGACGCCAACGATGGTCGAGCCGTCGGACGAGATCGCCGTGGCTTCGGTGAGCGTCCATCCGGCGTGCCCGACCACGCCAGCGGTGCTCAGAAAGTTCGTGATGGACTGAGGGCTGACGGAGCTGGCCCACATGGCCGCACGGTTGCCGTCGGTGGACCCGCTGAGGCCCACCACAATGGTGCCGTTCCCGGAGATCCCGTTGGCACTGCTGGATTCGCCGCCGGGAAGTTCGCCGAGGACCTGGGCGCTAGAGCCAAGAACAAGGCGGGTCGCGTGACGATCGGAAGGCGAATCGGTGGCGATGGTCGCGGCGATGATCGAACCGTCGGACGAAACACCGGTCGCTGTTGAGTACGGGAGGTCGGGGAAGAGCTCGACAGGACCGGAGCCGGCGGTCCATCGGAAGGCGCGGGGCGTGTAACCCTGGTTGCCGACGACAACGGACCCATCGTTGCTGGCGGCGATCGCGCCCCAGTTTTCGTACAGCCCGCCGGTGATCCCAGATCCGCAGGACTGAGTCCCGTTCCCGCTGGTCCACCGGTAGCCTTTGGTTTCGGGGAAATCACCGTCGGTTGCGCCGTTCCCCACGACGACCGAACCGTCGCCGGAGACGCCGTTGGCGGTGCTGTACTCGCCCCAGCCGAACGTGTTGAGGTCCCGGACGACGTTGCCGTCCCAGCGGACCGCCCGGGTGCCGTTGCGTCCGACGATGATCGAACCGTCAGCGCTCACGCCGTTGGCCCGGGTGAAGGGGAGTGCCGCCAGCCCGGTGTTCGCGTGCCAGACGAAACCGTTGCCGGCGACCGTGGACCCGTTCGCGGAAACCGCGTTGGGACGGGCGTTGGTCCCCAGACCCTGGAACGAGATCATCCCGCCGGACGCCACCCCGCAGCAAAGACCTGTGCCGAGAATGATTCCAGCGCTGGTTCCCGCAAGCCTTGCCCAAACCGGTCTGGGCGTTCCCGAGCCGCGCGGCGCGCGAAGCATCCGTGCCATCATCCGTTCTCCCGTACTCGGAAACTCGACTCTTCCTGCCGTCCTCGGCGTCAGACCAACGCCGCTCTCCCAGAGATAGGCTAACACCAAATGCGCCGGTGTGCCAACGAACTGACTTATTTCCCGCAAGACTTTGCGCGACGGGCCGGACCAGGCGGTGAACGCCAGCAAGACCGCTGGGTCTCGCAGCATTCTCACCCCGCGGGAGCGGTAGAATCATGGCCTCCGCCGTAGCTCGTGACCAAACAAATTACTTACGCCGCCCGCTTTGATGCATCATTTTCGAGAGCGAACCACGAATGTTGAGCACCAAACCCGAAACGCGCACAAACAAACTCGGCCACACTCACTCAACGATTTTCGATTCCCGGGCAACCGGGCTGCTCGAACAGATCCGCAAGGAAGGCCTCTACAAGCACCTTCAAACCCTCGAAAGCCCCATGGACGCCGTGGTCAAGATGCGCAAGCCCGACGGCAAGATCGCCGAGGTACTGTGCTTCTGCTCGAACAACTACCTCGGGCTCGCCAACCACCCCGAGGTCGTTGAGGCCGGGTTGAAGGGACTGAAGGACTTCGGGGCCGGGACCGCCAGCGTGCGCTTCATCTGCGGCACGTTCGGCCCGCACGAAACGCTCGAACGGACGATCACGGAATACATGGGAACGGAAGCGAGCTACTCGTTCGTGAGCGCGTGGACCGCCAACGAGGCCGTCTTCCCGACCCTCTGCGAGCCCGGCGACATCATCATCTCCGACGAACTCAACCACGCCTGCATCATCGATTCCATCCGCCTCGCCACCACAATCAAGAAGGGCATCCACAAGGGCATCTACAAAAACAACCGGCTCGAGGGCGAAGGCTCCCTGCGCGAGGCCCTGCAGAAAGCGGCCGCGAACAAGGAAGTCACCGGCCAGATCTGGGTCGTGACCGACGGCGTCTTCAGCATGGAGGGCTCGCTCGCGGACCTGCCCGCGATGCGGAAACTCTGCGACGAGTTCAACGCGATGCTGGTGGTGGACGACAGCCACGGCCACGGCGTGATGGGGCAGCTCGGCCGCGGCACGCACGAGCATTGGGGGATGATCGACGGCGGGAAGAACCCAGGCCGCGTTGACATTTTTACCGGCACGCTCGGCAAGGCCCTCGGCGGCGGCGCCGGCGGATTCGTGGCGGCCTCTTCGCGCGTGATCGAACTGCTGATCCAACGCGGCCGACCAACGCTCTTCTCCAACGCCCTCCCCGTCACCATCGCCTGCTCGGCCCGCAAAGCGATCGAGATCGTGCTCCGCGAGCCCCAGCGCGTGGCCAAACTCCGCGACAACGTGGCCTACGCCCGCAAGAAGATCGCCGAGGCCGGGTTCGACGTGCTCAAATCACCCACCGCCATCTGCCCCATCATCGTGGGCGACACCGCCAAGGCCATCGCCATGAGCAAACGCCTGCTGGAACTGGGCGTCTTCGTGATCGGCTTCGGCTACCCAGTGGTGGCCGAGGGCCACGCGAGACTGCGCTGCCAGATCTCGGCGGCGCACACGACGGGGCATATTGATGAGCTAGTGGGGGCGTTGAAGAAGTTGTAGAGTCGAGGTAGAGCTGTCATCCGAAGTGGCCGAACGTATTCGGTACTGTCAGAAGCGATGTTGAGAGCGGCTTGCTGCTGATCGCGAGTTTAAAAGGGATTTGGCAAGGCGATTGGCAAGAATGGCACTTATTCGCTTCGGAATCACACATGCAGTTTGACACCATAATTCAACAGCCAACGGCATTTATTCTCGGAGCTGGGACGAGCATTCCATTTAAATTCCCGTCCGGTCCCGGACTCGTCGAGTCGATTATCAACGCGAGTTTTTCCGACTTCATGACAAAAGGATTAAGTCCAGACGAATTGAATAGATTTCGACTAGCTCATTCCGAGTTTCGAAAAGAATTGTATGGATCTAGGCTTTTTTCCATTGACGAGTTTCTTCGCACCCGATCTTCGAATCCCGATCTTGTTTCATGGGGGAAACTGCTGGTTGCATTACTGATCCGGCATAAGGAGTACGAGGCCTCCGAAAGGGACAAGAACCTTCAGCTTTTACTTGATGGCGAGCGAGATTCAGACTGGATGAGAGTGCTGTGGGACCGAATAAAGTGCCCTCCCGAAGATTTTGTGAAGCACAAGATTGTTTTTATTACATTCAATTACGATCGACTTCTTGAAATGTATCTCACAACAGCGATGCAGCACGCTTGGGGTATTACTGCAACCGAAGCCTGGAACGCAATTTCGAAAATCCCAATTATCCATGTGCACGGGAAGGTTGGCGACTTCGCGCCGGGACGCGAGAATGATCCGCGAAGCGTTCCATTCGATGAGGTTTCTTCGATCAAGAGGTGTAAGGGTCTAATAGATCACTTTAGGATGTGGCACGAGCCAAGTGATTCATCCCTAGATGCTGACCATTTGGTCGAAAGGCTTAGAAGCTGTAGGATTGTTGGAGTGCTTGGCGTGGGTCAGGCCGGTCAAAATCTACAGGAAATCGTACAAGGCGCCTTTTCCACTTCTACCAAGCGAGCCCGGTGCTTCGCAACAGGATTTCAACTAGACGGACAAGAGCGCTTTCGATTCGAATCAATATTGCGTGGCATTGATGAAAACGTTATGGTGACAGATTCAAAGATGGACGCAGCAAGATTCCTTCGGACTGCGTTCCCCTGGCACATTTGTAATCAATCCTAGGCGGCGGCAGGTGGAACTGACTTCGTGGCACTGAGGTCGCCTCCTTGGACTTCCAAGTTCCCAGCACCCCGAAGGCGACCTCAGTGAGCCTTTGGTTTGATCCTGCCCAACCGACGACCCGAGCGCCGACCTCGCCCAAGCACCGAAGCCGCCAACAACGGGGGAGCGCGGAAGTAACCGCCAGGCGACTTCAGCGGCGCGAGGATGCCCTCCCATGTGCACGATCAAGCGCGCACACGACCGCGCGATCCCCCAAGTCAAGCAACGCCACGCCGGATTCCGCTCCCCCCCCACCCCCCCCCCAGGCCGGGCAGGTGTTCCATGTGGAACACCTGCGCGATAACGCAGACCTCAGCTCAGCGCCACGGAGATCGAACTCGGCGACGATCTTCTATCGCCTCGGGTTGCGTAAGCGGTTCGGCCTGCGCGGCGCGTTCGGCGGGAACGGCCCGGACTTCTCGCGTGGGGTGGGCTCAGCGGCGTGAGGTTCGGGGTTCGTGGCCGTGTGCTGGTTGACCGCGTCGCGTGAATTGGAGGCCTCGGGTTCGGTGATCTCATCATCCGCGATCGTCGAATCGCCGTTGTCGGCCGCCGCCAACTGCGTCAGCTCGACCGTCGGCCCCGGCGGCCCAACCCCATCTCTCGCACCGTCTTTCGCCGCATATTCCGCCATCCCTCGTGCCAACTTCGCGAAGATCATCCGCCCCGCCGAGGTCTGCAGGGTGGAGACCACCGTGACCTCGACTTCCTGATCGATCGCCTCCCGGCCGTCTTCGACCACCACCATGGTGCCGTCGTCGAGGTAGCCGACGCCTTGCTGGGGTTGTTCGCCGCGTTTGACGAGGCGGAGTTCGAGGGTTTCGCCGGTGACCAGCGACGGCTTCACGGCCACGGCGAGGTCGTGCAGGTTCAGGACGGGGACGCCTTGGATCGACGCGACGCGCGAGAGGCCGGAGTCGGTGGTGACGACCATCGCGTCGAGCTGGCGAGCGAGTTCGACGATCATCTGGTCGACGCCCTTGCCGGGGACGGCCTTGGGGTCGATGGAGATGTCGAGCTTGCCGTTGCGTTGGAGCTTGCCGACCATGTCGAGCCCGCGCCGGCCTCGGGCGCGCTTGAGTTTGTCGGCGCTGTCGGCGAGGGCCTGGAGTTCGAGGACCACGAAGCGTGGGATGACGATGGGTGCTTGGACGAGGCCGGTGGCGGCGACGTCGACGATTCGGCCGTCGATGAGGGCGGAGGAGTCGAGCATGAGCGGGCGCACGCCGCGCATCTGTTTGGCGAACTCGACGTAAGGAATGACGAGTCGGAAATCGTCCTGGGTTTGTAGGACGATGGTGACGCCGAGGTAGCAGAAGCAGATGCCCACGAGGATCTTGAGCATCGAGCCCCAGGTGGAGTCGAGCTGGTAGGTCTTGAGCAGGAGTTCGATGACGAAGCTGAGCGCGCCGGTGAGGAGCATGCCGATCACGACGCCGGCGAAGATTCCGGTGAGTGTGGCGATTTTCTTTCTCTTGGTGAGCAGGTCGATCGTGATGGACACGAAGCCAAGAACGACCGCGAGCCCGAGCGTGAGGTACCAGAGGCGGAGGAGTTCTTTTTCACCCGGGTCGCTGGTGGGCGTGACGCCGAGGACGCGGAGGAGCGTGACGCTCAGGAGCACCACGACGAAGACAACGCGGACGATGGTGAGGAGGACTTTTCGTTGGGATTGGTCGGCTTCGAGCGGGTTGGCCGGGATGGGGGAGGGGGCGTGGGCGGGGTGTGAACGCGGCTTGATCGGCGGCGGAGTGGGTTACGCTCGGCCTGGGCACGTTCATACGTGGGTGTACGCGGGGGGTTTGGGATGGATGCAGGGTTTGGAGGTCGGGTCGTGGCGTTGGGGCGTGGCGGGGCGTACTGTGGAGTGATTCGTCCCCGGTCGGCGGCCGGGCTCTGCACGTGGCCCGTGAACCTGGTCAGAGCTTGATCGCGGCAGCCATAAGCGCCGTCATCCGGTGCCGCCGGTGTCGGCGCGACCGCGGGGGGATGAATTGAGAGGTGAGGGTGCGAAGGCTTCGGCGATCCTCGGCTGCGAGGCTCGCCACGGCCACGACCGCTGGTCTGGCATCACACTGGCCTAGCAGGGAGCGGCTGCGCACCCCATTCCCCCGAGCTTTCCTGATTTCCGATGTTCGCGAATCGATTTCGTCGAATCGATGGGCTTTCACCCGTCAGATTCGTGGGGCGCGCGCATACTTGGCGTGGTGGTGTCTTCCTGTATTCCTTCGACTGACTTTGGCGGCTGGGCTGGGATTCCCGGACGGGTGGTGTGTTTGTACATTGGGCAGAGCCCTGAGGAGTTGCGATGTTGATTACTCGTTCTTCCGCCGTGGTCTTCGCGGCGTGCTTCGCTGGTTCGTTCGTTTCGGTGTCTCACGCACAGACACTCGGCGCGGCTTTCGCGGTGGACTATTCATTGAAGGACCTTGGGAGCGTTGCGGACGTTCCGGCCAATTATGGCGGGATGGCGATCAAGCCGGGCGACTCGAACACGCTGTTGATCGCGGGCGGTGCGAACGGTTCAACGGGCGCGGTGTATCGGGTCGGGCTGACGCGCGACTCCAACAACCACATTACGGGGTTTGTGGGTCCGGCGGTGAGGCATGGGGACGCGGCGTATAACGACGGCGGGGCCGTGTACGCTCCCAACGGGACGTTCCTGTACACCAAATACCCTTTCAACCAGCTCGGCCAGTGGAAGTCCGGGACGACGAGCGACGCGCTGGTCACGGACCTCAACGCGCTGGGCGTCGTGGGTTCGGTGGGCGGCGTGATGATCGTGCCGGAAGGTCAGCCGGGGGCGGGGCGGTTGAAGATTCTGTCCTACGGCTCGGGCAACTGGTTCGATGCGACGTTTACCATCGGGTCTGACGGGCTCTACATCGTGACGGGCGCGACGCTGAAATCGGCGCTGGCTGGTACCGGTCCTGAGAGCACGGTGTACGTTCCGCAGTGCTCGCCGGGATTTTCCGGGGCGAGCGTGCTGGTCTGTGAGTACGGGCAGAACCGCGTGTCGGCCTACCGCGTGAACGACGAGGGCGACCCGAACCCCGCGTCGCGGCGTGACTTTGTGGTGGGGCTGAGCGGCGCTGAGGGGAGTTTCATCGATCCGGTCACTGGCGATTTCATCTTCGGGACGTTCAGCGGCGGCAACCACCTGATCCGCGTCATCGGGTTCCCCAGCGACAATCGCTGCAAGGCGGACCTGAATAAGGACTGCTTCCTGAACGGTGATGACTACGACGCGTTCGTGTTGTTGTTTGAGGCCGGGGACACCGGTTCGGATTACAACGACGATGGGTTCGTGACCGGTGATGACTTCGACCTGTTCGTGAACGACTTTGTGAACGGGTGCTGATCGCGGGTATCGCCGCACGCCAACGGCGCGGTCGGTATCCTTCGAGGATGAACGACCCTGCTCAGGCGAGCGGACCGGCACCGGACCTGCGCTCCGAAACTCTGGCAACCCAGCCCGTCCGCGTGCTCGGAGGGGTTGACTGCGCCTGCGTTGTCATCGGCGCGATCATCGGTGTGGGGATCTTCTTTACGCCTTCTCGTATCGCTGCGCTCACCGACTCTTCAGGGGCGGCGATGCTAGCGTGGGCGATCGGGGGTGCGATCGCACTCTGCGGCGCGCTCTCGTTTGCGGAGCTTGGCGGGCGGTACCACTCCAGCGGGGCGCAGTACGAGATCCTGCGGGACGCGTACGGGCCGATGTGGGCGTTCTTGTTCGTCTTCTGCAACGCGACGGCGGTGCAGCCGGGGGCGATCGGGATCATCGCGGTGATCTGCGCGGAGAATCTGGCGGTGGCGGTTGGGCACCCGATCGGGAAGGACGACGGCACGCTGGCGCTCGTGCTCGCGACGGCCCTGGTGTTTCTGGTCACGCTCGCGAACATCGTGGGCGTGAAGTGGGGCTCGCGGATTCAGAACCTGACCGTGTACGCCAAGGTGCTGACGCTGCTGGCGGTGACGGGGATCGCGGTGTTCGCGGGGTCGCGGACGAGCGCGGGTGATGTCGATGCTGCGACGGTCGGGGCCGCGGCGGTTCCTTCGCGTGGCTGGATTGGGATTCCTTCGGCGCTCACACCGGCTCTGTTCGCCTACGGCGGGTGGCAGCACGCGCTGTGGATCTCGGGCGAGGTCAAGCAAGCGAAGAAGACCTTGCCGCGTGCGATCATCGGCGGTGTCGTGCTCGTCGTCACGGTGTACCTGCTCGCGAACTGGGCGTACCTGCAGCTGCTGGGGCACGCGGGCGTCGCGAGCAGCAAGACGCTCGCCGCCGACGCGGTCGCGGTCGTTTTCCCGGATTGGGGGCGCCGCGCGATCGCGGCGGCGGTGGCGTTGTCGTCGTTCGGCGTGCTGAACGCGCAGCTTCTCTCGGGCCCGCGGTTGATCTACGGGATGGCGACGGACGGGCGGTTTTTCAAGGTCTTTGGGCGGCTGAGCGCGAGGTTCGCAACGCCCGTGGCCGCGATCTTGCTGCTGACCATTACGGCGTTGGTGCTGCTCTTCGCGGCCGGGGGCAAGGACGCGGTGGACAAGCTCACCAGCGGCGTGGTGTTCGTGGACACGATTTTCTTTGCGCTGACGGGGCTGGCGTTGCTGGTGTTCAGGCGGAGGCAGAAGAAGTCAGGGGCGAGATCGGAAGCGGGAGAGGCGGGTTTCCAGGTGCCGGGCTATCCGGTGGTGCCGCTGTTGTTTGTCGTGGCCGAGATCGGCGTGCTGATCGGCGCAGCGGCGGACCCGGGGGCGCGGGTTTCGATCGTGATCGCGGGCGGGTGGATCGTCGTGGCGGCCGTGCTCTACGGCGGCGTGTTCCATCGCCGAGCGAGGGTCTGACAGTCCGAGCGGTTGGGACGGAAATCGGGCGGGGAGCGTGTGCGCTATTCGGTGTGGCGCGCTGGAATAGGGGTGTTTCCGAGACGGTTCCCGAGTTCCTCCGCGAGGCGCAGCGCCAGGGCGACGATGGTGAGCGTGGGGTTCGCGTAGCCGCCGGTAGGAAACACGCTGCTGCCGGCGATGAAGAGGTTGTCCACGCCGTGGACGCGGCAGTCACGATCGACGACGCCGCGGGTTGGGTCGTTGTTCATGCGGGTGGTGCCCATGTGATGGCTGGCCCCCCAGACGCCGGCGGGCCAGGTCTTGGGGTTAAGAACGGGGTTGAGCGTCAGTCGTGCGAGGCCGAGCCGGCCGAGTTCTTGGGCGATGATCATCGCGCCACGCTCGACCGTGGCTCGATCGGGCTCCGTGAGCTTCCATTGCAGTCTCAGGCGGCGCACGCCCAGTTCGTCGATGGGATCGGCGAGTGTCACGCGGCTGTCGGGGTTGGGTGCCTGCTCGGAGACCACGTAGAGTCGGGCGCTCTCGCGGCCCGCGCGGGCTCCGGGCGGGCTCTCGGTTCTCGGGAGCATGGCGGCGTAGTTCAACAGTCTCTCGCGGCGCTGCGCGTCGGGGCTGAGACAGAGCCCGGGCGTGAAGTCGGTGCCCTCGCGGGAGAAGCGCTGGTACGCCTCCCACCATCGGCCGAGCGTGTCGTTGCTGCTCACGACGATCGCTGTGGAGTAAATATGGACGTGCTCGAGGAAGTAACGGCCCACGACGCCGTGCCGGTTTCCGAGGTTGTTGCTCAGCAGGATGCGTGGGTTTTCGAGCCCGCCGCAGGCGAGGACGTAGTAGCGTGCCCTGATAGTGGCTGTTTGCCCGGTGAGTGAACGCACCGAGAGCGAGCGGAGTTCGGAGCCGTCCGCGATGGTTGTGAACTCCGCGGCGTTGGCGTGGAGGAGGCAGGTGATGTTGGACGAGGCGGCGGCCTGGGCTCGGTACTTGGTATTGAATCGCGTCGGCGGGCTGTGTCTCCACAGGCGGGTGACGAGCATGTGATCGTCCACCGGCGCGAAGGCTCCGGCCGCGGGGGGCAGGCGTGCGGGATCGTATTGGAACGGGCCGAGGTCGAGAATCTCGTGGGCCCGGGCGTAGTAGGGGTCCAGGGTTGCGCGGTTGATCGGCCAGCCGCTGTGGGGAACCCAATCGCGTGGCTCGAAATCGAGTTCGTTGAGCGGTGCGCACATCCCTTCCCAGTGGTTGCTGGTGCCGCCGAAGTAGCGGAGGCGCGAGCCGGTGATTGAGTAGTCGTGCCCCGCGTTCTCGCCTTCGTGGAGCGCGTCGGTCCGCGGGTCGCGCTCGAACCCGCCGCTCTCGACGAGGCAGACTTGGATGGGTGTGCCGTCGAACTGTCGGGCGATGGTGATCCCGGCGGGGCCTGCGCCGATGATGCACAGGTCGCAGCGGTATCCGTCGGGGATGGGATCGGTCTGGAAGTCACGAAACATGGGATGACGCCTTGGAACACGCGACGGTCGAGATTGTCGGCGCTCGCGACGAAGCGCTCGCGGCGGCGAACGCGGAGATCGCGCAGAGGGTGGCTTCGAGGCGTGAGAGCACCCAGGAGTCAATCACGACGGCGTCGGCGGCGGCGAACTGTTCGCGCACGGCGTGTTCGATGGCGGGGGGCACGATCCACGGGTCGCCGCGCCAGCGCGCACCCGATTCCTCCCAGTCGATTCCCGGCAAATCGGGGAGCGAAGAGAGGAAGGACGCGGCGGTCGCGCCGGGGAAGCCGGACTGGGCGAAGCGCCGGCCGAGGGCGTGGGCGGTGACGAGTTCGAGCGGGAGCAGGCCGAGCACCAGCTCGTTCCATGTGACCTGAACGCTCTCGGGCTCCAGGAACTCGCAGCCGAGCCAGAGCGGAGCACCCGCCAGTCCGCCCACCGCGAGCGAACCACCGGCGATGCGGGCCATGAAACGGCGTCTGCCCACCAACAACTCGGGAGGAGATGAGGCGCGGTCTTCACACTGCACTCTGGCACTCCGGGCAGTAAGGTGCCGATCCGGGCCGGCCGCGTGTTCCGCCGGCCCGCGCGACGCCGGGGCACCGAACACTGTTGGGCTTCGGGCAACGGCCCGATCGGCCCGATCGGCCCTCAACACGGTAGACGCGCCGAACCCCAGCGGCGTAGGGGACTTATGATCGAACGAGACCCGGGCCATGCAGTGATCGCCCTGCCGGTCCTTCGCGGTTTGGGCTTGGACTATTCCCCTTGACGGGAGCGTCGATGAACGTCAGACTTGGGTGCTTTGAGAGTTGCGGAGCAGGGCCGACTCCAAGGGTGCGGTAGCACGCCGGTTGGAGAAGCGAACCCCGGGGAACAACTCCCTAGGACCGAACTCTTTGGAACCGAACTCCAGGTCCGGCGAAGGCAATAGCACCCAGCCCGACGAGCCACCACCGGGCAGTTCCTCACCCAGCTAGGGAGTGCAGCGATGTCGAATTGCTTCGATCGTACCGCGAGGGCTCCTCGCGGCCAAGTTCCTTTCGAGTCGCTCGAAGCACGGGTGATGATGGACGCGTCGTACCAGTACAGCGGGCAGGAAAGCTTTCTCAAGCTGCCGACGGACCGGCTGGGAGGGGTTGGTGCCAACGCGAACATCGTCGTGCTCGATGATCTCAACGGCGATGGGGTCAAGGAGATTGCGGCGAGCGGGATCGCTTCGGCCAAGGACCAATTCGGGGTTACCAGGAACTTCGGGGTGGTTCGGCTGTTCGACGGGAAAGACGGCACGCTCATCCGCGAACTCACGAACACAAAGGACCACTCCGACACGTCGTTCGGCAACCTCATGGTGCTCGGCGAAGATCAGGACTCTGACGGCACAAGGGATCTCATCGTCTCGGACTTCAACGCTGTCACGAACGGAGGCGCGGGCACGATCCGGGTCTTCTCATCGAGAAGCGGGCTGCAGCTCACGGCGTTCTCCGTCAACAACTCCAATTCCTCGCTGGGGACTTTCGCCAGCGTCGGTGATCTCGACGGCGATGGTGAGGGCGATCTGGTCATCAGCGGCGTTTTCCCGACCCAGGTGGCCGGGAACCCAGTGCTGCTCCGGGCGTACTCGGCCCGCACCGGTTCGTTGATCTGGGAGTCGGCGCCCGCGTCGGGGACGAACTACTACGACCCCCAACGGGTCATGAGCGCGATTGTTCCCGTCGGAGATCTCAACGGCGACGGCAAGGGGGACCTGCTCGTGGGCGGGGACGACCTCGACCGCGCGCCGGGCGTGCTCGGAGCTGTGTTCCTTCTTTCGGGCAGCAACGGTTCGTTGCTCCGCGCCTGGAAGGTCGGGACCATCACCAACGTGGCCGGCAACCGCGTCGCGTTCCTCGGGGACGTCAATTCCGACGGCATCGGTGATTTCGCCGTCGTGAGCTACGACCGCGACACGACGACGGGCACGCTGGCCGCCAAGGTGTCGGTCTATTCGCTCAACGACTCAAACCTCTCCACGCCCATCTGGGTCAAGGAGTCGATCCCCTGGACCAAAGAGAGTGGACTCAGCCAGATCGGGTTCGCCACCGTCGGCGATTTCAATGGCGACGGTGTCAACGACCTGGGCATCATGGCCAACCCTTCGTTGCGCCAGAGCACGCTTCAGATCCGATCGGGGCGAAACGGGGTGGTCCTCCACGAGTTCACCGGCACGGAGGTGGTTTCGGACTGGGGGCGGACGACGGGGAATATCTTCTTCGGGTCTTCGATCGCGGTGGGCGACTTGGACGGCGACGGGTTCAACGAGTTGCTGGTGGGCGGGCAGCAGGGCGAGTCGCCGCGCGAGGGGAAGGCGACGACAAACCCTTTCATCACGATTGTCCCGCTGATGCAGTTCGAGACGCCGATCGTCACGCGCGTGAACTCCGCGGGGATTGCGTTTGGCACGATCCGGGGGCAGGATTTCGTCACGGTCGACGGGGTCGTCACGATCGCCGCGAAGCTGCGCGGAGCACTCGTCACCGACAGGGTCAGTGACGCCAATACGCTCGGTGTTGTGATTGGATCAACAGGGGGACTGAACGCTGGAGATTTTATTCTCGACTCTGGCGTGCGCACGCTGCTCGCCAACCTTCCGCAGGTCGACCAGCTCAGCACGAACGCCGGATTCCGGCCCAAGCCCGCCGGCACCTACACACAGTTCAAGAACTCAAGGCTTGCCTCGAACGCCCGGGGTGGCTTAGTCGAAGTGTGGCGCGAAAACCCTGGAGAAACCGCCGTCCAGACGACGTGGCTGCTCCGTCGCAACGCCAATGACTCGGGTTACGAGCTGGTCTATCTCTTCGACGGAACACCCGGCGGCATTTCTGCGGACGGCAGGACGTTTTCCGTCAGCGGAACGGAAGGCGTCATCGACGCGACCTCGTGGTTCATCTCCGAGCGGCCGGTCGGGCTGACCGGCCTCGTCCCGTCCCTGTTCCCGGTCCCCGGGGGAGTGGACATCACGGCGGTGACGGCCGCTGGCTTCGTCGGAGTCCGCCGCACAGACCACAAAGCCGTGGTCGGGTATTTCAACTCGCCGTTGGACGGCGTGGATCTGCAGATGGCGGACCTCGACCAAGTCGATGGGATCGACGCCGCGCCCATCAGTGTGGATCGCAATCTCGACGCTTTCGCGTCGATCACCGCGGACGGCAAGACCCACGCCGTGCTCTTTGCTCACAATCTCGTCACCGGCTGGACACCGATCGACCTTGCAGGGCAGGATTGGCTGCGCGGGCCGAGCTTTCACGATGGAAGCGAGTCGTTGACGCCCCTCGCGCTCAGCCCATTTGGGCGGCTCTACGCGCTGCACGACGCCGACGCGTTCTCGTTAGATCAACGCGTGCTGGTCGGCTCCAACGAGATTGATTCCGCGCGAATCCTCGCCGACTCACCCGTCGGCAAATCCGGGACCGCGATCGTGGGATTCAATGGCTTCGGTGAACTCGTTTATTACCGTCGCGAGAGCGCGGGCGATGCCTGGAGCGTGGTTGAACTGCCCCTTCCGGTCGGCGCGCTGGTCTCCGGCGCGGTCGTGTGGGAGAACGGCGTGGCCCTGGCGACCGATCAGGGTGTCTTGCGGCTCGCGCGCAATTCGGCGGGATCTTGGGAAACTCGGAACCTCACCACATCCGTGACCGGTGCGACGGCGATCACTCGGAGCATCCGGCTCGTGCGTGAGAACGACGGCACTCTCCTCATTGCGGGAGTAAACAGCGAAAACGAGGTTGTGTTCTACGACAGCAAGGCCGCGAACCCCGACGAGCGCACGGCGTGGGGCTTTGAGAACCTCTCTCACACCGTGCTCACGCGCTTTGAGATCGCGGACCCCGACTTGCACGGCGACCTTGTGACCTACGTCACGCCTTGGAACGGGCTCAACATCGCCGGGCTCAACGCCGACGGCGAGCCGGTTGTGTTCTGGACCGCACCCGGGCTCGACGGGTGGCGCTTCACGAACCTTGCGGACTCGCAGGAAGACCCGACGAAGGCGCGCGGGTTTGAGC
This sequence comes from Phycisphaerales bacterium, assembly GCA_044221955.1. GTDB lineage: Bacteria > Planctomycetota > Phycisphaerae > Phycisphaerales > UBA1924 > CAZCPB01. The sequence goes on along the minus strand of JBGAOD010000002.1, from coordinate 20,857 downwards.
GCCTTGCGGTGAACGTGCTGCCTTGGGGCGGGATCGGGCTGACCGACTCGGATTCATCGCTCCGCACTGTGTGGTGGGCGCCGAGCCTTGGGGGGGAGTGGAGGTTCGTGGCCTTGGCCGACGCGGTGGTTGATTCTGCACGTCCGATTCTCGTCAAGGAGTCCGTTGTCGGGTACTCGACGAGTTGGGGCGGGCAGAACATTGCCGGGGTGGACGCCAAGGGGCGTCTGTGGGTGTACTGGTGGTCGCCGCAGAGCGGCAAGTGGTACGCCGACAGCCTGCAGATCGCGGTGCCCGCGTTCAAGGATCGACGGTTCAGCCCGAGGGTCTCGGCGTACGCGAGCGGCGGGGGCACGCCGATGGCCCTCACCGTGGTGGATATGGATCAGCACGTCGTCCATCTTTCGTTCGCCCCGGCGACCGGATGGGCCGCGACCGACGCGACGGCGGAGATCGAGCGAGCTTGACGGGGCGGGCGGCGAATTGAGCCCGCGCTTACACGTCGGCGTTGAGCACGTCGGCGAGGTACGCGGCCCGGTCGGACGTTGCGCCCGGGGTTAGCATCCATCGCAGCCAGGCGCGGCGTTCGTGTTCGAGCACGGCCAGTTCCCAGACGCAGACGTTGAGCCCGCTGCTGGTCGCCGACTCAAAGCGGGTGACCTGAGAAAGCGGCGCGATCCAGACCTCGTGCCGGAGCATGGAGCCGCCGAACCAGGTTTCCAGCACCGCGAAGATCGCGTCGCGGGCCTGATGAACGATCAGGAACGCGAGCCCGTGGGAAGGGAGCGAGGCGAGGTTGACACACGTCGCCGCGCAGGGGCGGGGCGCGGCGTGCAGGTGGGCCAGGGCAAGCTTGACCGCGGCATCGACCGCGGTGGGGTCGGCCGGGCCCGGGCCCGCCGCGATGCTGTACACCTTGATGGTCCAGGCGTGATCGGCGACCGATCGCAGGAATCGGATCGGGCGCGGTGAGTAGGCGGGGATGTCGCGCGGGCGGGTGCTGGCGGGTGGGGCGCTGGGCCTGGGTTCGCAGGAAGCGGGTTTGTGGACTCGCAGCGTCGAGGGCGGGTCGGCGGCCAGTTTGTTCGCGGGGCGGATCGGGCGTGGCGTGAAGCCGCCTCCGCAGTTGGGGCAGACCCCGGCGAGTTTGACCTCGGCGCAGTTCGCGCAGAACGTACATTCAAAGGAGCAGATCCGGGCGTCGGGCGCGGCGGGCAGGAGATCGACGCCGCAGCACTCGCAGTTGGGTCGGAGTTCGAGCATGGGAATATCTTAGGTTTCCCGGCTACTTTTTCGCGTCCGCTTTGGCCTTCCATTCCGCGGCCTTGGCGTCGTACCCCTTGCCTGGCTCGGCCTTGCTCCAGGCGTCGTAGAGCATCGCCAATGAAAGGCTCATCTGTCCTGTGATCGGGGCACCCTCACCCATCGAACGAGCGAGAATTCCGCGTGCCTCGATCAGCATCGGTTCGCTCTCTGTGAATCGTCCGAGCTCTCGCAAGCAACTCCCGTACCACCCCAGCGTGAAGCCGAGCCCGGGATTGTCCGGCGGCAATACCTTGCGCGAGACTTTCAACGACCTGTCCAGGTAGGTGATTGCCTCCTCGTATCGCTTCTGCTTCTGAAGATAACTGCCAAAGTTCGCGAGCGAGACGGCCGAGTCCGGGTGCGACTCGCCCAGAGTCCGCAACGTAATCTCAAGGTCTCGTCGCCGTAGGGCCTCCGCGTCTGCCGCCATGCCCAGCTCTTGGCACACCAGCGCAAGATTATTGACGGAGGTGGCGGTGTCCTGATGATCGGCGCCCAAGATCTTTTCTCGCGCTCGTAGCACCCGCTCGCCCAGCACGCGTGCGGATTCGAGCAATTTCTTCTTCAAGACGGGGTCGTGCAATTCGGAGTCCATCGCGGCCCAGTACTGCATCCAGGCGTAATTCGATCGGATCTCCAACGCCCGCGGGTGGTCAGGCCCGGTGAGTTCGTCCTGGATGGCGATTGCGCTCTGGAACAATCGTTCTGACTCATCGAACTTTCTCAGGTCCGTGTCGATCGTCGCGAGTGTTGTCATCGATGCCACCGTGCTCGGATCCTTCGCGCCTAGCGTCGCCGTACGAGTCTCGAGAACTTCCTTCACCAAGGGCTCGGCCAACTCCGGTCGCAGCTGAGATCCGTACAGCATCGCCAGAAGATCGATGCTCTCCAAAGTCACCTGGTCACGCCGGCCAAAGAGCGCGGCATGGTCCGTGATCGCCTTCTCGAGCATCGCCTCGGCCTCGCCGTGCGCTCCGTTCTTGATGAGAAGCATCGCCATTTCGTTGAGAGCGTGGCATGTATCACGGTTTGACGCCCCGAGCTCGCGCTGGCGGATTGCCAGCGATTCGCGCAGGTGCGGCTCGGCCGCGTCGTGCACGCTCAGCGCCAGGTACGTTCGACCGATCGTTCCGCGCAGACGTGCCGTCACAAGTGGGCGGTCCGCGAATTTCTTTCCGACGGATTTGGAAGCCTCATCGAGTACGGCGCGGACCGTGACGTTCTTCCCCATCGCCTCGGGACTCACGGAACCGAGCATCTCATCCAAGAACGCCACCGTCGCCTCAGACTCGGCGAGCCGACTCGTAGCGACGACCTCCGCCCGTTTCGCCCGCGCCGCCTGCCATGCGAATCCGATCACGCCGGCCAGCAGCGCCGCGGCGATCGCCGCGCCCGCGCTCACCGCGCCCTTGTTGCGGCGGACAAACTTCTTGAATCTGTACGCGCGGCTGATCGGGGCCGCGACGACCGCCTCGCCGCTGAGGTAGCGCCGGACGTCCATCGCCAGCCCGTTGGCGGTTTCGTAGCGGCGCTGGCGGTCCTTTTCGAGCGCCTTCATCACGATCCAGTCGAGCTCGCCGCGCACGACGAGTCCGAGCTTGCGCGGCTCGGTCTGGCGCTTGGCGGCCACGGTGGCGATGGTGCCCGTCGCCTGCGAGATCCGCGTGCTGGGCTTGGGCGGATCGACCTCGCGGATGATGCGCTGGATCTCGCCGAAGGCCGCGGAGCGGAGCTCCTTGCTGCTAAACGGCGTGCTGCCCGTCAACAACTCGTAGAGAAGCACGCCGAGCGAGTACACGTCGGTGCGTGTGTCGATGTCGAGAGACCCCTCGGCCTGCTCGGGGCTCATGTACTCGGGGGTGCCGATGAGCTGTTGATGTTCCGTGAAGAGAGTTTTTTCGGTCAGCTTGCTCTGCGTGGCTTTGGCGATGCCGAAGTCGATGACTTTGGCGCTGGGCCGCCCGTCTTGCGTGGCGACCAGGATGTTCGAAGGCTTGATGTCGCGGTGGATGATGCCCTTGGTGTGGGCGTGCTGGACCGCGGCGCAGACCTGCTCGAAGAGAGAGAGCCGTGCTTCGATGCTCAGGTTGTTCTTGTCGCAGTACGCCGCGATGGGGTCGCCCTTGACCAGGTCCATCACGAAATACGGTCTGCCCGCTTCGGTCGCGCCGGCGTCGAGCACGCGGGCGATGTTGGGGTGGTCCATCATCGCGAGGGCTTGGCGTTCCTGCTCGAATCGGGCCACGACCTGGCGTGTGTCCATGCCCAGCTTGATGATCTTGAGCGCGACCTTGCGTGCGACGGGTTTTTCTTGCTCGGCCATGAAGACCGACCCGAACCCGCCCTCGCCGATGAGTTGCAGAAGTTTGTAGGGTCCGATGTGCGTGCCCGGTCTCTCGCTCCGAAGAGCCGCGGTGCCGGCGCTGGAACCGCCGGACAAGCCCGCGTCCGGGTCGCGGGGGTCGGAGTTCATGTCCGCGGTCGGCATGGCATCGGCGGTCGGAACGGAGAGGATCCGCTCATCCTGAGCGGCATGGATCATTGCTTCGACGCGTCGTTTGAGGTTGGCATCCCCACGACATTCACGGTCCAACAACCGGGAACGATCATCAGCGGCGAGTCCGATCGCCAGGTCGAACAACCGACGGAGTTCCGCGTGCGCGTGGTCTGACAAGTTCTGATCCCCCCAAGACTTTCGCGGAACACCCCATGCCGGGTCGGACGATGGCCGGAGGCCGTTGTCGAGCCCGGGCGGTGCTCATCGACAGGGATTGTAATGACTCGTGGGGGCAGATGCACGACGGCTTTCGAATAAAGCCAACGCCGTCGCGGAGAACCTTTTCAGAAGAGCATGTTCAGGACGTGCTCGCCAAAGAGCCTACAGAAGACCACGATCAGCACCAGGCTGATAGCGTCCAGCCACAGCCCCGCGTGCAGCATCTGGGCAAGGCTGACTTTCCGCGTCGCGTACATCAGCGCGTTGGGCGGCGTGGCGACGGGGAGCATGAACGCCAGGCTCGCGGCCAGGGTCGTTGGCAGGAGCAGCGTGCCGGGCGGGAGTTTCAGTGTTACCTCGACGGAGTGGACCACCGGCAGCATGGTTGCCACCAGCGCCACGTTGCTGGCGAACTCGCTGAGGAAGATCGTGATCGCCGAGACGGCCGTCACCAGGGCCCAGGTCGGGAGCCCGCCGAGGCCAACGACGAGCGAACCCATCGACGTGTCGAGCCCGGTGGCCGTGATCGCGGCGGCGAGGCTGAGACCGCCGCCGAACATGAGCAGCACGCCCCACGGCAAGGCCTTGCAGGTCTCCCAGTCGAGCACGAACTCGCGTTTCTTCACGTCGGTCGGGATCAGGAACAGCACCAGGGCCGCGGTCATGGCGATGCCCGAATCCGTGAGGCGCGGAACGGCCTGGCCGTTCGCGCCGACGGTCGTCAGTCCGATCCAAAGGCAGAACGGCACGCGCACGATCCAGAGCAGGATCGCGGTGCCGAAGACGGCGAGCACCCATTTCTCGCCGCGGCTGGTGGGTCCGAGCAGCCGCAAGCGCTCGCGCATCTCCGAGCGAGCGCCCGCCAGCTTCACGCCCTTCATGGGGAAGAGCACGCGCGTGAGCAGGAGCCAGACGAGCGGGGTCATCACGCCGACCAGCGGCAGCCCAACCCAGAGCCACTCGTTGAACTGAATGGTGTGGTTGAGGGTCGTTCGCACGAAGCCGACGAAGACGCCGTTGGGCGGGGTGCCGATGATGGTGCCGCAGCCGCCGATCGACGCGGCGTAGCCAACGCCCGTTACTGCGCAGGTTCCGAAGTTGCGGCGTGCCTTCCACCCCGCGTGATCGCCCGGCGCGGGCTCGGGGATGAGCGTCACCATGCTCACCGCGATGGGCAGCATGACGATCGCGGTCGCGGTGTTGGAGATCCAGAGGCTGATGAACGCGGTGGAGAACATCAGCCCGCCGATGAGCGTGACCGGGCCGCTGCCCATGAGCAGGACCATGAGGTAGGCGATGCGTTTGTGCAAACCCCAGCGTTCGACGGCCAGCCCGAGCATGAACCCGCCGAGGAAGAGGAAGACCTGCTCGTTGGCGTAGGGGGCCGCGGCCTTGTCGAAGCTGGTGATGCCCAGCAGCGGGAAGAGCACGAGCGGGACGAGCGCGGTGGCTTCGATGGGGACGGCCTGCGTGATCCACCACACCGCCATGAGCGCGGCCGCGGCGGCGTTGGCGCGGGCCGGGCCGCTGAGCCCCGAGACGATCGCGCCGGACGAATCGATGACTTGAGCCGGGAGCGTGAGGTAGAGAACGACGGCCGCGAGCGGGCCGAGGAACAGGCCCGACCAGCTCAGCCACGCCGGCGAAGACTCGCCCGGTTCGTGCGGCGAGGAGTGCGCAGCCGAGTGATGCGAATCGTTCAAGGTCATGCCGCCGCGCCTCGACCGAGCATCGAAACCGCCACGGCCGCGAAGATGAGGGCGAACGCGATCAGGTCGGTCGTGCGGAGTTTTTCGTGGGCGACGAGGACCGTGAAGAGCGTGAAGACCCCGAGCGTGATCGCCTCTTGCATCACCTTGAGCTGCGGCAGCGTGAACGGACCGCCGTTGTCAACGTGCCCGAAACGATTGGCGGGGACTTGGAGGATGTACTCGGGGAGCGCGATGAGCCAGGAGATGCCGATGGCCATGAGCAGCGTCCACGAGCTCTTCTTGACGTGGTAGTACCACGCGAAGGTCATGAAGCTGTTGGAGGCGATGAGCAGGAGGATGGTGATGAGCCAGCGTGGCATAGAAAATTGTCCCTGCGCGGGCTCACACCGTTCCGTACATCCGGTCGCCGGCGTCGCCGAGGCCGGGCCTGATGAACCCGTGCTCGTCGAGTCCTCGATCGACCGCGGCGGTATAGATCTTCAGATCCGGGTGCTCGCTGAGCATGAACCGGATCCCCTCTGGTGCGGCGACCAGGCAGATCATGCGCAGGTCTTTGGCCCCGGCCTCGCGCAGGATCGTGACCGCGGCCGCCGCCGACCCGCCCGTCGCCAACATCGGATCGACCAGGATCACCGGCCCGCTGGCGAGGTCGCTGGGGAGTTTTCTCAGGTACGTGCGCGGCTTGAGCGTGTGTTCGTCGCGGGCCATCCCGATGTGGCCCACGCGGGCCTCGGGCATCATCTCCAGAATCCCCTCCGCCATGCCCAGGCCTGAACGCAGCACCGGCACGACCGTGGTCTTGGCCGACAGCCGGCGTGCGGTGGTCATCTCCATTGGCGTGCGGACCTCGATTTCTGTGGTCGGTAGCTCGCGTGTCGCCTCGTAGACCATCAGACCGGCGATCTGGTAGAGCAGGGCCCGGAAGGGCCTGTGCGTCACGGCCGCGTCGCGGAGGTGCGAGAGCTTGTGCTGGATCAGCGGGTGGTCGAAGATGATGACGTTCGAGAAGGAGGGGTGGGTCAGGGCCATGGGGCATAGCGTACCGCGCCGCGTGGTCGCGTACACTCTTCCGCACGCCCGGGGCCGCGTCCACTTCGCGTGAATCCCGGCGTGACGGAGGATCGATGATTTCATCGCGTCTGATCGGTGTGGCAGCGGGGTGTGCGATCGTCGGGGGGTGCGCTTCCATGAACGCCAAAGCAAACGGGCCTTCCCAACCGCCCGCCCAACCGCCAGCCAAAGCGACCCAGCCCGCGCCTCAGCCCGTGCCGGGCGTGAAACTCGGCCCGGTCAAGGTCGCGCCGCGCGACGGCTCGGCCTCTGAAAAACTCGGGTGGCACCTGGGCACGCAGGCCTGGACGTTCCGCGACCGCTCCACGTTCGAGGCCATCGACATCGCCCACGCCATGGGGCTCAAGTACATCGAGCTCTACCCCGGGCAGCAGATGATGCCCGGCAAGCCTGACGTCAAGATCGGCACCGACATGACCAAAGAGCAGAAGGCCGAACTCAAGGCAAAGCTCAAGTCTGCCAATGTCGCGGCCATGAGCTACGGCGTCGTAAGCATCGACAACGATGAGAAACAGGCCCGCGCGCAGTTCGAGTTCGCCAAGGACATGGGCATGACCACCCTGACCTGCGAACCCAAGAAAGAGGCGTGGGATCTGGTGGCCAAGCTGGCCGACGAGTACGGGATCAACGTCGCGGTACATAACCATCCCAAGCCGTCGTTCTACTGGAACCCCGAGACCGTGCTGGAGTTCGCCAAGGACCGCACCAAGCGTGTGGGCGCGTGCGCCGACACCGGGCACTGGCCGCGGTCGGGCCTGGGCACTGTTGAGTGCCTCAAGCAACTCGAAGGGCGCGTCATCGAGCTGCACTTCAAGGACATCAAGTCGGGCGTTGACCAGCCCTGGGGGGCCGGCGAGGGCCGAGCCCGCGCCATGCTTGAAGAACTCCAGCGGCAGGGGTTCAAGGGGCAGATCTACGTCGAGTACGAGGACGGCCAGGGCAAAGCGCTGGAACGAAACGTCGCGTTGTGCATCGGGTTCTTCGACTCCGTTGCGACCGAACTCGCGGCCAAGTCGAAGTAGCCCGCCGACGACAACGCGGCGCTCCGAGATGTCTGTCCGGTTGCGCGCTGTTCAGGGTGCTCCAGCGTGTTCTGTCGGCACGTCCGGGGCACGCTCGTGCAGAATGTCCCGCAGGCGATCTTCGATCTTGAACATGAGTTCGTGCGCGAACTCGGGGTCCTGCCGGATCGGCACGCTGTACGTCGGCCACATCTGTCGCGCGGCGAGGTCCGGGTCCATCGTCACCGTGCTGTGCCGGACCGACTTGGGCGTCGGCCGCCAGCCCGGGCGTTGGACGCGATCTATGGTGACTTCGACGTGCATCATCCGTCCGACGGCGGGCTCGGAAGGTAAACTCGCGCCGGCACCCGGCTCTGGCGATGACCACGCCGGCCTCTGAAACACTACCCGCACGCGCCGTTCCTGGCTGTTCGCCAGGTCCTCAAGTTCCTGGTTGAACGAGGACTGCTCGGCGTCCCACGGCGTCGCGATCCCCGAGCTGGGCTTGGGCAGAGTCGTCACCACGCCTTGGGCAGCGTCCACGCGGTCGATCTGGAACCGGTATGAACGCAGGACGTCGCGCGTCGCCGCGATCGCGTCGGGGTACTGGTCGTCGGGAACATGAATCGCCGTGACGAAACTCGAGCAACCCGCTATGAATGCAACGAGCGAAAGCACCCCTGCCACAAGAAGGCAACGCGAGCGGGCACCACGAGCACCCTTTGGGCCACAGGGGCCGACCGAGTGTGATCGTGCGGGGCGGACGCGAACCGATGGCTGAAGACTCATGGGATCAGGGTACTTCCAAAGGCTTGCCGCGTCACCTCGAACTCTCCGATTCGGTACGAACATGCAGGGAACAAGGCGGGACGCTGGTCCCGTGAAAACATCGTCGATTCAACCGCCCGCGCCGAGCCGTTCCGCGTCTCGCGAGATCTGCGCCCAAGCCTCCCGCACATGACGCTCTTGCGTCCCCGTCGCGCCCACGGCCAGGCGCAGCACGACGCGTCCACCGGCCGGGCCGGGGACCGACGGCGGAAGCTGCGTGTGCGTCAGAAACAACTTGCCCCCGGCGTTGAGAGCGTTCATGAGCGCCCGGTTCCTCGCGTCGCTCTCCGCCCCGCTTCCTCTGAGACGGAAGCACACCAGGTTCATTGTGCGCGGGGTCGGGATCTCGAAGCGATCGTCGGCGCGGACCACACTCTCAAAGACCGACGCGAGGCGGACGTGCTCGCGTAGGTAGTCCTGCAGGGCGTTCAGCCCGTAGTGACGCAGAACAAACCAAAGCTTGAGCGAGCGGAATCGTCGCCCCAGCGGGATCTGCCAGTCGCGGTAGTCGATGACCGAGCCCGAGTCGCTGGCCGCGTTCCGCAGGTACTCGGGCGTGACGGACAGCGCGTTGATGACCGCACGCCGATCGCGCGTCCAAAGACAGTTGCAATCAAAGTTGGTCAGCATCCACTTGTGCGGGTTGAAGCAGTACGAATCGGCCCGCGCCACGCCCTCGAACATCCAGCGAAACTCGGGGCACAGCGCGAGCGGGCCCGCGTGGGCCGCGTCCACATGGAGCCAGGGACGGCCTTCACCGCCGTTCCCGTCACCGCCGAGCGCCTCCGCGATCCCTGAAATGCGGTCGATCGCCGTCGTTCCGGTCGTGCCGATCGTCCCGCACACGAAGAACGGAACCCGCCCCGCGGCCCGATCCACGCGGATTGCATCGGTCAACTTCGCCACGTCCATTCGGCACTCCGCGTCAACATCGATCACACGAACGTGCGTGCGATCCTCGGGGTGCTGCGCCAGTCCCGCGATCATCGCGGCCTTGACGATGGACGAGTGCGCCTGCGTTGAGGTGTACAGCGTCAGATGCGGTGTACCTGCCCCCTTCGACGTTGCCGGTGCCGGTGCCGAGGGCATTCGATTCCACCGATTGATCGCTCGACTCCGCGCCGCGATCATCGCCACGAGCGCCGCCTCGCTCGCCGTGCCCTGGATCACCCCGCCGCCTGTATCTGAGCTCGAAAGAAACTCGGCGGGCAACCCGCACGCCTCACCCAACCAATCGAGCACCCGCGTTTCGAGCTCCGTACAGGCTGGGCTCGTCTGCCAGAGCATCCCCTGCACACCAAGCCCGGCGGCGAGCAGATCGCCCAGCGCGGCCGGGCCCGACACATTCGCCGGGAAATACCCGTAGAAATTGGGCGACTGCCAGTGCGTCAACCCCGGAACGATGACCTCATCGAGGTCGCGAAAGATCGCGTCCCAGACCGACGAACCGCCCGACGACCCGTCCGCCGCGCTCCTCTCGAAGAACTCGGCGGCCGATCCGGGCAGCTTGGCGGCGATCTCGCCGGGCTTGACCTGCGCGAGCACCGGCATGGTCTCGACGCTCTCCCAGTACGCGGCGATCCAGTCGACCATGCGACGGCCGATCGCGCGAAACTCATCGGGGGTCATGTGCGGCACAGCGCGGTCCATCAATCATCCTCGCTCGTTCCGACTGCTTGGGTAGGTCGGCTCTCCGAGCCGACTCTTCAATTCAGAACGACCGTGCTTCCAGTCCCAATGCTGCGGGGCGAAGAGTCGGCTCGGAGAGCCGACCTACCAGGATCGCTAGATCGGCAGCGCGTCCAGCTCTTTCTGAACACGGTCCACGAGCCGCTTCACGACCTCGGCTCCGAAATCGAACCTCAATCCCGACGCCTTGAACAGCTCGGGCAAGGGCTTGGACCCGCCCAGCCGCAGCCCCGCGAGGTACGCCTCGACCGCCGATTTGTCGCCGTGCTCGGTCGCGTGCAGCCACAACTGCAGCGCCCCGAGCTGGGCGATGCCGTATTCGATGTAGTAGAACGGACTGCCGAAGAGGTGCATCTGACGCTGCCAGGCGTGGCTTCGCTGTTCGTCGAGCCCGCTCCACTGGACCTCGTGCCCGAACTCTTCATCGAGCGAGAGCCAGTGCACTCGACGCTCGCTCCGCGTGTGCTTCGGATTCGTGTACAGCCAGTGCTGGAACTTGTCGATCGTCGCGATCCAAGGCAGGATTCCCACGCTCCGCTCGAGCTGCTGACGCCGCGCCCGCGCCAAGTCCGCCTCGTCCGAATAAAAACACTCGACCGCCTGACCGCCGCCCGATCCCCCCTTGGGACGGCCCCAGTACGGCATGGTAAGCAGCTCCATCGACATGCTCGCCACCTCGCAGAACTCGATCGGCGCGGTGCGGTAGCTCACCAGCGGCTCGTCGGCGCACAGCATTGAATGGAACGCGTGCCCGGCCTCGTGCAGCATCGTCGACACGTCGCCCTGCAGGCCCGCGGCGTTCATGAAAATGAACGGAGCCCGCGCCCGGTCGCGCATGTACTGGTACCCGCCGGGGGCTTTGCCCTTGCGGGAATCAAGGTCAAGGTACGCGATCGACCCGTCGGCGTTCCGGGCACCACGCGCGTTCGACCCGTCCCCCATCGTGCGCAGCATCTGACCCAGCCTTGGGTCGAGTCGATCGAATGTCGCCGCGGCCTTGGCGACGAGCTGCCGCCCGCCCTCGAACGGACGCAGCGGCGCGCGGCCCTTGGGGTCCACCGCCAGATCCCACGGGCGGAGCGAAACAAGGCCCAGCGCGGACCGGCGCTCGCGATCGAGAGCGCGGACAAGCGGCACGATGTGCTGTGCGCAGGCCTGGTGGAACGCGGCGCACTCCTTCACGCCGTAATCGAAGCGGTGCTTTTCCTTGAACGCGTAGCCCACGAAATCCGTGAACCCGGCGTTGCGGGCCGCGCGATCGCGCTTGGCGATCATGTCGTCGAACGTGCCGCTGATCGCGTCCGCGTCCAGAAGCCGCCGGTCCCACATCGCGCGCCACGCCCGCTCGCGCAGCCCGCGATCGGTGGACTCCATGTACCGCGCCATCTGGGGCATGGTCCGTTCCTGCCCGTCGAAGGGCACCGTCATCGCGCCGACGAGCTGGTCGTACTTCTGAGATAAGAGCGAGAGCTCGGTCTGGATGGGCACGTTCTCGGCACGGAAGAGCTCGACCTCGACGGCGGCATCGCGCACCAGAACCTTGTACCGATCGCCTCGGTCCGGGACCGTGTCCAGCCCCAACTCCCGCGACAGCGTGGTCTGCTTCCGGTCCAGCTCGAACGCCAGCGGCTTGACCTTGGGTGGAACGGTCTCGATGTACGTTGTGTACGCCCGCTGGGCCGCCTGGTCCTCGGTATCGCAGGTCATGTTGATGTACAGGATCGCCTGCGCCTCGTTGCACGCGGCGTCCAGTTCGCTGCGGTCGAGCAGCCACCTTTCCAACTCGGACCGGTCACGGATCGGCCGATCGAGGAGCGCCCTCATCAGCGGTTCGATCTCGGCCCAACGGGTCGCGTCGAACGATCTCGGGACGAACTCTGAGGGTGGGCTCATCGTGGGGCTCTCGGCTTGGCGGCGTCCATCAACGGGTTGTCCGTGAGGCGAGTGTAGCGATCGGTCGAAGCCAAAAAGAGAGCGGGCCCGGATCGGTCCGGGCCCGCGCGAAACGCGCTCACGATTCAGCACATGCGCCGACCTACTTCGCGAGCTTCTTGAGAAGCTCACGCTGCTGGGCGAACCAATCCTTGCTCAGCCCCTTGAACAGCGCCAGGTTCGGCTGCTTCTTGACCAGGTTTTCCAAGAAGTCCAGCGAGCGCGACGCCTTGCCGATCCACAGCCCGCGGTCGGACTTGTCCTGCGTGGATTGGGCCGTCTGCACGTTCCGCTGATATTCGTTGGTGTAGGTGTTGAAGTTCTCCTCGGCCTCGGTGGTGTCCTTGCGCCACTTGATCTGCTTTTCCTCGGCGCGGGAAACCGGGTAAGGAATGCCCTTGACGTCCTTACCAACCCACTCGATCTCCTGATACCCCATCAGCTTGCCAAGCTCGGCGACGTCCTTGGCCGTCCCGCGCGAGAACTTGAACCGCTCGGCTTCCTCGGAGTTGAAGGTCAGGATGTGAACGCCGCCCTTGGGATTGAGCGTGTACTGCCCTTCGAGGCCCTGGTACCACGTGACCTCGCCGGTGGCGGGGTTGATGTCCGCCGAGAGCTGTCCGCCGGGCGGCGAGATTTGCAGGGCCTGAAGCTCTGATTCTTCCGAGGAGATCTGCATTGCCCGCATGATCTGCGGGGGATGGTTGCCACGGGCCGAGTACTTCTCACCGGTCAACAGGAGCTGCTCGAGCGACCGCCCCTTCATGGCGTCCAGAGCGCCGCTCCAACCTGTGCAGGCTCCGTAGTTGCCCTTGGGCAGGAAGTAGATTTCCTCCAGCGAGTGGGCGGTCATCGCGGCCGCGGAGATCGCGGACTCGATCCACGCGACCGTCCGGAACTTCTGTTTGTACTTGAGGTGGACCAGATCGCTCAGGAACTGCACTTCGTACAGATACCCACCGCCCGAGTTGATCTTGAACACCACGATGCTCACGCCGTCTTCTTCGAGCATCGGGATCGCTTCCTCAAGCGGCTTGGCGGCGAACTGCACGCCGACCTGCCCTTCGAGGGTCAGCACCGCCGCCTTGGGGACCCCGCTGATGGCCCGGGGCTTGCCGCTCTTGTCATCCGCCTTGCCGCTCGGTTTGGCGGCGGGCTCTTCGGTTTTCGGCTTGGATTCTGCGGGCGTCGAATCGCCCCGTTCGATTTTCTCGATGTCCTTGGGGTTGAGCACCATCGGAGTCTCTACGCCGCCCTGCACGCGCGTGAACCACACCCAGCCCTCGACCTCTTTGGTGATTCGGCCTTCCAGAACCTCGGAGGGCTTGCCTTCTTTCTTCACCGTGATCTTGTCGGACCCACCGTCCGAGAGCGCGGGAAGTCCCGCCCGGGCGGGCAGCGCGGACGGGAACGCCACACTCATGGCAACGACCGAACTTGCCGTGCAGACCGCCGCCAGCAGGGCGCGAACGTGATTCTTCTTCATTCCTGGTGCTCCGTGTTTGAAGGCCCGGATCGGGCCGGATTCCTGCCGACTGTGATACCCGCACGACCATGCGGGCTCCTCGCGGTTATTTCTTCTTCCGCTGCTGAGCGTCCATGGTCGATTCATTGTCGATCGCCTTGATGCGATCGAGCGCCTGGGCCTTGAGACCCTTGAACTTGGGAAGAGCCTCGCCGTACCTGTCCAGCGTGCTGATGATCTTGAGCCACAACGCCTTCTCGATCCCGCGCGACCGGACCCGCTCGTCATAGGTCGAACTGGGACGCTGCTCCTGAGTCTCGCTCAGCATCCGCTGGATATCCCGCTCGGCCTGGTCCACATCCTTGCTCCAGCTCTTCATGATCTCCTTGGAGCGCCCGTAGGTTTTGTCGGCGTTGCGCGAGAGCCCGAGCTCGAACAGCAGATCCTCTTCGGTATCCACGATCCCCTTGGCCACCTGTAGGTCCTTGGCGAGCTTGGCGTTGAGCGTCAGCACGTCGTTGCCCTCACCCGAGATGATGGCCTTGTCCGAATCCTGGTTGGCGTCCTTGCCGTCATCGGTCAGCAGGAACTCGTTGGGGTTCTCCGGCATCCGCTCGAAATACCTCACCTGCCCGCCCTCGATCGAATAGCTCAGCACGTACTCGGGAACCGCCATCGCCCGCACCAGCCGGTACGAGTACCCGCCCTCGTTGGCCTTGCCTTCGGCCCGCCCCAAGCGCAGCGAATACTGCTTCTGCCGCACCACCTCGTCGCCGAAGTCAAAGAGCTTTGTCAGGTTGCCGATGCCGCCCATTTTCCCGTCGCTGTGGAAGTAGATGTCGTGGCACAGCAGCGGCAGGAACGCCGCGCCGCCCATCGCCTTTTTCACCCAGAACACGAGCTTGGGTTGCTTGGTCCACTTGCTCAATTCAACGTCAAAGATCGGGTCCATCTCCGCCGATCGAGAGAGTTGGTCGAACGCCGCCGCGTCATCATCGAGCTGCTGCCCTCCCTGCGACCAGTCGTTGTTCATCACCACGATCACGTACTCGCTCCCAAGCTTCTTGGCGTCTTCCATGGCCTTGCGGATCGGCGTCTGGGAAATGTCACGCCCGAACTTGCCGTCCAGCTCCAGCACATAGACCTTGGACTTGACGTCACCGGACGCCGCGACATCCGCCGCCGGCTTCTCCTTGGCGTCCTTCTTGGGTTCGCTCTCCTTCTCAATCTTGGGCTTGGCCTTCGCGTCCCCGGGCTTGGCGGGCGCGGCCGGGTCGGCCACGGCACGCCGTGTTTCCAGGATGTCTGACTTGGGATACTCAGACTCCACTTCGATTCCTGCCACGGTCCCGCGGAAACGAACCGCCGTGTCCGTCTCGGAAACAAACTTGCCCTTGATCACCCGCCCGTCGCGGAGAATCAGCATGTCCTCGCCGCCCTGCTTCGGGGCCGCCTTCGTCGCGGATTCCTTCGCAGGTTCCTTGGCGGGTTGAACCGCCAGCGCCCGCGAACCGACCAAGACGCCCGCAGCGACCACCAACGCGGCGGCAACACCCCGAGCCCGCACGCAACGCAGGGCCAATCGATGGATCGAGTTCTGATTGGTCATGGACAAGCTCCCAAATGTGGACCGGTTCTCAGGCAACACGGCAGGAGAAGGAGGAAACCCAAAGACGCCGGCGCAGAATGGTCCCGGCAGTGAATCGAACGTTCACCTATTTTAGACGCTTGCCGGAGTCCAAAGTTCCAACGATCCGGCCCGTACCTCTACCGGACAGATCCACGAGCGATTCGAAACGCCAAATCCAGCGCCTCCGATCGAGTGGTCACCCGATCCTCAAGCTGCGCGTCGTACACCCCGTCGAGCGTGGCTTTGAACGCCGGGCCCGCCTTCATCCCCGCCTCGATCAACACATCCCCGGTAATCAGTGGTTCGGGCGCGAGGCCGCTCGGGGTCGCCGCGAGCAACCGAAGATCCGAGTCCACAGCGGCAGCCATCTCCGGGTGTTTCGCACGCAAGATCCGCAAAGATTCGGGAAATATTTGGGCCGAAGCGAGCCGCTTCCGCGCCGCCACCCCGGCCGACGCCCACCGATGTTCGAGCTCTCCCAGCGTCACCAACACCCGCGACAACAACCCCACTTCGTCGTTGGAGAGGCACAACGCCGATCGCCAACGCGAAACCAAGCCAGCCACCGGGCCCGGAGTTCGACCCCTCTGAGAACCCGGCTTTGGGCCGCCCGACGCCGCCGTGTCCTCCGGCTGCACCGACAGCCCCCGATCCAACGCCCACGCGCCCAGCACGCACGCGAACCGTGTCGTGGCGTCGTCATCAGAAAAACGCACCGCCGCGACCAGCTCCGGCGCCCGCAACAAGCTTTGCTCTTGGAGCACCGGCGCGTCCAGGCCCAGCGACTGGAGCAACGAGATCGCGCTGGCTCGGTTCGGGTCAAGCAGCATCCGCCGCAGCTCGTCGCCGATCCGCTCGCGGCTCACCCCCTCCAACCCTTGCGCGTGTCGAACCAGCGCGGACCACGTCGCGGGCTCGATGGTGAAGCCCAGGCGAGCCGTGAACCGGACCGCCCGCAGCGCCCGCAAGTGATCCTCGGACAGCCTCTGGTCCGGGTCGCCAACGGCGCGCAGGATCTTTGCGCGCAGGTCTGCTTGCCCGCCGACAAAGTCGATCACTCGCCCGCCGGCCGCTCCCCCACCGCTCCCGACGCCCGGGCTCACAGGAACGCACGCGCCGGTTGAGTCGATCGGATCGAGAAACAGCGCGTTGATCGTAAAATCACGCCGAAGCGCGTCGGACCTGGGATCGCTGAAACGCACCGTGTCAGGCCGACGCCGGTCCGAATACGGCCCGTCGCTGCGGAACGTCGCGACCTCGACCGACACACCGCTTGATTTCACCAGCACCACGCCGAAGCTCGCGCCGACCTCGGCCGTGCGCGGGAACAACTCAGAAATACGCAGCGGCGGCGCGTCGGTCGCCACGTCGTAGTCGGTGGGATGTTGCCCCAACAACTCGTCGCGCACGCACCCCCCCGCGAGATAGGCGACATGGCCCGCCCCTCGGAGCTGCCGCACAATATCCACCGCCACGGCACGGGACGCCGCCGGAGTGATTTCGGGATGATGACGCGCAGCCACGCCAGAGGTTACGCGGCACCCGAACGCCGCGCCGCAAGCCACTTCGTGAGAACGATCGGCCACAACGCCGCAACACCCGGCAAGATCATCGCCCGGAACGACCACGCAGAGTGCGCCGCCGCAACGTCCAGCGTGCCAACTCCCGCGAGCACAAACCAGATCCCAAAGAGAAGCCCGATCCCCGCATAGATCCCCACCGCGATGAGAATGAACTCCGCCATCAAATCCTCCCGCGCCGAAGTCCCCGCTCGATCACTCTGATGCTGCACGATCCGTTCCGTTTCCGCCCAGCGGAGGTCCGTTCCCTGCGGTCGAAGCCGGAACGTGCGGGTTCCGCTTCATCACCCACAACGCGACAAAGAACGCCACCACGCTGAGGAGCGCCGCCACGATGAACGACGCCCCGGGAAGCTCAAACGGAGCACGGGCCGAAATGAAGTATGCGAAGGTCGAAGTCCCGATCAGCGGGCCCATGATGTTGGCCACGCTCTGGAGCCCGGTGAGCGCGCCCTGGATCGCGCCTTGTTCATCACCGCGCACCGACTTGGTGATGAGCGCCTGGCAGGCCGGCCCGGCGATCCCGCCCAGCGACGCGACCGCGATCACGGCGTAAATCATCCACCCCTGAGTCGCCAGCCCGTACCCAAGGAACGCGAACGCGCCGATCGCGATGCCCACCAACAACGATTTCCGTTCGCCGAGCTTGGGGATGATCTTGCGGGCGAGGCCGGCCTGAACGACCGCGGCCCCGATGCCGACCAGCGCGAGCGAGAGCCCGACGTCGCGCGAGGTCCAGTGGTAGCGGTGCGAGGTGTAGAGCACCCAGGTCGAGTGCAGCGAGAACTGCGCGAGGTTCAGGAGAAACAACGCGGCCGCGAGTCCGGCGACGAGCGGGTAGCGCCCCAGCCCGGCGAACGCGCCGACGGGGTTTGCCCGCGCGAACGAGAACGTGCCGCGTTTTTCCGGCGGCAGCGATTCGGGGAGCACGAACAGCCCGTAGAGCCAGTTGAGGAGCGTCAGCCCGCCCGCGGCGTAGAACGGGTAGTGGATGTTGATGTCGCCCAGGAAGCCGCCGATGAGCGGGCCGAGGATGAACCCCAGACCGAAGGCCGCGCCGATGATGCCGAACCCGGCGGCCCGTTTTTCGGGCGGGGTGATGTCGGCGATGTACGCGCTCGCCGCCGTCATGCTCGCGCCCGACAGGCCGTTGATCGCGCGGGTGATGAAAAGGAACCACAACGTCGGGGCGAGCGCGAGCGCGAAGTAGTCAAGCCCCGAGCCGAAGAGCGCGATGAGGATGACCGGTCGGCGGCCGAAGCGGTCTGAGAGCGCGCCGAGGATCGGCGAGAAGAGGAACTGCATGGCCGCGTAACTGGCGGCGAGAAGCCCGACCGTGCCCGCGGCCGCCTGCTCGCCGCCGGGCTGCAGGGTTTCGATGAGCTTGGGCGCAACGGGGATGATGAGCCCGAAACCGACGACGTCGAGCATAAGGGTCAGAAAGATGAACCCGATGGCGGGCTTGTAGGAACGCACGGGGATTCACGGCCTTTCGTTCGAGTTCAAGATCGGGAAGAGTCAGGCGGAGCGTAGACGCGCGGGGGGGCGAAGCGTGCGAGACGGCAGACGCGCGATCAACTCCCGGCCTTGAGCAGCTTCTCCATCAGAGCGGCGTCATCAGGCAGCAGCCCCGACTTGGGCAAGCGGCGCAAGGTTTCGCGCCAGTCCCCGGCCTTGTCCTTGAAAGCCTCTTTGAACATCGGCAACGCGTCGTCCACCTTGCCCGCGTTAGCGAGCGCGACGCCCGCCCAGAAGACCATCTCGGCGCTCGTGGGCGCGAGCTTGTGGGCGGCGGTGTACTCCCGCATCGCCCCGGCCATGTCGTTCTTCTCGACCGCCAGATCGCCCGCGTTCATGCGGTCGTACGCGGCGTGCAGCGTGAGCAGCCGGGCCAGTTCATCGACCGGCGCGGGGTTGTCTTCCACGCGCAGGTCCACGAGGCGGTCGTCCCAGACCTTGCCCGTCGCGGTCGCGCGCACGATGAGAATTGCAGCGGACTGCCGGCCTCGGATATCGCCGCCCTCGCCCTCGGCCGCGCGAAGGGCCGCGATCAAGCGATCCGCGAGCGGGCCCGACGATGCTTCGAACGCCTTGGCCATCGCGGCGGGCACGGTTGATTTCCGCATGAGGTTCGCCTGGCAGGAGTAGACCGAGCCGTCGGGCGCTTTGCCGTTGGCGTGCGTTGCTTCGGCGATGCACTTGGCCCCCGTGTGCGTGGCGACGTTCCCGGCCGCGTCGATCATGGCGACCTGACGCACGGCCTCGCCGGAATCTGAGGCCGTGAGCGCTTTGAGCGATTCGTTCGCGGTCTTGCCGGCCTTCATCATGGCGAGCCCGAGCGGGCCGTATTTCACATCCACGAAGCTCTGCGTGGCCACCGCGCCCACGCCGGCCTCGGCCCAGGGGACGACGGAGCCGACGCTGAACCAGTGCGATTGCACGGCCACACCCATCTGCCCAGTCGCGGCATCGCGCGCGACGATTGAGTAGGTGGAGACGGGGCGGCGTGGAGATCCCTTGAACGGGTCGTTGAGCGCGACGGTGCTCGGCGCTGGGTTCGGGGTTGTTGGGTCCGGCGCGTCGAAATCGCGCGCGTCCGTCGCGGTACATCCAACCAGGGTCAACAGGCAGACGAGCGTGACGATCATCGACGAGTGCGCGAGCATGAAGATTCTCCCGGTGTGAATCCCCAGCATACCCAATCACACGCCCAGCATCGTGCGAATCAGCGGGTCTTTGGCGCGTCGGGCCTCATCTCGTGCGGTGACGCCGCTCAGGCTCTCCTGGTCCGGGCTCACGCCCCGGCCCAGCAGCGACGACACGCACGCGGGCCTCTCGTTCCGCACGGCCAGGTGCATCGGGGTTCCGATCAGCGAAATGGTGTTCGCGTCCGCGCCGTGGTCGAGCAGCCATTCCATGAGTTCAAGGTCGCCGCGCTGGGCCGCGATGCACAGCGGGCTGATCCCCGAGCCGTCGCTGTTGTTCACGCTCTCGCCGCGCTCGACCAGCAGGCGGATCACGTCGAGCCGGCCTTTCTCGGCGGCGTCGCAGATGAGCGGCTGGCTGCCGGTGTCGGCCCCGACCTGCGGGTCGTAGTTCTGCCCCGTCTTGATATTCGGCTTGAGCCCACGGTCGAGCATGACCCTCAGCGTGGCGAGCGCGTTGGCCTTCACGGCGGCGAACGCGCCGTCGTAGAACCAGTACGACAGGTCCTCGGCCGCGAGCCATTCGAGCAGCAGCGCGGCGTTGTTGTCGCGGACGGCCTGTAGAAAATCGTCGCGTTTGGGTGAGAGGGCCATGGTGCGTGGTTTCCCGTGATCCGCGTTACTTTCCCGCGACATCCTCGAAGTGCAGGCGATGCACCACGCGATGGAACATCGGCGCGATGACCAGCGCACCCGCTGAAAGAAAAACCAGCCCGGAAAAGAGCGCGTAGACCGTGACGAACACCTTCCCCGCGTCGGTCTTTACTTCGGTCGCAGGCCCCGTCCCGGTCAGGATCATCGCCGCAGAATACGTTGAATCGAGCCACGACCGGCCCTCAATCGCGTGATAGCCCAGCGCGCCCACGCCGAGCGATCCGACCACCGCGATCGCCGCGATGGTCAGGAAAACAAGCTGCCGCCGCAGGAACGCGGCACGACGAAGGACGGGCTGTCGGCGGTGCTCAAACATGGCGGTCTACCGACATCGGCGGAGCTCGGGATGCGCCCTCTACTGTGCGTACTCGCTCATCGGCGGGCAAGTACACACCAGGTTCCGATCGCCGTACGGGTTGTCCACGCGGCCCACGCTCGGCCAGAACTTGTGCTCGCGTACCCAGCTCAGCGGGAAGGCCGCCTGCTCGCGGCTGTACGGGTGCTTCCACTCGTTCTGCGTCACGACGTGCATCGTGTGCGGCGCGTTCTTGAGCGGGTTGTCGGTCTTG
>JBGAOD010000114.1:0-11739 GCA_044221955.1 Phycisphaerales bacterium | reverse complement strand
GAAGCCAAGCGCGCGATCGATCTCGCCGCGAAGACCGGCGCCGCTCTGCACCTCCCCACCGACCACCTCTGCGCCACCGAGTTCAACGAGAACGCGACCGATATCAAGACCTTCACAAATGACAACGGCGGCATCGGGGCGAACTACATGGGCCTGGACATTGGCCCCAAGACTCAGGCCGCGTACGCCGAGATTCTCAAGAAGGCCAAGACCATCGTCTGGAACGGCCCCATGGGCGTCTTTGAATGGCCCAAGTTCGCCGGCGGCACAAAGACCGTCGCCCTCGCGATCGTCGAAGCCACTGCGAAGAACGGCTGCACCAGCATCGTCGGCGGAGGAGATTCTGCCGCGGCGGTCGAGCAGTTCGACCTGGCAGAGAAGTTCAGCCACGTCTCCACCGGCGGCGGGGCCAGCCTCGAAATGCTCGAAGGCAAGAAGTTTGAGAGTGTCGCTGTGCTGGACGAGGCTTAACAAACGCGCAGCGCAGGAGCCCCCTCCCCGATGGGAGCGAGGGTTGGGGGTGGGAGGCATCAACCGGGCGGCTTCGCACCCGCTCTCAGCGATCCCACATGCCGGTACGTGTTAATCAGCACTCCCGTCGGCGTCGCTTTCGTATTCACAAGCGCCAGTTCCCGCGGCTCCGCGCTCTCCGCAAAGAAGAGTTTCCCCCGTCCCAGCAAGACCGGATAGACGCACAGCACCACATCGTCCACAAGCCCCTGCTCGAGCAGCACCGACGTCAGCGTCGAACTTCCCCAGACAATCAGGTCGGGCCCAACCCCTGACTTCACGCGCCGAACGCCCGCCATTACATCCGCCCCAAGATCCTCCACCGGTCCCCACCCAAGCCGCTCCCGCCTGTGCGTCGCAACGTACTTCTTCGCGGCATTCAAACCATCCGCAAATGGCCCACCCTTGACCTTCGGCCAGAACGTCGCCCACTGGTCGTACGTGCGCCGCCCAAGCAACAGATCGAAACTCTTCCCCTGCGCCTCCGCGACGGCCTCAGCACCGGAGGGATGTCGAAACGGCGCCGTCCAGCCGCCGTTCGCGTAGTCGCTGTCCTCGTTCCGCCCGCCGGGCGCAATTACGCCGTCGAGCGAGATGTGGGCGAAGATCCTGATCTTTCTCATGGCCGATTTCCTTTCATGCGGCAATGCAAATCTTCCCAGCAGCCGCAGCAACGACCAGCCCGCGCAAGCGGAATTTACCAAACCTGCGCACTCGCACTGCCTTTCGCCCCGAAGGGGCGACGGCCTGTAGCCACGAGTGGAGCAAGCGAGTCTTTGAGTGCCGCGCAACTCGTGGAAATCGTTCCCTCAAACAAACCGCCCCAAAGGGGCGGAGGAATCGAAGAGGAACAAATCATCAACCAACAAATCCGTGTCATCATCTCTCGACTCTCGCGTAGGAACCCCGCCCTGTAAACTCGCCGCATGCCCCTCCCCACCGTCAAGCAGCTCCTCGCCGACCTCGAATCCAAGGGCGACGAATCCCGCCGCAAGCACAACGCCAAGGCCGGCGCGCCGACCAACCAGTTCGGCGTCAAGAACGGCGACATCCGCGTCATCGCCAAAAAGATCAAGGGCAAGCCCGAAGAGAAGCACGCTCTCGCCCTCGATCTGTGGAAAACGGGGAACGTCGATGCGCAGTTCCTCGCGGCTCTCCTCCTCAATCCCAAGTCACTCTCCGCGACCGACGTTGACACCCTCACCCGCACCACCACTTTCGCCCACGTCGCCGACTGGCTCAATTCCTACATCGTCGCCCAGCATCCCGACAAAGAAATCCTCCGCATGAGGTGGATGAAAGACAAGAACGCATGGGCCGCCCGCGCCGGCTGGAACCTTACCGCCAGCGGCATAAACAAAGGCACATCCGAAACGACCCCGAAGCTCTCCTCGATCGCATCGAGAAGGAACTCCAAAGAGCCAAGCCCGAAGTCCAGTGGACCATGAACAACACCCTTGCCGCGATCGGCATCAAGCACGCGAATCTCCGCGAGCGCGCCATCGCCATCGGCGAAAAAGTCGGCCTCTACAAAGACTGGCCCGTCTCCAAGGGCTGCATCATCCCGTACGTGCCGGTGTGGGTGGGTGCGATGGTGAAGAAAAAAATGTAAGACCCGTGGCGATCGGGGATGATGCATCAGACGCGTGTTGGGCAGCGATTTCGGTCCCGGGACACAACGCGAATCGAAGAATGTGGCACCACCTTCTGGGTGCGGGATCATTGCGCGTCGGACCGTGGGTGTCGCTCGGACAGACCTCGCTCCACCCACGGCTATTTTCGGTCAGCCTTTCAGGCTGAAGACACGATGCCCACACCCTTCGCATTCCGGATGTTGCTGGCCCTGCGGGCGTCTTGATGCATAGTCCTCTTGCGCTTCGGGCTCGTAAAGGCCGGGGAAGTGGATTCACGCCCTTCCCCCAACCCCTTCCCTCAGGGAAGGGGCGTCGATGCCTGCGCTCGGGCACATGCGAGTTGGCGAACGACGGTGGAGAGTTCGATGACTTGGAGATGTGGGTGCGTCGGGCCAGTTGTGGCGCCAGCAGACGATGACGTCGCAGCCGTTTGGGTCGTGGCCGTGGGTGAGGAAGGACCGGCTCTCGAATTCGAATTCGATGCGGAGGCGGCGCCTGGCGACCGGGGCTCGACGCGGTGGCGGGCTTCGCAGTCGGGGAAGCCGCCCTGGATGGACTCGACCATGAAGCCGAGGTCGGTGGCGAGGGAGCCGAAGAGGAGGATGACGCCGAGTTCGTTGACGGGCTCGTTGCAGAGGGCGCGGAAGTTGAGGGGATTGCCGCAGGTCGGGCCGGGGGGAGAGACGATGGGCGGGCATGATTTGTTGCGGGTGCTGGACTTTCGACGGACCGGTTTGTTGGCGGGGATGAGTGCGAGAACCTCGGCCCAGTCGGGGTTGCCGGCGGCGAAGTCACGGAATTTGGCGGGGACACCGGACCAGCGGCCGAGGAGGCGATCGAAGGCCGAGATGGGAAGGCGGCCCTCCCGGGCGTAGACGAGTCGCGTGGGGAGGAGGCTGTGCCGGCGCGCGACGGTTCCCCATTCGCGGAGGAGATCGGGCTTCGTGAAGGACTGGAAGCGTGCCGGAAGGTCGATGCCGGCGGCGGAGAGCGCATCGCGCCAGCGCGGGAAATGGAGGTAGAGAGAGCGGGTGGTGACGTCGGAGCGTTCCCTGAAGTCTTCGACCGTGGGCGTGCGGCCAAGGTCTTTGGCGAGCGTGCGGATCGAATCGAGAACTTCGTCTCTGGAGTGAGCGTTGCGGCGCATGGGCCCCCCGATGCAAAGAGAGTGCGGCGCTGAGTGCGCCTCTACAGAGGGGCGGGCGAGGACGAAACTGCGCACAAAGGCGCTCGTGCGCACCAAGTGAAAATGCGGCTTTGTCTCGTGCGGGCAAGTGCTTAGCAACCATCTTGAAAACTCCCAGATTCGCTCCGACGAGCGGGCGCGTTTGTGCGCACATGTACGCCCTTGTGCGCACAAACGCCTTCACCGGCGTGCAAGTCGCGGGAGCAACACGCCTGCGTGGGCGCGGGAAGCGTTCGGAGCGGGGGGGCATGGGTGCATCTCAGCGCGGGTCGCTTCTGGCACCGGTTCGCCTTGACGGGCGAGCCGATTTGGCTGTTTCGGATAGGATGTCTCGGCGTGAACTGCACCGCCTGCGGCTACAACCTCGCCGGAGTCGCCCCCGATCTCCCCTGCCCCGAGTGCGGCACGGGCCGCGATGCAAGTGCTCTGGCCCGCGCACAGGCACGCCGTGACTCGATCTCCGAAAAGGCCTTCGTCATGTGCATCGGCTTTGGTGTCGCCGCGGCGGTCGCCGGCCGTGTCTCTTGGGATTTTCAGATTGGCGTACTGCTGCTGGGGGTTCTCGCCGAGGCCGTCGCCACTGTCGGGATCATCCGCGCCGGACGCGGCACTCGCGAACTGCGCGGCAAGGCGTTCCGATTCGTCCGCACGATCGGCATTGCCTTTCTTCGCCTGATGATCATGTCCTTTGCCTGCGGATTCGCGACCGGGCTGATCGAAATGCTCCGCAACCGCTAGGCCCGGCGTCAGGCTCTGCCCATCGTCCGCAGCCGCTCGGCAATCTCGTGGTCGGTCAGCTTGCTCGCCGCCTCGGTGCGGATCTCGACGCCTTTCAGGTTCGCGTGGTCGCGCATGCGTTTCTCGAGTTCCTGCGGCGCACCCGGCAGCGGCCCAAGCACGAGCACACGCTTGGCCCCCTTCAGGTGCCCGATGACTTCGTCGTAGAAGACCTTCAGATGTTCTTCGTGCTGGCGTTCGGGATGCAGGCCGCGGTTGCCGCCGACGTGGCTCGGCAGGGGCATGCCGCCGGAATGGTCGCCCTTCGGGACGCTCTCGCCAGCGGACGCGACCTCGACGAACGAGAAGCGCCCGTCGGCCGAGCCTCCAACGCGGGCGTGCGAGTGATCGATCCAGACGGCGCGATCATCGGACAGAGGAAAGGACGGATGGAACGGGATGTTGGATGCGGGCTGCATAAGCCCTCCTTGTTCCCTCCAACTACCGCGGAAAAGCCCGCAGAGAGCGGCGCGTGGTGTGCCGCGGAAGATCGGGGAGAGAACAAGACATCCTACGGACGGGTCCCGTGTGCGCGAGAACAGATTCCGCGGCACCGAATGGAGTGCGAAAGGGATGCAAACTGTGAAAACGACTTCACGCGCGGCCGAAGAGCCGCTCGAGTTCCCTGATCGTGAGCCGCACCGTCGTGGGCCTGCCGTGCGGGCAATTGCTCGACCGCTCCACCGCCTCGCGCAGGCGCAGGAGTTCATCGAGTTCAAGATCGCTCAGATGATCCCCCGCCTTCACCGCGGCCTTGCACGCCATCATGTCGAGCACATCGCGAAGCAACCGTTCGTCGCGCGAGCCGGCCGGCAGCAGCGGGACCGGCCCGTCCGCCTCCTCGTTCTCGTCCGTCAACGAGAACAGGTCGGCCATGAACTCGATCGGATCGACATTCCTCGAGAACAGAAAACTCGGGAACGCCCGCACCGCGATCGACCGCGGCCCCGCCGGCTCCGCTTCCACGCCGATCCGTTCGAGCAGCGGTTTCATTTCTTCAAGTCGGCCCAGTTGATCCGCCGTCGCGTCGATGAGCGCCGGAGTGAGCAGCGATTGCGATTCGAGATTGCCCCTCCCGACCCGCGCCAAGAGCGCCTCGAACATCACCCGCTCGTGCAGCGCGTGCTGATCGACGATCACCACGCCCTGCTCGTCCTGGGTCACGACGTAGGAGTTGTGCACCTGAAGGATGCGATCCACGCGCTTCGGCGAAAAGACCTCGCCCTCAGAACTCGCCCCGGGCGCCGAAGTTTGAGAGGCCACGGCATTTCGGCCATCCTCGTTTGTCCCGGCCGGCGCTTCGACCGAGCCCGCCGCGCTCGCCGCAGTCCGCAACGGAAAAGTCAGTTGATCTATTCCCGGCGTGAAGCGACGCAGGTACTCGACGAACGCCTCGGCCTGCGCCGGACCGTTCGCCTGGCTGGTCACCCCCGGCGGCTGCTGGAACGGCGACGGCATGATGGCTGTCGGGTGTTTGACCTCGAAAGACGTCTGCGGCCCTCCCCCACCCATCCCCGCGCTTGCGTTGCCACCGAAGTACGTCGGCGTCAGATCCGCCGCTTTCAGCGCACGACTGATCGCGTGATACACAACGGAGTGCACCAGACTCGAATCGCGGAAGCGAACCTCGGCCTTGGTCGGGTGAACGTTGACATCCACTGCCTCGGGGGACATCTCGAGCATGAGGACAGCCGTCGGGTATCGCGAGGGCTCGATCAGGCCGCGGTAGGCCTGCATGATCGCGTGCTGAACGGTGCGGTCGCGCACGGCGCGGCCGTTGACGAAGACGTGCTGGCTCTTGTTGGTCGCCCGGGCGATTGCCGGCGTGCCGACGAGACCCCACAGCGAAACGCCCCGCGCATCGTGCTGATCGGACTGGACGAGAAGGAGTTCGGGCGAAAGTTCGCTGCCAAGGAGCGCAAGGGCTCGCTCGTGCGCCGTCTGCTCCGGCGGCAGATCGAACACCGTCTTGCCATCCACCTTGAGAGCGAAGCCGACAAGCGGGTGTGCGAGCGCGATCGCCGTCAGCGTGTCGGTGCAGCGCCCCTGCTCGGTGGCGATCGTCTTGAGGAACTTCCGGCGGGCCGGCGTGTTGAAGAAGAGATTGCGAACGCTCACAGTGGTGCCCACCGGGCCGGAGGCGGGCTGCACGGGGCGCTTCTCGTCTCCCTCGCTGACCAGTTCGAACGCGCCGTCGGATTCGGCGGTGCGCGAGCGAAGGCTCATGCGCGAAACCGACGAGATAGAGGCAAGCGCCTCGCCCCGGAAGCCGAGCGTGGCGATCCGGTCCAAATCCTCGAGCGTGCCGACCTTGCTGGTGGCGTGGGGGGCGAGCGCGAGGACGAGGTCCTCGCGTGCGATGCCGCTCCCGTTGTCCGAGACCCGGACGAGTTCGACGCCGCCCTGCTCGAGGTCGACCTCGATGCGGGTGGCGCCCGCGTCGATCGAGTTCTCGACCATTTCCTTGACCACGCTGGCCGGGCGCTCGACGACCTCGCCGGCGGCAATCTGGCTGGCCACCAGCGGCGCGAGAACCCGAATCGGTCGCTTTGTTGCAGCAGCAACTTCCACGCCCCGATGGTACGGGTTTCCCGGAGGCCGGCATCGCAACCGACAGCCTTCGGCCCGCCTCTGGTACGCTTCCCCCATGAGCGACACCATCTTCACCAGGATCATCCGAGGCGAAATCCCGTCCCACAAGGTCTACGAGGACGACAAGGTGTACGCGTTCCTCGACATCATGCCGTTGAGCGTCGGGCACGTGCTGGTGGTGCCAAAGGAGCAGGTGGCGACGCTGGACGAACTGAGCGACGAGTCGAGCGCCGCGATCGGGCGGGCCCTGCCGAAACTCTGCCGCGCCGTGATGAACGCGACCGGGACGCGCCACTACAACGTGCTGCAGAACAACGGCAAGTCGGCGCACCAAGTCGTGCCGCACGTGCACTTCCACATCATCCCGAAATTCGAGCGGCCGTCGCCCGGCGCGGGGCTGGGGATCGGGTGGGAGTCGATGAAGCTGGATGCCGCAGAGGGAGCGGAACTGGCGAAGAAGATCGCGGGGATGGTCTAGCCCGACACGCCACGCCGCTACTGCTCGTGCACAAGGCCGGTCGTCTGCGAGGGGAGCTGCATGATGCCCTCGTCGGTCTTGAGCTCGATGTGGCTGGTGGGCTGAATCGAAAGAATGATGCCCTCGTGGCGGTGGCCGGCGTGGATGAGGGTGCGCTTGGAGCCGACGAGGATGTCGAGGGCGGACCACTCCGCTGCGAGTTTCTCGGCGGGGGTGCGGAGTGTGCGGTCGAGTTCGGCGATCAGACGGAGGAGCACGGCGAGGCGCGTGTCGGTCGAGCCGAGTTGGTGGAGCGAGACGGCGCGCTCGGCGAGAGTGTCGGGGAAATCCTCAACCTCGTGAAGGACATTGATGCCGACGCCGACGAGCATGGCTTTGCCGACCTTTTCGACGAGCACGCCCGAGAGCTTGCGCTGGACGCCGGCACGCTCCACGACGTCGTTGGGCCAGCGGAGGCCGAGGGCTGCGGGGGTTGGAATCGATGCGGCACACGCGCTGCACGCGGCAAGACCGGCAGCCAGCGAGATCCGCTCCGGCGACATCTCGAAATTCACGAGCGCAAAGGT
Source organism: Phycisphaerales bacterium (assembly GCA_044221955.1). Lineage (GTDB taxonomy): Bacteria > Planctomycetota > Phycisphaerae > Phycisphaerales > UBA1924 > CAZCPB01. The sequence goes on along the minus strand of JBGAOD010000114.1, from coordinate 3,996 downwards.
CGCGGCGATGCCAAGTCCGCGCGGGACGATGTGAGGCGACGAGCGCGAGGGTTCGGTCGAGCCCTGGATCCACGGGCGGCCGAGCCTGCCGCGCCCGGCGGTCTGGCGGTCGGCGACCACGAGCGTGCTCTGCGGATTCGGACCATTGACCGCTTTTCCGGCGGCTTCCTGCGTGGAGTTGGTCTCGCGCACGACCATCACCCGCCGGATGAAAGAGACCTTCTGCGTGCGGAGCAGGTTTTCGATGGAGTCCTGCCAGGATTCAATGGAGGGTTCGGGAAAGGGCTTGGTCATGCGTTAGGGAAAGCGTGCTCTCGCAATGAAAACTGCAATAAGAACTAGATGAAATCAAGCCCTAAATCCACGATGGGAGCGCTGTGGGTGAGGGCCCCGACGCTGATGCGGTCTACGCCGGTGCGGGCGATGGCGGCGATGGTCCCAAGGTTGACACCGCCTGAGGCCTCGAGCTCGACCTTGGGTGCAAGAGCATCGCGCATGGCGACGGCCTTCCTGAGCATCGGAGGGGGCATGTTGTCGAGGAGGACAATGTCAACGGGGCGGGACCGATCGCGGGCGATCAGGACTTCGCCGAGCTGTTCAAGAGAATCGACCTCGATCTCGAAGAAACGGGGTGCGGGTTTGAGCTTTCGGGATTTGGCCAGAGCCCGTTCGGTCCACTGCTTGAGATCCCACAAGGGGACGTGGGCGATGTGGTTGTCCTTGATGAGGACGCCATCGTGGAGGCCGATGCGATGACAGAAGCCCCCACCGCAGCGGACCGCGTACTTCTCAAGAACCCGCAGGCCCGGCGTGGTCTTGCGTGTGTCGTAGAGGCGCGAGCGGACGGGGCCCTTGGCCCGCATCGCTCGGTCGTATTTGCGGGTGAGCGTTGCGACGCCGGAGAGGCGAGAGAGGAGATTCAGCAGCGAACGCTCGAGGGCGAGCATTTCGCGTGCCGGGCCGGAAAGCGTGCAGAGCGTCTGCCCGGGCTTGAAAACCGCGCCATCGCGGATCGCGGGCTTGAACGCTACACGGGCGGAAAAGACGCGAACGAGGTTGGACACGCACGCGAGGCCCGCGGCGACTCCGGCCTGGCGGGCGCGGATCAGGGCGCGTGATCGTGCCGAGCCGGAGGACGCGACGATGCCCGTCAGATCGCCGGGCTTGCCGCCGGGGCCGATGTCTTCATCGCGCGACGCGAGCGCCAGACGGCGCGTGGCGTGATCGGCGTCGAGCGCGCGGAAGAGTGCCGGGAGTGTGAGTGTGTTGAGGTCGTGCATGAGTCAGGACGAGCGTACGCAACGGGATGGGGCCGAGTTCCGATCAGCACGCGGGGGAGCGACTAAACTCGACGATTCGGAAGGAGCGCGATTCATGGGTCTTTTGAGCGGAAAAACGGGACTGATCGTCGGCGTCGCGAACGAGCGGTCGTACGCGTGGCACATCGCCAAGAGCCTGAGCGAGCACGGGGCGACGTGCGCCTTTACGCATCTGCCGGGGGAGAAGAACGAGCGCCGGACCCGCCGGGCCCTCGAAGCGCTCAATCTTCAGGACGCATGGTGCTTCCCGCTGGAGGCGTCGAGCGATGAGCAGATCGATGCCGCGTTCAACGCGTACGCCGAGAAGTTCGACAAGATGAACTTCCTCATCCACTCCATCGCGTTCGCGGATCGGGAGTACCTGCAGCACGGCAAGTTCATCACGACGCCCAGGGCGGCGTACCTGTCGGCGATCGATATCTCGGCGTACACGCTCTTGGGGATGGCCCGCCGGGCGCACCCGATGATGCAGCGCTCCGGCGGCGGCAGCATCCTGTGCATGAGCTACTACGGCGCGGAAAAGGTCGTGCCCGGGTACAACGTCATGGGCGTGGCCAAGTCGGCGCTCGAGTCCACCGCTCGCTATCTCGCGGCGGAGTTGGGCGCCGACAAGATCCGCGTGAACAGCATCTCGGGCGGATTTCTGCGGACGCTGGCCAGCAGCGCGGTGCAGGGGACCGACTCGATTGCGGAGCACGTGGCGGAGCGGTCACCCTTGCGCCGGAATGTCGAGGGGTCGGACGTGGGGAACACGGCAACGTTCCTCGTCAGCGATTTGTCGGCGGGGATCACGGGCGAGACGATCTACGTTGACTGCGGCGTCAACACCATCGGGGTGTAGAGAAGGGCATTCACCACCGAGGTACCGAGGCACGGAGGAGAAGATGGAGTGGGTTTTAGGCCGTGACTGCGGGGCGTCCGGGAATGTGCTTGCGGCGAGATGATTGAGTGCCGTTTTCAGGGGGGTTTTGAAGGGTGCCGGCGCGTTTTTGCGACCGTTCCGGGCTGCAATTCCGATGCTTAGGGCATGAGCGCGGTTCCTTCGGCCATCGCCTCGGCCATTGCGAACATCCAGCAGACGGAGAAAGTCGCACCTCGGCCGGCGCAGGAGCCGGTGAAGAAGGGTCGCGAGGTCCGGCGGGATGTCAAGGACCGGGTCGAGATCGTGGACACGGCCGAAGCGCCGGATGCGGTGAAGGGACTCGCGGGCAACGAGCGCGAGGATGCCAGCGAAGACCACCAGGAGCGTGGGGCGATCAAGGCAAAGGGCGCGAAGAAGCCGCATCTTGACGTCGAGGGCTGAGCTGCCCGTTCGCAACGACTCTGAGAGGCCTGTTACGTCGGCGAGACAATTCCGGCGGGCGCGGACGGGTTGGCCGGGCTGATCCCACCCATGCCGGGAGCGCCGGGCTTGATCTTGCCCTCGGCGATGGCCTTGGCGACGTACTTGGAGACCTCGACGTACTCCATGCGGAGCTCGTGCAGGGCGCGCTTAAGGAGATTGGCCTCGGCCTCGGTGAGGTTGCCCTTGGTCTTCTCTTCGAGGGCGGCGAGCATGTCGATGTGGAGTTTGGCGTATTCCGGGGCGACGATGGCGCGGCCGGACTGTGGGTCCGGGACGGCGCCGAGGTACATGAGTGTCTGGCTCACGAGGAGCGAGATGACGTCCTGGATGCCGACGGGGGCGTCGTCGCGTGCGGGGGCGTTGGGATCGGACTTGGCCTGGGCCTTTTTGGCCTCGGCGGCGACGAGTTTTTCCTTCTCGGCCTGGGCCTGGCTCTTCCAGTCGGTATCAATGATAATCTTGGGGGCTTCTCCCCCACCGCCACCCGCACCACCAGCCGCACCCGCGGGAGTCACGCTCGACATGTTCACCTCTTGGAAGACAGAATCGGGAAACGCCGCATGGCGTCTGGTGAATAGTACGGCGACGGCGTTGGTTTTGTTGGCGGGCGTGATCGGCGGGTGCTCGTCGGACAAGGACCCGACGGGGACGACCAAGCCGGCGACGACGAAGATCACGGCGGCGGATTTCAAAGCTCCGGCCTCGGCGGCGGGGCCACAGCAGGCTTCGGTGAAAGAAACGGCGGAAGGTGAAGCCGAGGCAATGGAGCGGCCGGTGCCGACGGGGCCGATCGCGGCGAGCGGCGCGACGCTGGACGTATTGGCCGAGCCGGGCGATCCGGCGGCGACGGCCGCGAACCCGCGGCCGAACGGGCCGCCTGTATTCGTGGACGCAAAGGTGGGCGACGTGAACAACCGGGCGATCTACGCCTCGGCGTTCCTTGAGGACATGACCGACCGCCTGAAGGCGAAGTACGAGGAGTTGATGAAGGTCAACCCGAAGAACGCGAAAGCCATGTGGACGGTTTTTGCGAGGAACGAGATCCAGCGGAAACTGGAGTCGATCATCGAGGACGAGATGCTCCGTGCCGAGGCGCTGAACACGCTGCAGCCGGAGCAGAAGGCGGGGTTTTTCAACTGGCTGCAGACGGTGCGGAGCGAGGTGGTCGCGGAGAACCGGGGTTCTGAGGCGGCGGCGAACGAGAACCTGTCGGCGCAGAACGGGACGTCGCTCGACCAGACGATGAAGAACCGAGAGCAGTCGGAACTGATCCGGTACATTCTGCACTCGCGGATCTACAGCCGCGCGAACATCAGCTGGCGGGATATCCAG
>JBGAOD010000113.1:0-11426 GCA_044221955.1 Phycisphaerales bacterium | reverse complement strand
GATGCGCGTGAACTCGCGAGCGTTGAACGAAGGGCCGAGGTCGCCGCCTGGGCCTCCACCGCCGCCGAACATCCCGAAGCCCCGCCCGCCGCCGCCTCCACCCCCGCCCGGCTGCGCGAACACGCCCGAGGTGACGCACAACGTCGTCGCGACCGGCGCAACAACGGAGAGCGAGGACGCGATGGCGATAGCGAGGCCGCGACGGTTCTTGATCATGTTCATGGGGTCGCTTTCAGCTTTCAGAGGTGGAAACCGGAGAACAGTGTATCGGATCGTGCGCGGGGAAACCCGCGATGGATACCTAGGGAAGCACAACGCACGCGGCGTCCCGGTATTTCATTCATCCTCTCGGAATCGCCGTGAAGCCCGAGATCAGCCAGCGTCGGCCCCCGCGCCGTCCGCGATCTTCCCGTCCACAATCCGAACAATCCGATCCGCACGCCGAGCGTTTTCCGCGTCGTGCGTCACTACGACCATGGTCTGCCCCTCGCGGTGGAGTTCGCTCAGCAGTTCGAGGATCGTGCCGCCGGTCTTGCGGTCCAAGTTCCCCGTCGGTTCATCAGCGAGCAAGATCTTGGGCTTGTTGACGAGGGCTCGGGCGATGGCGACGCGTTGACGCTCGCCGCCCGAGAGCTCGACGGGGCGGTGCTTCAGCCGCGCCCCGAGTCCGACGCGCGTCAGGATCGCCACGGCCTCGTCCCGCACCCGCGACCGCGCCTTCAAGTACCCCAGCCTCCCGTGCAGCACCATCGACGCGAGCAGAACGTTGTCGAGCACGTTGAGCTCGGGGAGGAGGTGGTAGAACTGGAAGACGAAGCCGACCTTGCCGCGACGGTAACTGTTCAAATCGCCCGCGCTGTACTCGGTGAGCGATCGTCCCTCGAACACGATGTCGCCCCGCACCGGATCTCCCGACATCGGCATCCCGCACTCCGGGCAAACCCCGCCCGCCCGCAGGCCGCGCAGGCTGTAGTGGCACTTGGGGCAGACGAACGCCGGATCGTCGGGCCGATCGAGCGCGCCCAGAAGGTGCAGCAGCGTTGATTTGCCCGATCCCGAAGCGCCGAGCACCGACACCCACTCGCCCGCCGCGACCTCAAGAGAGACCCCCTTGAGCACGCGCACGTCCACCTTTCCCAGGCGGTAGGTCTTGCGGAGATTGTTCGCGACGAGGAGAGTCATGGGGCGGAGCAGAGACGAGGACTGAGTGCTGAGGACTCAGCGTGAAAGCAGGAACGCCGAATCACGAACTCCGAATGCCGATTTCTACTCAAACCTCAACGCCTTCACCGGGTCAAGCCACGCCGCACGAATGGCCGGGATCAACGCCCCGACCACGCTGCTGAGCATCCCGCCCGCCAGCACCCACCTGGCCTTGTCCGGCTCGACCTTGCTGGGAATCTCGGTGAAATAGTACACGCGGGGGTCCCAGATATAGAAACCAAGATGCACGCCGATCCATTCGTGGATCGGATTGATGTTGAGCACGATGGTGTACGCCAGCGCCCCGCCGAGCGCCGCGCCGACCACGCCGATCGCCAGCCCGTACCCCAACCACAGCCCTGCCACCCCCGCACGGCTCGCGCCCAGCGATCGCAGCACGCCAACGTCTTTGGTTTTTTCGCTCACCATCGACCAGAAGATCGCCAGCACCAGGAACACGGCCGTCATCGAGATGAAGCTGAAGATGAACAGCACCAGCCCGGTTTCCTTCTTGACGGCGGTGATCAGCGTGCGGTTCTGGTCCTCCCAGGTGCGGATGCTGATGGTGAACTCGTCGGGAACCTGCCCGGCGTGCGCCTGGGCGAACTTGGCGTAGATGCTCCGGCATCGACCAGCGAGCCGCTGCGCATCCTCGCCCGCGCCCGACTCGGCCTTGCCGCGAACCAGCACCGTGGTGACGCGTGCCGGCTCGTCGATTTCTTCAGTGTTCGTCACCGTGGTCTCGTCGCGGGTGGTCGGTTCCTTCACGATCTTGAACGGCCGGCCCTTCACGTCCTTGAGCCGCTTTCCGGCCTCCATGCGCAGCATTTTCTGCAATGCGCCCAGCTCGACGAGCACGGTCTTGTGATCGATCTCGAAGAGCCCCGAATAGAACTCGTTGGCGACCGGGAATCGCCGTGTCTGCATGTCCACCGCGATGCCGGTCGAGTCTCGCGGCGCAACGCTGAGGTTGATGAACCCGTTGTCGAGCGCGAAGCCCGACTTTGAAGCGACCTCGCCGTTGGGCAATCGCTCCAGCGGCTCGTATGGAACAAAGAACCCCTCGGGGCGACGGACGTTCTGTCCGCTGACCTCGATCCCCAGCACGGCCGCGGGCTTGGGTTCACCGGTCTTTGGGTCGGGCCGAGTCAACTTGACGCCGTTGTTGAATCTCGAGGGCCAGAGCGGCGAGCCGTTGAGCCGCGGGTCTTCGCGGGCCACGTCCTTTCGCATCGGCTTGTCGAGCGGCTTCCACCACAGCGAGTCCTTGTACTCGGTCACGCGGGCGTAGCGGTCGCCGTCGATGCCCTTGATGAGCACGTTCTCCGACATCCCGTTGGGCAGCCCGATCAGCCCGTACGACTCGATCATCGGCGCGGCCCCGGCGATCAGCTCGTCCTTCTCAAGCCGCTCGATCAGGTCGTCGTAGTACGCGAAGCCCGTGTTTGGCCAGGAGATCAGCACGTCACCAACGAGCGTGCGGCCCGAATCCACCAGCTTGGCCAGAAACCCGCCCATGACCGACCACACAATGAGCACCATGGCCGTGCAGAGCACGACCGCGAGCGAGGCCAGCAGCGGCATGATCTTGCTGGTCAGGTAGCGACGGATGAGGAGCCATTGGTACACGGGCGGATGGTACTCCCTTCGCGGGGGCAAGTGCGCTCCGGGGCGGCCGCCCGCGGGCTGGGGACGATGCAAGAATCGTCCGTGCTGTTGACCGGTGACCAATCCGACGAGTTCGAGCAGTACGACCGCCTCGCCGGGATGGTTGGGAATCCGCCGAGCGATCATTCAATCTTGACGGCCGTCGCGGCCGAAGTGGTCGCAAACCTTCGTACCCGCGAGCGCGAGCACTCTGCGGCTAGGGCTCGGCGAATCACTATTCAAGCCCAAACCAAACGCAACCCCCCGTCCTTGTGGCTTTTCGAGATCACGGCCTGGATCGTCACGGGCTCGATCGCGCTGTCGATGGTGATGCAGAACCCCTGGACCGCCGCCTCGATACTGGTGCTCATGTTCCTGGCCGCCTGGATCAACTCCGCGCGCAAACGCAGCATCACTCGATGCACAATGAACCCGATCGAAACCAGTCTGAACTGCCCGAGATGCCGCTACGACCTCACCGGCCTCCCTGATTCCATCCCCCACGAATGGATCGCCGCCCACTCCGGACCGCGCCGCTGCCCGGAGTGCGGTGAACCATGGCCGATGGTGCCGCGCCTGCGCTGACCTTCGTCAGATCTTCGAGCCCTGGCCCATCACCGCTCCGAGATCACTTAGGTGCCGTGCGCGACAAGCCGCCGGTCGTGTGATAGATCTTCGCGTCGTCCACCGTGCCCATCGTCTTATCGTGCCCGGCGGAGATCAGCGTGTACCCCTTCCCATCGGGGTCGAGCGCGTAGGTGTACGGCGTGCCCCACGGGTCGATGAGGTCTTCGCTTCTCGTCCCTGTCAGCAGGTCAAGCGCTGGCGGGTACTGCCCGACTCTCGCCTCGTACGCGTCGAGCTGCTTCTGTAGAGACGACGCCTGCATCATCGCCGCGTAATTCGACCCCACCCCGGCCCACGCCAACGCGCCCGCCAGCCCGACGATGAACAGAATCCAGAACAACCACCCTGAGCCGACAATGCCCAGCGCCAGCCCGAGCGCCGCAAAGAGCCGCGGCCGCTTGAAGATGGCAATGAAGCTAAGGATCGCCCCGACCGGCGACAGCAGCCCGCAGGAAAGAAATCCGATCAGCGACACCACGAACCCCGCGATCCCCAGCCCGTTGGTCGGCTCACGAAGGTTCGCAAGGCGTGCGTACTGCTCCGCGGAATCAAAGTCGGCCGGCATGGTGTGAACTCCTTCTCGGGCGTGGGCGTGCGTGCGAAGATTCGCGTGCGCGGGCGTGGGCGTGGGCCGCGGCGGCCGAACCTACCATCCTACATCATGCTTCGGCTCGGGCCCGTTCAACTTTCAACGCCGCTTCTTCTCGCGCCGATCGCGGGCTACTGCGACCTCGCCTTCCGAACCATCGTCCGTGAGTTCACCTACGCCCAGCCGGGAGAGCCCGCGCACTCCGGCCTGGGCGTCGGGCTCGCCTGCACCGACCTCCTCAGCCCGCAGGGCCTGCTCCGTGGCACCGAGACCAGCCTTGATCTCGCCCGCACCAACGACTTCGACAAGCCCGTCGGCATGCAGCTCTACGGCGCCGACCCCGAGCTGATGGCCGAGGGAGCACGCTGGGCCGTCGAGCACGGCGCGACCGTCGTCGACATCAACATGGGCTGCCCGGTCGACAAAGTCACGAAAAAGGACGGCGGTTCCAAGCTCCTCACCGATCTCTCGCGCGCCGTCCGCATTGCCGAGCGCGTCGTCAAGGAACTCGAAAAATGCCCGCTCGCGCCTGAGCAATGGTCGAGACGGTTGGGGAACACGGAGCGGAAGGCGTCGGGGCATCAAGGCATCCAGGCACCAGGAAAGAGTCAGAACTCGATGCCCGGATGCCTTGATGCCTCGATGCCCTCTTCTTCCCCCGTCCCCCTCACCTGCAAAATGCGCCTCTGCTGGTCCACCGACGACTACCACACCGGCCAGGCCTGCTCGCCGCACCTCGCGCGGATGCTCGCGGATGTCGGCGTCGTCGGCGTCACGGTGCACGGCCGCACGACAGAAATGAAGTTCTCCGGCGACGTCATCCGACCCGGCATCGCGCGCGTCGTCGAAGCCGTCAACGGGCAGATCCCCGTCATCGGCAACGGCGACGTGCGCACGCCCGAAGATGTAATCACCATGATGCGTGAGACCGGCTGCCAGGGCGTGATGATCGGCCGCGCGGCCCTCTCCACGCCGTGGATCTTCCGCGACGCCTGGGCCCTCATGTCCGGCGGCGTCGTGCCCCCCGCGCCGGAAGTCACCGAGCAGATGTCAATGATCCGCCGCTACTTCGACCTCATGCGCGAGTACCGCGGCGATCATTACGCGATGGTGCAGATCCGCCGCCGCGTGACGTGGTTCGCCAAACGCCTGCCGCCGTGCAAGCCGTTCAAAGAGGCACTCCGCACGTCGCGCGACCCGGCCGTGGTCTACGAGGCACTCGAAAGGTTCGCCGCTGGCGGCCTGCGTTCGAGCGGCCGAGAGATCGAGCCCGAGCCGCTCGTCGAAGCGTGAGCGAAACTCAGGGCACGAATATCTTGGGCGAGCGGAGTGCGATAGCAAGGTGAGCGAGCAACGCGCGCAAACCCAACGAGCCGTGGTTGTCAAGCCACGGTTCCCGCGAACATGAGCGCAACACCCCGGGTTCACACCCGGGGCTCGTTCGTCTGACGCCGTCGTCTTTCCCCACGCCTCACGCCGCCGCCCCGCGCAAGTCCTGCGCAGCAAAGCGCACGATCCGCGACGACCGCGCAACCTCCGCCGTCCGCTAACAAGCCGCTCCACGCGTCGTTCATTCTTCACACATCACAATCTCGCCTTCTCCGATCCCGGCCCGATCTCCCCGGCTCTGGCCAACCACCTTTCACCGGAGGTCGACATGCCGCTCGCAACATTCCCATGTCACGCCACGAACCACTCCACCTCGCTCGCGGCCTTCGCCGCGGTGCTGTCAATCGCCGCGTCCGCGCGCGGCCAGTGGATCTTTGTTGATGACTCCGCGCCGCCCGGAGGCGACGGCCGATCGTGGGACTCGCCTTTCAACGACCTGCAGGACGCCTTGGACCTCGCCTCCGCGACATCGGACGGATGGGGTACCTACATCCGGTTGGCGCAGGGCACCTACAAGCCAGGTCACGGCTCGGGCGATCGCATGTCGTCGTTTCATGTCGATCGTCGCACGGTCGGTAGTGCGATGTCCATACAGATCCAGGGTGGGTATGCGGGCTATGGCGCGCAAGACCCGAACTTGCGCGACGCGGCGTTCGTGTCCGTACTCAGTGGCGATCTTCGTGGCGACGACACTCCCGGTTTCGCGCACCGCGAGGACAACGCCCAGCGCATTCTTGACCTGAAGGGTTTCAACTGGGTTCATTTGAGCGGCCTCACGATCCGTGGCGCGAACGCGCTGGACGCCGACGATCCGGTTGTCTTGAACGTTGAGCCGGCGGGGATCCCGAGTCGCGGCGACCTTGGGATGTACAACATCACGCTCGAAGGCAACGAGGCCGCCCCCGCGGGCTCGCTCGTGCGTGTGCGCGGGACGAGCCTTTCCTTCGACGCGGGCTCGATCATCGATAACCGGGCCAATATCCTTGATTTTCAGCACACCGATATCAGCGTGTATAGCCAATCGTCTTTGTATTCCAGCGTCATCCGGAACAACACCGGCGGCGTCTTCCGTTCGACAACGACCGCGAGCCTCAACTCCTGCTGGATCCTCTCAAACGGCTCATGGAACGACTCGGGCTCCGCGGTCGTCAGCGACGGCGGGTTTATCGGCAACTGCTTCGTCGCGGGCAATATCACACCCAGCACCTGGTGGAACTCCACCGGAAGAGTCATCGTCTGGCGATCAACCCTGACCGCCAACACCACCGGCGGCGACGTGAGCCTCATCAAGACATCCGCCGAGATGGGCCTCTACGGCTCGATCCTCTACGGCAACACCATCGGCGCTCACGGCATGCTGGGCATCGGCAAAGAAGCTTACTTCTACGCCGAGTTCTGCGACATCGAAAACGGCAAGGCGGCCATCGACCCGCGTCAAGGCTCGATCGCCTGGGGCAAGGGCAACATCAATCAAGACCCGCGTTTGGCCGGGCTCGCGGGCGCGGATGGGAACCTCGCGACCTGGGACGACAACAACCTCCAACTCGCCGCTGATTCTCCCTGCATCGACGCGAGCGACCCACAGATGGGCCGGTCGGAAGACGACCTCCTCGGCAACCCGCGCGCCGTAGACGGCAACGGCGATTCCACGGTGGTCGCGGATATCGGCGTTATCGAGTACCAGCCGCCGAAGTGCCGCGCCGATATTTCCAACGACGGCGTGGTCGACGACGAAGACCTCTGGTCTTTCTGGCAAGTGTTCGTCAGCGCCGAGACTGGCTATTTCGACAACGCCCCCGACTTCAACCACGATGGCTTTGTCACCGGCGACGACTGGGACGAGTTCATCGCCGCGTTCACCGCAGGCTGTTGAGCACATTCCTCGGACGCGCGTCTCACTTAGCACCCACCACCGTACCCCCACCCCTCGGTACACTGCCCCCATGACACCTCCCATGCAAGACGTCTTCGCCGGAGCTCTCGCCCGTCTCGATACCGCTGCGGGTTTCACGAAGGTGGACCCTGAGGCTTTGCAGCGTCTGCGACAGCCCAAATTGATGGTCGAGGTCTCCATCCCCGTCCGCATGGACGACGGCTCGCTCAAGATCTTCACCGGCTTCCGCTGCCGCTACGACGACACGCGCGGGCCGGCCAAGGGCGGGATCCGGTTCCATCAGGACGTTCACCCCGCCGAGGTCCGCGCCCTCGCGTTCTGGATGACGTTCAAGTGCGCCGTCGTCGGGCTCCCCTTCGGCGGCGGCAAGGGCGGCGTGATCGTCGATCCGCACACGCTCAGCAAGGCCGAACTCGAACGGTTGAGCCGCGGCTACATCCGCGCGGTTGCCCCGTTCATCGGGCCGGATACGGACGTGCCCGCGCCCGACGTGAACACCAACGCGCTCATCATGGCGTGGATGATGGACGAGTACGCGACCATCACCGGATCGCGTCAGCCGGGCGTCATCACGGGCAAGCCCGTTTCCCTCGGCGGCTCCGTCGGCCGCGACGACGCCACCGCGCGCGGTGCGTTCTACTGCCTCCAGGAACTCGAAAAGAAGCTCGGCTGGGACACCAAGAGGCAGCCCAAAACCGTGGCCGTGCAGGGCTTCGGGAACGCCGGTGAGCACTTCGCCAAGTTCGTGAGCGAGGCCGGGTACAAGGTCGTCGCCATCAGCGACTCACGCGCCGGGCTCTACAACCCGGGAGGCATCGACGTGGTGAAAGCCATCGCCGCCAAGACCGCCACCCACCACGTCAAGCCGATCGGTCAGCCCGGCGAAAAGACCATTACCAACGCGGAGTTGCTCGAACTTCAGGTTGACCTGCTCGCGCCGGCGGCCGTCGAGAGCGTCATCACGCCCGACAACGTCGAGCGTGTCAAAGCCTCCGTCATCATCGAGCTCGCCAACGGCCCGGTGACCAGCGACGCCGACGGCGTGCTCAACAAACGCGGCACCGTGGTCGTTCCCGACATCCTCGCCAACGCCGGCGGCGTCACGGTCAGCTATTTCGAGTGGACGCAGAACAAGAGCGGCTTCTACTGGACGCTCGACGAGGTCCACACACGCCTGCGGCAGGTCATGTCGCGCGAGTTTGCGGCCGTCTACGACCTCGCCGCCGCCCAGAAGATCGACCTCCGCACCGCCGCCTATGCGCACGCCCTGGCCCGCCTCGGTGCCGGGCTCTCGGCCTTCGGCACGAAAAAAACCTTCAAGGAATAACAACGCGGCGAGCAACACGGCGGCACGACCTGTGCTCCGGCTCGTTGCGGTACTCCCCCAGTCACCACACTATCGCGAGCCGAGTGACAAGCTCGCCGTCACCACCGAAACGCCCGGCGGAACGCACGCGAGCATCGACCCGCCCGGCTGCCCGAAGACCGGTGCCATGCCCACGCACGCCGCCAGCACCTCCGCCTCGCGGTCGGTCCGCGGCAGCGAAGCGTCCGGCCCCGATAGGCCGATCACCGTGACGTGGTCCGCGACCGAGTCGCACCGCTCGTCCAACGCCAGCCGAATCAGTTCCTCGTCGGACATCTTCGTCGGATCGCGCCCGCTGAGCGCGTCCCGATCGTGAGTCACCACGCACGCCCTCTGCCCACACTCGTCGCTGAAGACCGCCAGCATCATGTTGCCCGTCGGCCCGCCTAAGGCCTTCCGCTCACGCCCCGCGCCGGTCGGCGTCAAGCCCCGAGCAACCGTCGCAACCTCGCCCCTTGGCCAGGACGCCAACCCGGAAGCCCTCGTCGGTCCATTCGCCCGAACCGCGACGAACGCTCCCGCCGCAAGCACGGCCGCCGCCGCGCCCATCGCAAGACCCCACCGCGCTCGCGATCCCACTCCTCCCCGCCGGACAATGCTCTCCCGATGGCCGAGCGACGCCGCGGGCAACCGCGATTCGTCCCCGGCCAAAAGGTCCGCCTCGGCCGCCATGCGGAGAAGCTTCGTGAGTTGTTCGTCATTCATGGATACACCCTCGCACCCAACCCTCGGCCGTTCTTCCTTTTCTTCGCGGCTGAATCACGAGCGCTCGGCATTCTCATCACCCGCCTCGAATCCCATTTCCGCCAGCGCCCGACGAAGCCTCCCCAGCGCCGCCCTCCGCCGAGCGTGCGCCGTGCTCGGTGCAACGCGGAGCTGCTCGGCCAGATCTCTATCGGACGCCCCGCGGGCCAGCGCTACCAGCACCGTCCGGTCCTCGGCCGAAAGCCCGCCCTCCTCGCCCGACACCCGCCGCAACACCGCCTCAAGCAGCTCCGAAAACGCCACCGTGCGTGCCGGGTCCGCCTCCGCCCCGATCAGCGACAACGCGGCATCGGCATCCCCCGGTCGCTCCCCTTGCCTTATCGAGTGACGACGGTGCCGGAGCCACACGTTCGACGCGATCGCGTACAAAAACGTGCTCAACGCCGCTCGCGAAGGGTCGTACTTCCTCTCGCGCACGCACTTCCAGCACTCGCCCCAGGTCTGCTGGCACAGTTCCTCAATCAACGCAAGATCACGCCCCGAATCCCCCCGGAACGATCCTACCCGCAACTGAAAAAAACGCCGCAGTCCTGCCCCAAATCGCGCGTGGGCTTCTGCCACGAACGCCCGCTCTGGTTCCAGGCCCGCGCCCTTCCCGCGGACCTCGTGCCGGTCCGCGGCGAACCCCATCGACCCCGTGCTCGCGTCCGACTCGCTCAACGCCCACACGCCTTCAGCCACGACCGCTCGCTTCGATCTCGCGCAGCTCGGGGTTCTGGCATTGGGGTTCCGTTCATTCGCGCGCGGGCCTCCCCTCTGTCTCAATTTTACACCAGAATCCCCCGAGCGCTCGCCGAGCACCGTGCGAATACCCTTCCAACCAGTCTTCCAAAGCCCCAGACCGGTCAATAATCTCTCGCCCAGGTACGCCAGACTCGGGCACCACCCGACTTTGACAGCCCAGACCAATCTCAATTTCCCACCAAGGAGATCAGTCCAATGAAGCGTTCCGCCAACGTCGTCCCGGCCCGCGCCTTCCTCGTACTCGCGGCCTTGTCAGCCTGCCTCGCATCCTCGCCCGCCCTAGCTCAGGTCGAAAGCGGCGACGGCAGCCTGCTCGCCGTCGAAAAAGTCCCCTCGATCACCATCCTCAAGACCTCCCACGACATGGGCACCGTCATGCAGACCGACCGCCCGGAGTTCGACTTCGAGTTCAAGAACGACGGGAATGCAACGCTGGAGATCATCCGAGTCCAGTCCACCTGCGGCTGCACCGTCCCCGAGCTCGACAAGAAAATCTACGCCCCGGGCGAGAGCGGAAAAATCCACGTCAAGTACGACCCGACCGGCAAGGCGGGGGCCCAGCACAAGCAAGTCCATGTCTTCAGCAACGACCCCACCAGCCCCGACATCGCGCTCACCGTCCAGGCCAACGTCGAACCCGTCGTCTTTATCGAGCCCAAAATCCTCAACTTCGTCCCCATCACCAAGGGAGAGAGCAAGACCCTCACCGTCAAAATCACCGGGCGTCCCAAGGACTTCGCAGCGACACTCGCCACAGTCGCCCGCAGCGATCTCTTCAGCGTCAAGATCCTCGGCACAGTCCCCGTCAAGCTCAACGGCAAGGACATGCGCGAGACCACCGTTGAGGTCACGCTCCTGGGCAACGCTCCCGTCGGGCGGATCGCCGATGCTCTGAGCGTCCGCACCAACGACCCCGCCGAGGCCATGGTCAGTTGCAGCCTCGCCGGATTCGTCAACGGCGACCTCAAGACCGAACCCCAGGTTATGGCCTTCGGCGTCGTCAAGCCGGGAGACAAGTTCGAGAACGAAATCAAGATCTCCAGCCGCGCCAGCAAACCCTTCAAAATCACCAAGGTCGAGGTCAAGCAGCCCAACCCCGTCGAACTCACCATCACCTTCACCCCCGCCGACCCCGCCAATCCCAACGTCTACACCATCAAGGCCTCCGGCACCGCCAAGGCCGCCACCGATCAGTCCAACAC
>JBGAOD010000112.1:0-12499 GCA_044221955.1 Phycisphaerales bacterium | reverse complement strand
CTTGGCGGGGAAGTGGCGGCCCGCGGCGTTGTCGGAGTTTCTGCGGGACCCGTCGCGCGTGCATCCGGGCGGGCGCATGCCGAACATGAACTTGTCGACAGCTGAGGCGGACCTGATCGCGACGTACCTGGTAAACAAGTTCGGCGAGGCGAAGGAGCCGGCGACGTTCAAGGCGGATGCGTCGAAGATTGAGACGGGCAGGGCGGCGTTCGCGGCGCGGGGTTGCGCGGATTGCCACCAGATCGGTCACAACTTGCCGAGCGTGGCGTCCACGTTGAAGGCTACGCCGCTCTCGGGATTGACGGTCGGCAAGGGTTGTCTTGATCCCAAGAGCAAGACGGCCCCGCGGTACACGCTGAGCGACGCGGACCGTGGGGCGTTGGCGGCGGCGGTGATCCCGGCGACGAAGGCGCAGGCCGCGCCCGCGCCGATCGACGCGCTGCACCGTCAGATCGAGGGCTTGAGCTGTCTCGCGTGCCATGTGAAGGACGGCGAGGGCGGGCCGGCCAAGCAGATCAACGCGTACTTCCGCACGCTGAGCGAGACCGAGCTTGGCGATGAGGGGCGTTTGCCCCCGAACCTGACGGGTGTTGGTTTCAAGCTGACGACGACGTGGTTGAAAGCGGTGCTGACGCAGCACGGTCAGGCGCGGCCGTACATGGGCGTGAGGATGCCGCAGTTCGGCGAGGCGCACGTGGGGCCGATGGCCGCGAGTTTGGCGGCGGAATCGGGGATCTGGCCGAACGCGGATCGGGTTGAGCCGAAGGCGAGTGATGAGATCGCGGCGGCGGGGCGGAAGCTGGTGGGTGATTCGGCGCTGAACTGCATCTCGTGCGGCCGCGGGGACTCCGGGGCCGAATATCACGGCGTTTTCTGAGCGGCTGCGGTACGACTGGTGGAAGGGGTACATCGCGGACCCGCACCGTTTCAAGGCCGGAACGCGGATGCCGAACTTCTATTTGACGGGGACGGGCGCGGTGAAGGATGTGTTCGGCGGCGACCCGGACAAGCAGGCCGACGCGATGTGGGCGTACTTCAACCTTGGTGACTTTGCGCCCGTGCCGACGGGGATCAACACGGGCAATGGGTTGACGCTGAGCGTGGGCGAGAGGCCGATGGTGGTGCGGACGTTCTTGAAGGACGCGGGGAGCCGTGGGATCGCGGTCGGTTTCCCTTCAGGGTTGCACTTCGCGTTTGATGCGGGCGAGTCGCGGCTCGTGGATGCGTGGCGAGGCGGGTTTTTAGATGCGAGCGGCGCGTGGGCGGGGCGCGGTGGGAACGTGAGCGATGAGAAGGGGACGACGGAGTGGAAGGCTCCCGCGGGCCCGGCGTTGGTTCTTGATGTCGGCGCTGGCGGGCTCGGTTGGCCCAAGGTGACGGGTTCGAAGGCCGCGGGGCGATTCAAGGGTTACACGCTCGACAAGGGCGGGGTGCCGACGTTCAGGTACGCGATCGGGTCGGGGGGTCCGGTCGGATCTTCGAAGCTTGCGTCGGCGGATATCGAAGAGCGGTTCGAGCCGGGAGGTCAGGCGGGGGTGCTGTTCCGTCGAACGTTTGGCGTGGAGATGGCTCTCAACACGAGCGGCGTAAAGCTCTTTGTGAACGCGGGCAAGGGCAAGGTCGCTATCGCGGACCAGAAGAATTGCAAGGCGATCGAGCGGGCCGGGGACGATGGCTCGACGTGGTTTGAGGTGGAGCTGGCGGCGATTGATGGGAAGAGTTCGTTCGTGGTGGTGTATTCAAGGCCGTGAGGGGGTTGGGGGAGAGACGAAGCGACGAAGAGAAAAAGAGACGGAGTGCGGAAGAGCAGAAGTAGGGGAACAGGCCGGACGCCTCTGCCACGAGAGCATGTCGAGAATCGGAGAACGGAGCAGCACTATGAAGACAACTCACTTCCATCGCGCGGCGGCTGCGTCGAGGGCTGTGTCGAAGATCAGGGCCTTGACGATCGCGGCGTTGCTCGCTGCGGCGGGTTTGAACGTTTGCGCGGGTTCTGTGACGGTGATCGAGCCGGGCGACGCCCCGCCGGTGGATGGCTCGGCCAGGTTCATGGTCGGGAAGGTCGAGTACAAGAAGCTGGCAACGCGGCAGGAGACCGAAGAGCGTGTGATGAAGCTTCTGTATCCCGACCAGCCCGCATGGGGGCCCTGGTCGATGCTGGTGGGGTTCGACTACGAACCGACGCCGGGCAAGAACCTGGCGGCGGCGTTGCCGCCGGAGGCCGAGCTGGCGAAGATGGGCGTTGACGGGCCCGGGCCGGACCTGAGCAAGGAGTACACCGGCAAGCACGGCATGAAGCTTTCGTGGTCGCCGATGGGCGACATCAGCAACCGGCTGGTGAACCTTGCGATCTATAAGGATAATAAGGACAACAACAACTCGATCGGGTACTTGTACGGCACGATCAAGGTTGAGAAGGCCACGACCGTCAGCGTGTCCATGGGTTCCGACGACGGGCTGCGGTTCTGGATCAACGGGCGGCTGGTGGTTGATGCCGACGTGCCGCGCAGCCTCGATCCTTTGGCGCACCAGGTGAAGCTCGATCTGCGGCCGGGCGTGAACCATGTGCTCGCGAAGGTCTCGCAGGGCGGCGGGGAGTTTGAGTTCCAGATCAACACGAGGCCCGCGCTCGACCCGGCCATGGATTCTGCGCTGCAGTATTTTCTGAACTCCGATTTTCCGCGCACGATCGAGGACAGGTATTACCGCGTGCTCACCTTGCCCGCGAGCCCGGACGTTGTGCTCGAGGTCGGCGGGCTTGGCGTGCTGCCTGTGATCGCGGATGGAAAGCCTGTCGGCAAGTCAGACGGCAAACCTGAAAGTAAGCTTGGCCGCCCGATGGTCAGCACGCGCCGCGGCGACGTGTGGGTCATCGAGAACGCGTACGACAGCCCGCCTCTGAACGTCAGGTACAAGAAGTTCGCGACGGGTCTGCACGAGCCGCTGGGGCTTGCGGCGAAGAATGAGAATGGCAAGACGGTCGCGTACTGCGTGCAACGTAGCGAGCTGACGCGGATGGTGGACAATGATGGCGACGACGTCGCGGACGAGTACAGCACCGTCTCGAACTTCTGGGGTGTCAGCGGCAACTACCACGAGTTCGCGTTCGGCCCGAAGTTTGACCGTGACGGCAACGCCTGGGTTACGTTGAACGTTGGTTTCTGCGGAGCGGCTCGGGAAGGCGATCGTGCCGTACCGCGGGTGGTCATTGAAGATCGCCGGACGGGACGGTCACGCCGTGGTCGGACGGGCTGCGGCTCGCCGAATGGCATCGGGCAGTGGACGGACGGGACGATGTTCTATCTGGACAATCAGGGCGATTACGTTGGGACGAACCGCATGAGCCCGCTGCTCAAGGGTAATTTCGCCGGGCATCCGGCCAGCCTGCGCTGCGCGGCGCGGTGGAGCGAGGGGCAGACGCCGCCGGTCGTGCAGCCCGCGACGATCTGGTTCCCGTACCGGAAGATGGGGCAGTCGGTCGCGGACTTCTTGCTCTATCCGCCGACGAAAGATGGGAACGGCCCCTTCGGCCCCTTCGCTGGCCAGGTCTTCTGCGGCGACCAGACCATGTGCATGGTCAACCGCGTCACCATCGAAAAGATCGACGGCGTGTACCAGGGCGCGTGCTACCCGTTCCGCGAGGGCTTGCAGTGCGGCGTGAACCGGCTGGCGTGGGGGACGGACGGCTCGATGTTCGTCGGCCAGACCGACCGCGGGTGGGGATCAACGGGCCGGGCGCGCTACGGCGTCGAACGGCTGGTGTGGAACGGCGAGGTGCCGTTTGAGTTGCGAGAGATGCGCATCAAGCCCGACGGTTTCGAGCTGGAGTTCACCAAGGACGTGGACAAAACCGCGGCCAGCGACCCCGCGTCGTACGCGATGAGCAGCTACACGTATGAATATCACCAGACGTATGGCTCGGACGAGATGGACACGAAGAAGGTGGAGATCAGGGGCGTGGAGGTCGTGGGGCCGCGCGTGGTGCGGATCAAGACCGGGCAGGTGAGGTCGGGCGGGATGGGGTACGTCCACGAACTGACGATGCCGGGTTTAAAGTCGGCGGCGACGGCGGCGGAGAAGTCGGAAGAGCTTGTGCACCGAGTGGCGTACTACACGGTGCAGCGCGTGCCGAAATAGTTTTCTGTGCACATCCGACGATGATTCGTGCCTCAGCCTGTCCGCCGCAGCGTGCGCTCGCGGGCGAGTTCTTGGACGAGTGCTTCGCCGAGTTTCTGGTATTCATCCGGCGTGTTGTACACCTGGGCTGAAATACGGAGGAGGCGGAGGTCGGCGTTGGAGGCGCTGCCGGGTTGGCCGGGGCCGGTGCCGAAGGGCCAGACGGGGATTTGGATTCGGTGGCGGTCGAGCAGGGCGTCTTGCATCGGGTCGTCGTAGAGGGTCGGGCGGCCTGCGTGCTCGGCGTCGGGCTGGGGCAGGATGAGCGTGGTCATGCAGCCGGTCATGGTTTCGGGGGCGGTGGGTTGCAGGCCGGTGATGCGGGTGACGATCTCGCGGGCTTGGATGACCGTGGAGTGGTTGTGGCGCATGAGGGCCGGCAACCCACCCGGCAACAGGTTGGCCATGGTGTCGAGAGCGACGGGGATGGTGAGCAGGCCGGTGTAGTCGGCGGTGCCCATGTAGTCAAAGTCGCGGAGGAAGAGCTTGCGTTCGGGGCGGACTTTGTCGGCGCGGCTGCTGAGCACGACGCTGCGGAAGTTGGCCTGCTTGTCGGGGCGGACGTACATGAAGCTCGTGCCCTTGGGGGCCGAGGCCCACTTGTGGAAGCTGCCAACCCAGTAGGTCGGGTTGAGGGCGGCGATGTCCACGGCGATCTGGCCGGGGGCGTGGGCGCCGTCGACGATGACGTCGATGTTGCGACGGTTGAGTTCGGCCACGATCGGCTCGACCGGGAAGATCAGCGAGGTGGCGCTGGTGATCTGGCTGATGAGCACGAGCTTTGTACGCGGCGTGACGGCGGCCAGGACGGAATCGATGACCTCGCGCGGGGAGCTGATCGGGAACGGCACTTTGGCGGTGACGATCTTGATGCCCAGCTTGGGGGCCATGCGGGCGAGCTCGTTGAGGCCGGAGGAGTATTCGTGGTCGGTGACGAGCATCTCGTCGCCGGCCTGGAAGGGCGTGTTGTGAAGGATGGTCGCCAGCGCGACGGTGGCGTTCATGACCGGGGCGAGGTCGGCGGCGGGGCAGTTGAGGAAGGTGCCGAGGCGGTCGCGCACGCCGTCCATGAGGCGTTCGAGGTCGACCTTGAAGAAGCGGACGGGATCACGTTCCATGCGTGCCCGGAGTTCGGACTGGGCCTCGGAGACGGCGCGGGGGCACAGGCCGTAGGAGCCGTGGTTGAGGAAGGTGATGTTGGGGTCCATGGGCCAATTGGCGCGGGCGGAGCGGGCGAGGACCGACGCGGGTGTAGGCGCGAGCCCGAAGCCAAGGTTGGCGTTGGCGGATTGGACGTTGGTTGCGGCTTGGATGGTCATGGTCATGGCGAAAGAAATATCGGTCCGCGCGTGGGAGTTTCAGCAGCGCGGAGTGTAGTCCGCGCGCGATTGTTTTTGAGAGTTCGGTTTGGCAGGGTTTGGCGATTTGTGGAGCGGGTTTCTCGCGAGCCGACGACGCGAGAAAGCTGAACGAGCCGGGGCCGTCAAGCCCCGGTTTTCTGGATCTATCGCGGACCCCGCCTGACAGGCGGGGCTCGTTCGCTTCTCGAAGAAGGCAGGTTGAAAACCAGCCCCACCAAAGCCGGATCGCTTAGACCGGTGACTTGTCCGCGCCGGTGGCGGCGGCGAACTCGTAGGTGTGCATGTTCTTGATCGGCGGCGAGTAAATGTGGAGCGTGACCAGGTCGGTCCCGGCGGCCTGCATGTTGGCGACCTGGTGGATGTCGGCGTCTTCGGCCGAGCAGACGTAGCCGGGGGGCATGACGGTGGTGTTGACGGGGCACATGAGGCCTGAGTCGGTGGTTCGGTAGCGGATCTCGGTGCCGTGGCCTTCGACGACGCGGAACGCGCAGCTGCACCCGGCATGGTCGTGGATGGGGGTGCAGTCGCCGCTGCGCCAGCAGAGGGCGAGGAGCTCGTACCAGTCGGTGCGGCTGATGGTGTTGCGGCGGTAGCCCTTGGTGCCAAAGACGCAGGCGGGGGCGATGTCGGCGCGGGTGACGTTGGCCTCGTGCAGGAGCCGGCCGAGGATCGTCAGGTCGGCCCGGTCGGTGAGGGAGTCGAGGTAGCTGATGACGGCGGCGAGCTTGGGGAAGCGATCGACGGGCGGG
This sequence comes from Phycisphaerales bacterium, assembly GCA_044221955.1. Lineage (GTDB taxonomy): Bacteria > Planctomycetota > Phycisphaerae > Phycisphaerales > UBA1924 > CAZCPB01. The sequence goes on along the minus strand of JBGAOD010000112.1, from coordinate 6,213 downwards.
GGACAGGGCATGGGACTGGAAGGCTGTGAGCCGGTGGAGTTGGTGGCGGGGATCGTGGTCATTAGGCGTTCTCCGGCGCGCATGAAATCAGCCGATGCTGGCTCGCCCGCGCTTGTTCTCATTCTATCGGAATTTCAGTCCGAGCACGACCGGATTTGATTCGCGCTTCGGGGCCGAAAACCCCGGCGAAATCATCGCAGTTCGTGTTTCGATCGTGCCTAGCCCGGTTGAACCACTGAGATCGTCGCACCGGCGTTCGTCGGTTCGCGGCTCCCGGCGATACGGGCCGCGTGAGTAGTCAATTCGGTGCCGTTGCGGCGGATGGTCCAGCGGGTCAGCGAGAGGTCGCCCTTGGTGTAGCCCGGGCCGTCGCCGTCGTCTTCGTAGAGCAGGCCGGTGGCTTCACCGCGGTCGTCGAGGTGGGTGACCCAGGTGAGCGGGACGGACTTTTCGCCGAGGTGCTGGATGACCGGCCCCATCGGCACGGCCGCGCCGGGACGGACAAAGAGGCGGGGAAGTTCGGGGTCGTGAGTGTCTGCGGGTTCGAACGGGGCCCAGCCGTTGAGCGGCGAGGCGATGTCTCGATGGCCGGGTTGCAAGTTTGCGACAACCAGCACGTCCGCGCCGAGGAGGAAGGCGTGGTCGATGCCGCGGAGGGCCGGGTTCTTCGGGTCGGCGAAGAACACGGGCCGAACGATTGGGTCGCCGGTTGTGGCGGCGTGGTGAAAGAGCGTGTAGAGATACGGCATCAGGCGGTAGCGGCGGTTGAGGGCACGGCGGCAGGTCGCTTCGCACTCCGCGCCGAACGCCCACGGCTCGTGGGGAACCGAATCCTTGACCGAATGCCCTCGCGCGAACGGCAGCAGGGCCGCAATCCCCATCCAGCGTGCGAACAACTCGCCGTCCGCGTTGCCGGCGAACCCGCCGATGTCGGGGCCGACGAACGGCTGGCCGGAGAGGCTGAGATTCAGGGCCATCGAGATCGACCAGCGGAGGTGGTTCCAGTCGCTGGTGTTATCGCCGGTCCAGGTCGCGGCGTAGCGCTGCCCGCCGAGGAAGTTGCTGCGGGTGAGGACGAAGGGCCGCTTGTCGGGGTTGGCGCGTTCGATGCCCTCGCGGGTGGCGCGGACCATCTGCATGCCGTAGAGATTGTGGTATTTGGAGTGCGACCCCGGACCGCCGAGGTTGGTGTCGGCGTCGTGGCGGTTGGTTTCGGGCATGGTCTTTCCGGGTCCGTCGAAGACGGCAGGTTCGTTCATGTCGTTCCACACGCCGTCGATGCCCTGGGCCATGAAATCCTCGTAGAGATCGCCCCACCAGCGGCGGGTGCGCTCGCGGGTGAAATCGGGGAACGCGCAGGGCCCCGGCCAGACGCTGCCGTGGTACTCGGTTCCGTCCGCGGTTTTCACGAAGTGATCGCCAGCACTTCCCTCGTCGTAGACGGGGTAGCCCGGATCGACCTTGATGCCGGGGTCGATCATGTACACGCTGTGGAACCCGGCCTCGCGCATGTCGGCGTTGAGCTTGGCCGGGTCGGGGAACTTCTCCCGGTCAAACGTAAAGCAGCGGAAGCCGTTCATGTAGTCGATGTCGAACCAGATCACGTCGCAGGGGATCTTGCGGTCGCGGAACTCTTTCATCAGCTCGCGGATCTTGGACTCGGGCTCGTAGGACCAGCGGCACTGCTGGTAGCCGAGGGCCCACTTGGGCGGCATGGGCATGTACCCCGTGAGTTCGGCGAGAGTTTGCACGACGGATTGCGGGTCGGGGCGCTCGATGACAATGACCGCGGGAGATGGGCCGTCGCAGGCGAACTCGATCGTGCGGCCGATCTTTACGCGGCAGCGGTGCGTGGTCTCGACCATGACGCCGAAGGCCGTGCCATCGCGGCGGACAGCCAGGGTCCAGGGCTGCGATTGGTAGAGCGATTTGGTGCGGTGGTTGTAGCCAAAGCAGTCGGTGGTCCAGAGGGTGACGTCGGAGCCGCGCCTTTCCAGTGGCCCGCAGACCTCGCCGGTGCCGTAGACGCTGGTGCCGGGTTCGAGGTCGATCTGGACGATGCGCTGGCCGCGGTGGTCCATGAAGCGTGGGCGGGTCTGGAGGGACGCAGGCAGCGGGCCGCGCGGGGTGGGCTGCTGGAGCAACGCGGGGAAAGGCGGCGCGGGCTGCTGGGCGTGACGGGGGTCGCGGAAGCGTGCGGTCTTCTCGCCGATGAGGGCGGCGGAGAGTTCGGCCGCGAGTGGTGAGTGAGTTGTGTGTGGCATGGGAAGTGGTACGAACCGAAGGCCGCGTTTCCCTTGGAACATTCCAAGTGCGGGAAATGTAGTCGGCGCTGCCGCTGGTCGGGCGTGAAACCGGTGGCCGAGCATTGCCAAGAACACATCACGGCGCGGTATGCTGTCAGGCTCCGGTTCGGAGCGCAACGGGCGGGGCAACGCACGATCACGAGGAGCACGACCGATGAGCGGAATGACGAAGGACACGAGGGCGGAGGCGGGGGGCGCAACGTGGATTGCTCGACTGAGCCTGACGATCGCGATGTCCGCGCTGGTCGCGATCCCCGCGCTCGCGATGGCGGGTTGCGTGGTGATCGTGCCCGGTTGCGGCGCGTACGCGCCGACGATCGAGTCCAAGCGGACGAGCCAGATCCCGCAGGTCGCGGATTCGCCGATCGAAGTGAAGTCGCAGAACGGTTCGATCGTGATCGAGAAGAGCGGCGGGTCCGAGGTCACGATCTCGGCGGTGATCCGTGGGCAGACTCAGGAGCGGCTCGACGCGACGCGAGTTCTGGCGGAGCGGAAGGCGGACAACTCGCTGGCGGTGTACGTGCAGTGGCCTGAGGGTGGTCCAAAGAACAACGAGGGGTGCGATTTCAAGATTGAGGTCCCCAACGCCAAAGGTGTTACGGCGCGGAGTTCCAACGGGGCGATCACGCTGATCGGGCTGGCGGGATTTGCCAAGGCTGATACCTCCAACGGCGCGATCACGGTGCGATCGCACGACGGCGAGGTCGGCGCGGGCACGAGCAACGGCGTGGTCACGATCGAGCGTGCGAAGGGCAAGGTTAAGGCGTCGACCTCCAACGGCGACGTCAGCGTCTCGCTGGCCGACGACGTGGCGGGCCCGGTGGACATTGACAGCTCGAACGGATCGGTAAGCCTCGAGGTCGGCCCGGCGTTCGTGGGAACGCTCAAGGCCTCGACGAGCAACGGGTCGCTCACGATGCCTTCGGGCGAGGGGATTGTGCAGACTTCCAAGACGAAGCGATCGGCCGAGCTGGTGTTCGGCAAGGGCGAGCACGCGTCGGTGATCAAGACCAGCAACGGGTCGGTGACGGTGAGGCGTCGGTAAGGATGGCAGGTTCCGGGCCGCGCGGCGATCCGCGATCTAGACCGAGATCGCGCGGAGCTTTGCGATCACTTCGCTCCGGCTCGGCAACGCAGCGATCGCGCCCGGCTTGGTTGTGGTGAGCGCTCCGGCCGCGCAGGCCCAGCAGACCGTGTCGTGGACGGACGCTTCGTCGATGATCCCGCCGACCTGATGCTCGGCCCAGCGTGCGGCGAACGTACCGACGAAAGCGTCGCCCGCCCCCGACGGATCGGTGGGAATCGCGGGATAGGCGGGGACGAATCGGGACGAGCGTTCGTGGAGGAACCACGCGCCGTGTTTGCCCAGCGTGACGACGACCGTGCGAACGCCGAGTTGCTGGAAGCGAGCGCGAAGATCGTCGTGAGGCCCGGGTTGCTCGTCGAAGTTGAGCGAGGTCTCGCCGACCAGGCCCGGGGCGTGCGGTTCGCCCACGATCAGTATGTCGATCAGGCACAGAAGGTCACGCGAGACTCTGCGACCCGCCGAGATGTGAAGCGCGACGGTCACGCCCAGAGCTTTGGCCAGGTCCGCGAATTGCGTCAGGGCTGCTTCGGGAGATTCAAGGCTCAGAAGGGCGACGTCCGCGATTGCGAGCGTGGGCTTGGCCGCCTGGGCTGTCGCTTTGAGCGATTCGCGAAGGACGGACACAGCGGCGCCCAGCCGGGCCGCAGCCGCGGCTTGGACCTCGGCGGGCGAGGGATGATTTTCTTGTTCCGCACCCGAAGGGATGAGAACGCACACGCGGGCTGGTGTGCGGTGCTCGTCGGGTGGTGGCGTCATTGGCGGGTGTGATTAGGTCGCGATCTCGACGATGAGGAATCGCTTCACGCCGCGGGGGGCGTCCACGCGGATGGTGTCCCCGACGTGGGATTTCAATAGAGCTTCGCCCATCGGGCTGTTGGTGGTGACCTCGACGTAGTCGAGCGGCGCGGGGTTCGCGGCCTCGCCGACGAGCTTGAAAAGATCCTCGTCCCCGTTGTCCACGTCGCGGAGCTTGACGGTGCAGCCGACCATGACCAGGCCCTCGACGGCCTTGGACATGGATTCGTTGATGACGGTCATGGCGGCGAGGCGCTGCTCGTAGCGGCGGATCTCGGCCTCGTCGATGCCCTGCTGCTCGCGGGCGGCGTGGTAGTCGCCGTTCTCCTTGAGATCGCCCAGGGCCCGTGCCTCGGCGATGCGCAGAGAGATCACCGGGCGGTTGGCGATGAGGGCGGCGAGTTTGGCTTCAACAGCGGCTTTTTCCGCTTGGGTCACGAGTTCCATGAATCAACGCTCCAGATCGATGCTGCGGACCGAGGCTCCAGAACATGGGCTCGCCTCGGGGCTTCCTCTCGGGGTTCCCCACGACCGCGTGGTCACGAGGCGATCGGACGATCGTGTCCGGCGAATCCTGACCAATCCTGTTCGGGAGGTTCAAAAATCTAGGCTCGGACTAGGCGTCAGGCCAGAGCGGGCGTCGCGGGGGATCAAATGTTCGTGGGCGGCTCGTCATGGCCGTCGCCGGCGGGCGACCGGGCCGCCGGGTCTTCGGCCCTGCCCTGCGACCAGAGAGCAAGGCCGATCCAGGCGATCATCGCGCCAGCGGCAACGATCGCCACACCCCACCAGTGCGGCGCGATGATGCGGGCGGGTTGGCCGGTCCAGAGCCTGTCGCGTGTGAGTTCGAAGACCGCGGTGACGGGCGAGGTCATGCTCCAGCCGTCGAAGTCTGCGGTGTTCGAGGCCGCCGTCCCTTTCGCGACCCGGAACGGCAACGAGATCAGCGGGCCCGCGGCGACAGGGGTCAGGAGGATCAGCATCAAAGAAGCGTGGCGAGTTCTTGCGAATTTATCGCAGCGGATGAGCGTTGATGCCCACGCGAGCAGCGCGCCGGTCAGGATCGCCCACGACGACAGCATCGCGGAGACACAACCCACCACGTCGGTCGGCCACTTCGCGAGAAAAAAGAAAGCCTGCGGCCAGATCACGGCCTGCGCGGGCAGGAGCAGCACAACGAGGTCCTTCCAGACCCACGCGGCAATACTGCCGCGCGCAGGAGATTGGCTGAGCCTGACCATCGGCCAGAGCACCGTCAGCCCGATGGCGACGATGGTGAGCAGCGAGCGTGCCGCGGGCCGGTAGGACTCGTACGACGTCGCGCCGCGGGCCGCGAGCGACGCGAGGCAGATCATGGTGGAGAGCGCGAGGAAGATTGTCCACAGCAGCGCGAGAGGCCTGGGCTCGGCGCGGCGGTGGGCCCAGCGATCAACGGTGATCTCGGGCACCGATTGGCGCTCGATGGACGACGGCGCTTGTTCGATCGGCCCGATCGGCTGGGCCGATAGCGGATCGGGAGGGCGCTCGTCAGGCCCGGGCTCGTTCATTGGCCCTTGGCACCCGCGGCGCTCGCGGACGTGGCCGACACGTCGATCTCGAAGGGGCGTTGCCCGGAGATCTCGATTGCGAGCCGTCCTCCGTCGATGCTTTTGTACTGGCGGTTGAGCCACGCGAGCTTGTCGAGCTTCTCGCGTGTGCTGGTCTCACCGGGCAGGGGGGCGGAAGGTCGGCCTCCCCACACGATGCGCCCGCCGCGGGCGGTGAGCACTTCGAGCTGCTTGGTGCGCGGGTACTTGGAAACATCAACCGACAGGATCTGGTCGCGCCACGGCTGCTTGGAGACGAGGGCTAAGAGTTCGAGTGCGGCCTCTAGGTCCGAGCCCGCCCAGGTCTGCGAGAAGTCCGTCGTCCCGTTCAGGTTTTTCGGCAGCGGCGAGTTCACGCCGGTGATGATCGAGAGCGAGCCGAGCTTGGTGTCCGGGTCGTACTCGAAGGGCATCGGCTTGGCGGTCCACGAGACGAGCA
>JBGAOD010000111.1:0-14785 GCA_044221955.1 Phycisphaerales bacterium | reverse complement strand
TCCTCTCCGCTCAGAACGAAATCTTCACCCCCACCACCACAAACCCCTGCGGCTTGGAATCACCCTGAGCCATGTTGACTCCGTTGCTGTCTTCGATCTTGTAATGCTGCCAAACATACGCGCCGCCGCGGGCCAGGACCGTGATCGTCGGCGTCACCTTCCACTCCACGCCGATATCAACGGGAGCCCGGCGGTCGATCCCGACTCCCTCGGGTGCGAATCCCTTGTCATCAAGCCGGAACTCACGGGATTGGTACGAGCCTTCGAGCGCGAGCGTCACGCCCTCGGTGGGTTGGAACGAAAGCTTGAGCCCGATGCCCGGATCGCCCGACGGCTGGAGCCCCAGGCCCGGGTCGGTCGAGAGCCGCCATTTCTCGGCGAACTTCCAGTCAAACCCGATCGCCGGGATGGGGAACGGGTCGTCCTCCAACCGCGTCTGCACCGCGAACCCCGCAATCGCGGAGAAGTCCTTGGACACGGCGTAGCGAGCGCCGATGATCCCGGCGAAGGTCAGCGAATCAGAGAACTTCGCGCCGTCCTCCATGGTCGTGACGACGTTCCCGCCCACGAACCACGCGAACCGCTCGGTCTCGCGCACGAGCACGTTCACGCCGAACTTGGCCCGGCGGGTGTCCTCGAACGGTTCGTTGAAGCCGGGCGAGAGCTGCGTCGCGCCGTTGAAGTCGTAGAACGAGCGTTCGCTGGCCAGGGTCGCGCTCACCAGCGTGCCCGCGCCGAAGACGTGCGAAGCCTCGAACTGCCCGCCGATCCGAGTGACCGACGCCTTGCCCGGGCCGTCAACGCGCGAGGAAAACGCGTGCTCGGCGTCGAACTCCAGGCTGAAGTTCCACGGTTTGGATGTCGGCTCCGCGGTCGTGGCAGAGGCCGCAGCCGCGGGAGCTTCGCTCTGAGCCACGGTGAACGGCGCGGGGACGAGGGAAGCCGCCGCAATTGTCGCCCCGAAAACTCGAAGGGTCATTACGCCGTGCTGGTTGGACAATGAAGTCATCGAGGTCTCCCGTCATATGCTGGTCGAACGTGCCGCCGGCCGATCTCGGTCGGTACCGGACCGCGAGAGACTCGCACTCTACACGAACCAGCGGCCGCCTGTTCCGCTTCGGCGCTCGATCTGGACCGGATTCGGTGCGGTATCGGCCCGCGATCGCTCCGGGGCGCGTCGTTGATGCGTTTCAACCCTTGGCAAAGAGGAACGCCGAGTCTCGAAGCACGCCGTGCGTCCCGCGCTGCACCACATGCTGGTACCCCTCGTGGATGGACGCCGACCCGGTGAGCCCGTCTTTCCGCAACGCGTACATCGTCACGTTGAAGTTCGGCCGCCCCTTGGCGTCGAGCAACCTCTTCTCGCGCGTGCGGTCCACGATCTTCTTGAGCACCGCGAGGCAGGCCTCTTCGGGGGTCTTGCCAGAATCCATCTGCGCGACCGCCGCGTAGCCTCCGCAATTCTGCAGCACCGCCTCGCCGCGCCCCGTCGCCCCCGCCGAGCCCACTGCGTTGTCCACATACAACCCCGCGCCCGCGACCGGTGTATCACCCACGCGCCCTGCCAGCTTGTACGACAGCCCGCTCGTGCTGGTCACCGCGAACAAATTGCCCTCGTCGTCCAGCCCAGAGGTGTGGATGGTGCCGAACGTGAACGGAGCCCTCGGCGCTCCCTCCGGCCCGCCGCTCGCGCTTCCCTCGGCCTTGCCCGCCCACAACGCCGTGCCAAAGTCCGTCGCGCGGTCGGTGTCGCTCAGCCACGCGTCGCGCTCGCTGAGCTGTGCCTTCCAGCTCAACCACGCCTCGCGCGACTTAGGCGTAAGCAGGTCCTCTTCGGGGAACCCGACCAGCCGCGCGAACTTGTCCGCCCCTGTGCCAACCAGCAGCGTGTGGTCCGTCCGCCTGAGCACCTCGAGCGCAACCCCCGCCGCGTGCCGGAACCCGCGCAGCCCCGCCACCGCCCCGGCCCGGTGCCGCGGCCCGTCCATGACCGCAGCATCGAGCTCGACCACACAATCCTCGTTGGGCAACCCGCCATAGCCCACCGAAAACTCCTCAGGGTCGTCCTCAACGATCGCCGTCCCCGCCACGATCGCATGCAAGAGTGCCGTGCCCGCGCGGTACATCTCCACGGCCCGCCCGGTCGCGGGAAGCCCGTTCCACGATGAAATCAGCACGGGGCGGTCCGAGTTCGCTCCCGCGGGCGCTCGGTTGTTCGTCGAAGCGGTTTGGGTGTGCGTGCTCATCGAGGGAGTGTCGCAGCTCCGCTCGCCAAAGCAACGCTGCTCGCGAGCAATATCGGCGAACGCGGGCGCGAACAGCCCGCCGCAAAAAACAAGAGGCCCGGTCCCCTGACCGGGCCTTCCCTCCTGCCCCGAGCCGTTCCCGGCGCGGGCTCTCAATCGAATCCGCTCGGCGCGCTGGCTGAGCGTGCTCCACGGAACGTGTCCGTGCGTTCGCCCGCGGCGCGTGGTCGCGCGCCGCCCGATCTCGGCGTGAAACCGCGCCGCCCCCTCATCGATCACAACCACCGACCACCGAGCCACCAGCAGAACGCGATGACACCACCGCCAATCACAGGAACCACCTGTCAATTGACGCCGAGAAGAATACCGAAAGCCGGCGAGCGACACAAGTCGCCCCCATCCGCGCTCGCCGCCGGCGAGCCACCCCGCGCGGCCGGACCAGCAGTTCGTAGAACGTTCGTGCAATACAAAGCCGAATACGCCCGCGAAACCGACCCCTCCGAACCCGGAATAACCAGGCATGACCGCGATCCCCGCTCGCAACTCGGCACCCTCACTCAACAACTGGCTCGCTCAACCCGCCGCACGCCCGCGTCTCGACCCGGCCTCGAACCGCCGCCGCCGTCAAAGGCTCCTCGCCCTCGCCCAGTTGATGGACAACGCCTTCGAGATCCCAGGCCTGAAGGTCCGAATCGGCCTCGACCCGCTCATCGGGCTGATCCCCGCCGCCGGAGACGCTTTGTCCCCGGCCGTCTCGCTCTACATCGTGTGGCAGGCCGCACGCCTGGGCGCGACCAAGAAACAACTCGCCCTCATGCTCGCCAACGTCGCCATCGACGCCCTCGTCGGCACCGTCCCAGGTCTGGGCGATGTCTTCGACGTGGCCTTCAAGGCCAACACGCGGAACCTGGCGATCATGGGGATCACCCCGTCCGAACCGCGCTCGGTATGACCCGCTCCAAAGCCCGCTCCGTACACTGCCCCCGCCCACACCACGGAGCGTTCAATGGCGAAAAGAACCACGGCACCGACTCGCCCGCGCTCTAGGCCCGCGGCTTCACGCGCCGCCGAGCTGAAGCCAACCACCCCCGAAGACCACATCGCCCGCGTCCGAGCGCTCTGCCTCGCCCTGCCCGAAGCCACCGAAAGACTCTCCCACGGCGAACCAACCTTCTTCGTCCGCAAAAGAGTCTTCGCCATGATCAGCAACAACCACCACAACGACACCCGCCTCGCCGTCGTCGTCCCCTTCGAGCCCGGCCTGCAAGCCATGATGCTCCGCGATTTCCCCAAGAAATACTACTACCCGCCCTACGTCGGCAACGCCGGCTGGCTCGGCATCCACCTCGCGAAGATCACCGACAAACACCTCAAGGAACACCTGACCGCGGCGTGGAAGCTGGTGGGGCCGAAGAGGCTGGTGGCCGAGTTCGATGATGCAATCGGATGATCAAACCGGCAGCGAGCAAAGGTGCCGCAAGGTAGAGGCGGCTCTCCGAGCCGCCTCCTTGCATTCGCCGTGAGCCAGCCTCAACGAACACGTCCTCGCAACAGATTGGAACACGACCTAATCCCAGATACTCACGAAATCAGAACCTGAGTCCCCGGCCTTGGTGAAGATCCCCAGAAAATTGTTCACGCCGCCCTTCGCGTCAACTTCATCGGCGAACAGCACGTCGTCCCGACTCACCCCGTCGCCCGCCGTGTACTTGCCCGCCACGGTCTCCGTCAAGAAATCGACGTGCCCGTCGGCGAACGCGATGTTGCCTTCCCAGGTGTACCGTGCGCCGTGGATCAGGTTCGTCACGCTCTCACGACCAAGCTTGAACACCGGCGAGGCCTTGCCCGACTTGCCGTAGGTCACGCTCGACACCTCCGGCCCACGATTCCCCAGAATCGCGTCGGTCGCGCTCGTCGGTCCCCAGTCCAACTTGCCCTTCCCGCCGCGGGCCCGCCACGGGTACGCCTGGGCGTAGCTGGCGTGACCGACGTGGCCGTTCGTGAAGTCGACGGAAAACGCAGGATCCCACAGGGCCTTGCTCGGATCGACGGCCGCGTGCGGGTTCTCGAACTCGTATTTTTCGTACTGCGTAATCTGCCCGTTCGCCTCGGCCGGGCTGATGAGGAGTTCGGGCGAGATTGAACCGTTGTTGATGAGCATCGAGTACAGGTTGGCGGTGGTGTCCTTGGCCGCGCCGAGCTCGGGGACGGTGGTGTTGTTGAGGTCGATGAGCGATGGGCGTGGGAAGTTGTCGTTGTTGTTCCCGGCCCAGATCATCATGGCTTGGGTGATGCCGCGGACTTGGGTCGAGTCCTTCATCCATCGACCTCCGTGAGTGCTCCGACGCGTCGTTGACGGGATCAGGATTACGATCACAACAATCACTACCACCACGATCGCCAGAACCTCAATGATCGTGAGACCGCGCCGACGCGTTGCGACGTTCATGACCAACCTCCGTGTTGTAAAGAACGAACCGGCTGCGCCCGCGAACGCGGGGTCACTGGTTGGTACGCAGGGAATCGCGGGCGGTTGCGGTCGGTTGGAGCGAGTGCTGAATTGGAATCGGACAGCGATTGAACGCGGTGTGTGGCCTTCGCGCTTGGTCAACACCGTGAGCGGCGACAGACCCAGTTCTCCGTCTGTCGTACTCACGAGCCGCGCTTACTTCCGGCGCTGGACTTCGTTCGTGTCTTGGGGGGCTTCGTGCCGCGACTCTTCCTCGCACCTACAGCGGCACGCACAGCCGCCTGCGCCGCACGCACAACCAGCACCGGATCTCGGAGGACTTCAGCTGGGGTCATCGTCTTGAGTCTGGTTTGCTTTCGCGGCATGCCGCAATCGTATCAGGGCCGGCTCGTCGAAAACATGCGGTTGATGGGGAGGTCGGCACTCGGCGATCAAGCGGAGCGACCGCGTGGAATTATCAAAGACTCGCCAACTCATCGCGATCGGTACATAAAGATCAAAGAGATTCCTGAGCGACCTCACGAACCGCCTGCGGATCACCTCTTCCGGCACATGATGCCCGCCGCTTTTCACACGAACCTTGACACGGCGCACGGCAAGATCAGGCGATTCCAAGGAGACATAGATGAGGTGAACCTCGTACCCGGCATCGGTCAACTCTCGCAACCACGGGGCGAAGCTCCGGCTCGCGAGCGTCGACTCGAACGCGAACGAAGCACGGCCCTCGGCCAACTCACGAAGGCGCGAACGCATGACCCGCCCGGCCAAGAACGCGGCACGCTCTGGGTCGAAAGCCGACAGTCCCTGCGCGATCGTGTCGGCGTTGACGAACTCGTCGATGCCCACGGTATCCGCGAGAACGCTTTTCGCGATCGTAGATTTGCCAGCGCCGTTCGGACCGCCGATCACGACTACAACGGGCGCGTCGGGACCTCGTGCCTTGCTCACGGCTTCACCGAAAGTGCCGCCCGCTTCTCCGCGATCTCCGCCACAATCCCCTCCACAAACTTCTCCAGCGGCATCGCGCCCAAGTCCTTCTCTAGGCCGCGTGCCCGCACGCTGACCATCCCCTGCTCCGCGTCGCGCGGGCCGACGACGAGCATGTACGGGATCTTCTCGTCGGCCGCGACCTTGATCTTGGCCTGAATGCGGTCGTTCCCGTCATCGGTCTTCACGCGCACGCCGCGCTCGCGCAGCGCCGCCTCCACCTTCTTCGCGTACTCGGTCGATTTCTCGCTGATCGGCAGCACGCGCACCTGCTCGGGGGAGAGCCAGGTCGGGAACGCGCCAGCGAAGTGCTCGATGAGCACGCCGCAGAAACGCTCCATCGAGCCGAACGGCGCGCGGTGGATCACCACCGGCCGATGCGCCGCGTTGTCCGCGCCGATATAAGAAAGGTCGAACCGGTTCCCCATCTGGTAATCGACCTGCACCGTCCCGAGCTGCCACTCGCGCCCGATCACATCTTTCACGACAAAGTCGATCTTCGGCCCATAGAACGCGGCCTCGCCCGGCTCCTTGCTGAACGACACGCCCAGCGACTCCGCCGCCGCGATACACGCCGCCTCGGCCTTGTCCCAGCTCTCTTTGCTGCCGGTGTACTTGCTGTCCGGGTCGCGCAGCCCCACGCGCACGCGGTAGTCCTTCATCCCCAGCGTCGCAAAGATAATCTTCACGAGCGACAAGCACCCCTGGATCTCGCCCGGGATCTGTTCCTCGGTGCAGAACAGGTGCGCATCGTCCTGCGTGAACCCACGCACGCGCGTCATGCCGTTCAACTCGCCGGATTGCTCCCAGCGGTAGACCGTGCCAAACTCCGCGAGCCGCACCGGCATGTCGCGGTAGGAGTGGGGGGCCGACCCGAAGATCTTGGCGTGGTGCGGGCAGTTCATCGGCTTGAGCATGAACCCTTCAATCAACTGATCGTCGGGCATCACGCGATCAGGAGCGATCGTCTGGGCTTTGGTGCGCTCGTTGATCCCGGCCGCGAGCCGCGCGGAGACGCCCTCGACGCGGTGGATCATCTCGGCGCAGGTACAGCCCGATTTGCTCAATTCCTCCAGCGCGTTCCGCTCGATGATCGGCGCGAACTGCGAGTCTTTGTAATACGGGAAGTGCCCCGAGGTCTTATACAACTCCAGCGAGCCGATGTGCGGCGTAAAGACCTCGGTGTACCCCTGCTTCTTCAGCTCCGCCGCGATGAAGTTCTGCAATTCGCGCCGGATGATCGAGCCGTTGGGAGTCCACAGGATCAGGCCTTGGCCGACGGTCTCATCAATATGGAACAGCCGCAACTGCTTGCCGATCACGCGATGGTCGCGCTTCTTGGCTTCTTCGAGCTGGCTGAGGTGCGTGTCGAGGTCGGCCTGGGTCGGAAAGGCCGTGCCGTAGACGCGGGTGAGGCGATCGGAGTTCTCGTCGCCGTGCCAGTAGCTGGAGGCGAGGGACATGACGCACGCCGCGCCGATGCGGCCGGTGGAGGGGACGTGCGGGCCGCGGCAGAGGTCTTCCCAGTTCTTACTCGCGGTACCGGTTATGTAAAAAGTGAGAGTTCCCATCCGAGGAGCATGCACAAGCTCGTTGCCGAACGAGACAGAATGAAAATCCTTCTGCGCGGTCGCAGCTGCGGCAAGTGCTCGCTTGCCGTTGTCGAACTTGTACTTGCTTTCAACTAGGAGCTTCTGCATCACCGGTACCCACGGGCGCTCCTCGCGAGTAAAAGGCCGGTCTTCCTTAATGATCTCCGCCATCCGCGCGTTGATCTTCTCAAACTGATCGCTCGAAATCTTCTTCCCCTCCGGCACGAACATGTCGTAGAAAAACCCTGTGTCCGTCGGTGGCCCGTACGCCAAAAGCACGTCCTTGCCGACGACGTCCTGGATCGCCTCAGCCATCACGTGCGCCGCCGAGTGCCGCATCAAAAACAGCGCATCCTTGCTGGCCGCCTGACCGGGCCGGGGCGTGGTCACGATCTCCAGCGTGCAATCGGCCGCGATCTCGGCCGAGAGATCGCGAAGCTCTCCATCAATCTTGCACCCGATCGCGGCCTTGGCGAGCCCCGCGCCGATCGACGCGGCCACGTCCTTGGCCGTCAGCGGCTTGCCGTTGATGAGGGCCTCGAAACTCTTCTTGTCACCGTTGGGCAGTGTGATGGTCGGCATGAGAGGTTCCAAATTGCCAAATGTTCAAAGGGCCAAATTGCCAAAGCCAAATGTCGGAAGAGGCGACGAAGAGAAACAGCGTCACGCGAGCTGCCGCTAAGTCGCCGACGGCGCGTACAACCGCAGTGCCTCGCACTCTGGGCAGCGGAACGCGACGACCGCGAGCCCTTCGCGCCGCTGGGCCATGGGCACCTCGCCAAACACGGCACCCGCGCCCGGCGTCCCCGGACACCAGCGCGGGACGTTGACGGCCAGGCCCCCGGCCTTGTCGGTCAGGAAGCCTGGTTCCATCTCCACTTTGCACACCAGGCACACGGGTTTATTCGCCATGGGAATTCTCCAACGTCTCCAATCGAAAAGCCCAGCCGATCGATCGGCTGGGCTTCAAGTCTTGCTCGGTATGTCGCTCGCGGGCACCAGCCTTACCCGTTCGCGTCGGTGGGGGTCGTCGTAGTCGTCGTGCTGGTCTGGCCGGTCTTCATTGCGGGGATAATAGCCGCGGCTTGGGCGGCCGTCCCGCCGCCTTACTTCTTCGCGCCTTCATGTCCGGCACCTTCATGCCCAGCCCCTTCGCGTTTGAGCGCCGCGTTGAGATCGTCCATCTGCTTCTGCATCTCCTTCTCGCGTTCCTTGGCCTTGGCAAGCGACGGAACGTTGAGGGCCGACCGCATCGCGTCGCTCACGCCCTCCGAGCACCGGTACAGCTTCATCACCCCGTTCTCGTCGGAGCGGTACTGCGTCCCGAACCGCTGCGGGCGGTCCAGGTTCATGAGCATCCGGTCGTAGCTCGCCGCCGCCAGCCAGCGTGAGTTCTTGTCGCCCAGACATGCCCCGATCATGGCCAGTTCGTGGGCCACCTGCACGCCGTCCGCCCCCTCCGCGTGCTGGTACACCATCGCGGCGTGGTAATAGTCCTTCCCCGTCTTGACCGCTCCAGAATCCAGCAACTCACGAACACGGGCCTGCCGCGCCAGGTCGTTCTTCTCCATGTCGTGCCAGTCCGCCGGGGCCGTCCCGGGCAGGCGGTCGGCCTGGTCGGCTTTGTAGATCAGGGCTAGCTCGGCGTTGTCAGTCGCGGGCTCGGCCGCCTTCACCGGAGCCGCGGACCTGCCCGCGTCAACGCTGCCCGATGGGGGGGCGCTCGAAGCACACCCGCCTTGCGCCGCGACCAAAATCCCGACCCCCAAAGCTCCCGCGACCGTTGAGAAGTTCAATTTCTGAGAAGAAAAACAGCGCTTCATCGGTGCATTCTCCGAACCAAGTTGCGATCTCCGCGGCCTACGACGAGCGGATCCAAACCGCCAGCTCCGCTTCTCCTGTACCAGATCACGCCCGGGGGGTTGCTCTTGCCACGTCGGAAGCCAACCCCTCCCGTCCGCCCCGCCGACGATGCGGTATAGTCCCGCCGTGATCTGCCCCTATTGCAACGCCGACAACGACAAAGTGATCGACAGCCGCGCCAGCGACGCCGGCAAGGTCGTGCGCCGCCGCCGGGAGTGCCTGGGTTGCGCGCGTCGGTTTACGACGTACGAACGCGTCGAGCAGACGTCGCGGCTCGTCGTCGTCAAGCGTGACGGCTCGCGCGTCCCCTTCAGCCGGGACAACATCGTTCGCGGCATCCACGCCGCGTGCGGCAAGCGCCCCATCGCCGAGGACGTCAAGGAAAAGATCGCCGACGTGATCGAGGAAGAACTCCACCGCGAGTTCGACCGCGAGGTCGAGTCCCGCGTCGTCGGCGAGCGCGTGATGGCCCGCCTGCGCGACACCGACGAGGTCGCCTACATCCGCTTCGCCAGCGAGTACCTCAAGTTCCGCAGCGTGGACGACATCATGCAGCAACTCGAGGCCCTCAACACGCGGATCAAGGACGTGAAGGAGCAGCAGAAGCTGTTCTGACTCGGCCTGAGATGAAATCCAACGCCTTTGGGTACCCCCACGCTCCACGCGTGGAGCTTTTCCTATGACGCGATGAGGCACACCCGGCCCGAGTTGGACCCCACTCGGGATCCGAGCACGGGCCTTTCGCTCGATTTTCTTGTTCGACGGCTTGACATATTCCGATATAAGAATATATTTACCGTATGGCCCGCGCCGCCACAACCACCGACGTCTTCAACGCCATCGCCGAGCCTCGCCGGCGGGCCCTCCTGGACTGCCTGCTCCCCGGCGAGCGGAACGTGTCGCAACTGGTTGAAAAGGTTGGCTGGCCGCAAGCGGTCGTGTCCAAGCACCTGAGCGTCCTTCGCAGCGTCGACCTTGTCACGGTGCTGGCGCAGGGTCGCAATCGCGTATACCGCGTGAACGGAGAGCGCTTGAAAACCATCCACGACTGGACGGCCACGTACGAGCGATTCTGGTCGCACCAACTCGATCGCATCAAAGCTCGCGCCGAAGCGCAGCCCGCAACGCTAAAGGAGAAGACCTCGTGAAAACCGAACCCGCCCACGAAGAAGTTCAGACCCTCTCGATCCGCAAGGAGATCGAGATCAGCGCACCCATCGCGGTTACTTTCGCTTCCGTTCTGAACGAACTCGGACCGGGGTCGCAATTCCCCGACGGAACCCCGTCCAACTTCAAGCTCGAGCCTTGGCCGGGCGGCCGGTGGTACCGCGACCTGGGCGACAAGGGCGGGCATTTTTGGGGCAACGTTCAGGTCATCAAGCCGCCGACGCTGATCGAATTGTGCGGGCCGATGTTCATGTCCTACCCGGCCACCAACTTCGTGCAGTACCGGCTGGAAGCGCTGGGCGATCGAACCCGCCTCACGCTGACGCACCGGGCGCTCGGGCTCATCCCCTTGGACCACCGCGAGAGCGTTCACAAGGGCTGGGACCAGGGCCTGCGTCGGATTGAAGAGATCGCCAAGTCCAAACTGTCCGCCCGCTCTGGGGCGCGTTCCTGAGAGTGAGTGCTCATCCAAAGAGGGAGTCGTTCCATGACCAAAGCGCAAGCGTTGTTCGCTGAGTTTGAGAGAGAGTTGGAGACCACGCGGCGGTTTCTCGACCGCGTTCCCGCCGACCGCCTCGCGTGGAAACCGCACGAGAAATCCATGACCGCCGGGCAGCTCGCCCTGCACATCGCCCAGATCCCGATGATGGTGCTGGGCATGTCGATGGAGGACGAGAGCAGCCCGCCCGACATGAGCAAGCCCCGCGAACAGCCCGCATCGCCGCGGGCGATCAGCGAGGCGCTCGATCGGAGCGCCGAGTACGTCCGCCGCACGCTCCCCGGGATTGATGACCAGCGCATGTCGCGCGTCATCAACATCATGCTCGGCGGGAAACCAGTCTTCGCGGCACCCCGCGAGGCCTTCTTGCGTACGGTCATGTTCAACCACTGGTACCACCATCGCGGGCAGTTGGGGGTGTATCTGCGGCTGCTCGGCGCGGTTGTCCCTTCGAGCTACGGCCCAAGCGGGGACGAATCGCCGTTCTAGCCCGTCGCTCACGGCGATCATGGGGTTGATCTTCGCTGATCGCCCATAGAGTTGGTCATGCGCGCAACCACCACTCACCGGGACCAAACCGCAAAGTCCAGCGCCGGATCTTTCAACGACGATGTCTTCCACCGGCGTTCGGTTCTCGCGTTGATCGCCGTGATGGTCTCGGTCCTGATTGGCGCGTGCGCGACACGTCCCTCGCCCGCCGTCGTCACCCCGCCGCGCTCCACCCCCGTCGATCTCCCGCCGCCGCAGGGCGCCCCGTTCTTTGAGTCCGTTCTTCCCGGCTCGAACCCCGCATGGTGGACGTACGAGTCCCGAGTCGGTCAGGGCGCCGAAGACGGAACCGTCGAACTCTGCACGCTGGGCCAAGCGATGGATCGCAACCTCGCCTATGACCTGGCGATCCGCAACGTCCGCAACGCCGCACGGGTGGTTCTGGGCGAGGAGGCCGTGCGGGTCTACCCGCTCCGCGCCGCCGCCTCGCACGCTCTCAGCGGCGAGTACCGCGTGATGGTTCAAGCCCGCGCTGAAACCCAGTCGGCAGAGTCGGCGCGTGTGCGCTCCGCTGCCGAGGCCGCGCCGACCGCGATTCATCCCGCCCGAACTCCTGAGGCGTCCCCCCCCGCGTCCGCCCCCGCGCCGACCAATCCACCGACGGAAAACTCCGAGATCGTGCTCGCCGCCCCGCCTTGGTACACCGAGGCCGCCCCGAAATCCGATGGCCGGCTTGCAGTGGGTGCCAGCGCCGACGGCACCTCTCTCCGCGACGCACGACGCCAGGCCGTTGCCGCCGCCCGTGCCAAGCTGGCCGCGATTCTCCAGGCCGAGCCGTCTGATTTCCAGACCCCGCGCCTCGCCTCCCAGCGCCTCCCTGACGGCCGATTCCGGGTCTACCTGCTCGCCTCAGCGACCTCCGGCCCAGCGATCGATCTGAGCAAGTAACCCCAAACCACAGGCAGGCCTGATGGACCCGCCCGACCCGCGTCGCGGCGCTCTGTCGCGCACGACCATCCTGCCGAATCCGACTCTTCCCGCTATTGTCTTCCACCATGCCACAGAAAATCTTCGCCTCCGCCCAGGCCGCACTCGCAGACCTCCAGGTCAAGGGCATCATCCGCGACGGCATGACCGTCATGGTCGGCGGCTTCGGGCTCTGCGGGATCCCCGAGCACCTCATCGTCGCCCTCCGCGGCTGCGGCGTGAAAAACCTCACCTGCATCAGCAACAACGCCGGCGTCGACGACTTCGGCCTCGGGCTCCTCCTCCAGACTCGCCAGATCAAGAAAATGATCTCCAGCTACGTCGGCGAGAACGCCACCTTCGAGAAGCAGTACCTCGGCGGCGAGCTCGAGATCGAGTTCAACCCCCAGGGCACACTCGCCGAACGTATCCGCGCCGGCGGGGCCGGCATCCCCGCCTTCTACACCGCCACCGGCGTCGCCACTCCCGTCGCCGCGGGCAAAGAGATCCGCGAGTTCTACCGCCCCAGCGAAGACACCCACCACCAGAACCGCACGCCGCTCGCGACGACCGGCACCTTCAGCGACATGCAACCCCGCATCGCCCCGCGCTCCGAACTCGCCCCCCAACGCCGCGAGTTCATCCTCGAAACCGGGCTCTTCGCCGACCTCTCGCTCGTCAAGGCCTGGAAGGCCGACGCCTTCGGCAACCTCGTCTACCGCAAAACCGCCCGCAACTTCAACCCCATGATGGCCTGCGCGTCGGCGTTCACCATCGCCGAGGTCGAAGAGATCGTCCCCCTCGGCGAGATCGACCCCGACCACGTCCACACGCCCGGCAGCTACGTCAAACGCATCGTGCAGACCAAGTGCGAGAAGCGGATCGAACAACGCACGGTCAGCAAGTGAACACCTCACGACGCCATGTGCTCGGCCAGAAGCGCCGCCCCGTACAACGCGGCCTGATGCCGCTCGCGCTCGCATCGGCCTGCGTGTGCAGGCCTTTCTACTTCAGCACCGCTGAGCCGCCGGTGCCAGCTGCGATTCCCATCGCCACCGCCTACGACTCGCGCGAGATCGCCGGTTTCCCGATCAAGATTCACCGCGATTTCATCGCCCAGAATCCCGCGCTCCTTGATCGCGTTCTTCTCCAGCTCCACGCCGACCTTGACGAGATCGCCCACCTCGTCCCCGAGCCCGCCGCTCAGGCCCTGCGATCCGTCACCGTCTGGGTCGAACTTCAAGGCAGCCGCGAGCTGGGCCACGGCGGCCACGGGCTCTGCTGCCACTGGTCCCCAGGCTGGCTCGCCGAGCACCACATCGTGCCCGAGAAAGTCGGCGGCATCGAGCTCGTCAACCCCGACGACTACCTCACCTGGCGCCGCGACCAGCCCTACATGCTCTTCCACGAGTTCGCGCACGCCTACCACTGGCGCATCGGCACCCACGACGACGAAATCGAAAAAACCTACGACGCCGGGATGGAAAAACACCTCTACGACGCCGTGCCCAGAAACTCGCTCCCCCTCGGCCAACGCACCAAGGCCTACGCCGCCACCAACGACCACGAGTACTTCGCCGAACTCTCCGAGGCCTACTTTGCCGTCAACGACTTCTACCCCTACACCCGCGCGCAACTCCGCGCCCACGACCCCGAAGGCTTCGCGCTCATCGAACGCCTCTGGAATTTGAACGCCGCCGAGATCGCCGCTTCCAACCGTGACCGCGAGCCGAGCGCTGCGGACAACTCGAAGTAATCTCAGCAACAGTTTCCCGAACGTGATCGCACAAGGTCTGGCGTGCTCGCTTCCTCTTCTCCGCGCTTTCTCAGTGCCGCTCCGTGTCACCCCGTGGTGAACACTCTTGACTACCTCACCCATCCCGTGGCGCCCCCAGCACCAGCCCGTCGTACCCCAGCCGCATCCCTTCCGGCAACGTCTCGTCCGTCGCCGCGTGCCCGAGGTCGTGCGACATGTGAACGAAATACGTCCGCTCCGCCCGGATCCGCTCCGCGTCGATCGCTTGGTCGAGCGTGAAGTGCGTCGGATGGTGCGTGTGCCGCAGCGCATCCAGCACCAGCGTCTTGAGCCCCTTCAACTTCCCCCACGTCTCAGGCGGGATCCCCGAAACGTCCGTGCAGTACGCCAGCGGGAACGGCGATCCGCTCGCCCCTTCCAGCACCCCCGTCGCGTCAAACCGGTACCCCAAAATCGGCAGCTTCCCGTGCAGGAGCTTGATCGGTGTCACCCGCATCCCGAACAGATCGAACGCCCGCTCCGCTTCGACCTGGTGCGTGATGAGCGTCGCCACGAAGCTGTCGTTGACGTTGTTCTGCTGGTCGAAGATGTGCTTGGTAGACACGCCGCAGGTGATCGAGCGTGTGCCCGTCCGCATACAGGTCAATCGGCGCACGCATCACCGCGTTGAACCGACGAACCTCGTCGATGCCTCCGAACGTGTGGTCGACGTGGTTGTGCGTGAACAGCACCGCATCGCACCGGCTCAGC
>JBGAOD010000110.1:0-12533 GCA_044221955.1 Phycisphaerales bacterium | reverse complement strand
TCCAGAGGACAGCGCCCTTGTCGGCGGTGAGGGCCTGCATGGCCGCGCCGGTTCCGCGTCCGCCGCAGCCGATGAGGGCGATCTTGATCGTGTCCCCGCCGCCCGCGTAGGCCGAGCGCGCGACGGCGAGGGACGTGCCGACGAAGGGCAGGATCGCGGCCGCGGTGGCGGTGGTCTTGACGAACTCGCGGCGCGTGAGCGAATCGTGCGACGAGGAAGGACCGGATTGACCGTTGAAACTCATGATGAAACCCCCACTCGAGAAAAGAAGCCCGAATACGAATGCCGAATCACGAATACCCAATGCCGAATCTTCGAACGCCGCTCACTCTGTCTCGCACACGACCCGGAACCCCGCCCAGCTCGCGTCCGCCAGCCACCACACGCTCTTGGGAATCTGCGGGTCGGTCATGTTCCACTTGGCGGTTGGCACGGCCCGGGTCGCGGGCGTGGTGTTCACGGCCGGGTCTTTGAAAGAACCGCCGCGCACCACGAACGTTCCGTCCCCGACCGCGCACCACTCCGCGACGTTGCCCAGCATGTCGTGCAGGCCCCAGGCGTTGGGCTTCAACGTGCCGCAGGCGTGGGTTTGCTCGTCGGAATTGTCTTTGACCCAGGCGTAGTCGAGCAGCGCGTCGGGGTCATCGCCCCACGGGTGCGCGGTGGTGGTGCCCGCGCGGCACGCGTATTCCCACTCAGCCTCGGTCGGTAGGCGGTACTTCTTGCCGGTCTTGGCGCTGAGCCAGTCGCAGAACGCGTTGGCACCTTTGGGCGCGATCGAGATGGCCGCGAAGCCGGAGTGCCCCCAGCCGCGGTCGGCCGTCAGGTACGGTTTGGTCGGCTTGGTGATCGCATCGAGCGGCTTGACGCTCGGGGCCGGCGTGCCGTCGGCGCTGTCGAGCCCGAAGATCATCACGTCGTAAAGGTCCCAGGTGGTTTCGATCTTGGCGATGTAGAATGGCCTGATCGGCGTGCCGTCCGCGGCTTTGCCGGCGGGAACGGGGACCATCTCGAACTCGACGGTGGTGCCGGAGATTTTTTCGGTGTAGGGCTTGAGCCCGGTCGCAAGTGTGCCCGAGGCGCTCGGCCCGGGAGACTTCACAGGTGCGGGTGTCGCGGTCGAGGTCTGGGCGAACGCGGCACCCGTGGGCAAGCCGAGAATTCCGACCGCCAGCGCGGCGCACGCGGCGAAGGATCGCGGAGCGGGGAAGGACAATCGAACGGAGCCGCGTGTGTTCATGATGGTGAAGCCCGAGGTCGGAAGCGCGTGGGCGCGGTGGTCGGTGTGGTGGCTGCTTGGCCTCGTCGCGGCGTTGTTGCCGGGTTGCGCCGGCTCGAACGGTGCACCGTGGCGGAAGCTGGAGTACTCGCAGATTGTGATGGGCGTCCGGGCCCGAGTGACAGTGTACTCGAAGGACGGGGACGCCGCGCGCGAGGCGGTGAAAGAGGCGTTCGCGGAGATGAACCGGTTCGACGCGATGCTCAGCGATTATCGACCCGACAGCGAGCTTTCGAGGGTCAACGCCTCTGCCAACGAACCCTACCCGCTCGGCCCTTTTTCAAAGGATCCGGTGTCGCCTGAGTTCGAGGCCGTGCTGCTGAATGCTCAGCATTTCTCGGAGGTCAGCGACGGCGCGTTCGACATCACCTGCGGCCCGGTCGTGAATCTGTGGAGACACGCGCGCAAGAACGGACAGCTCCCCACGGAAGCCGAGAGAATGGCCGCCCGCAACGCGACCGGGTGGCGTCGGATGGAGATTCTCCCGGATCGCCGCGGCGAGTTTCACACCATCAAGCTCGACAACGGCATGCGCCTGGACGCGGGCGGAATCGGCAAGGGCGTGGCCGCCGACCGCGCTCGTGAAGTGCTCGCCGCGAAGGGCTTCGATCGGTGTTTGATCGCCCTAGCTGGAGATATCGCAGTGGGTGAACCACCGCCAGGGGAGAGAGGCTGGCGGATCGGTGTCTGGACGGGCGACGAGGTTTCGAGCGGCAGTTCTGCCAGCGTGCCCACCATCGAGGTCTCGCGCTGCGGGGTTTCCACTTCTGGCGACGCCGAACAGTTCGTCGAGATCGCCGGCGTTCGCTATTCGCACATCGTCGATCCGCGCACGGGATGGGCGTTGACCAACCCGATCTCGGCGACGGTGGTGGCGTCGGACGCGACGACTTCTGATGCGCTGGGCACGGCCGTCTGCGTGATGGGCGAGGCCGACGGCGCACGGATGATCGAGGACTACGCTGGTGCGTCCGTGCGGATCGTGGTACGTTCACGCACGAACTCGCCGCAAGCTTCTCGTTGCGGCGAGCGGGTGGTCACGACGCGCGGGTTTCCCGAGTTGCGTTGAACCCAGAAGACTGGGGCGTTGGCGGGTGTGCGGAACGAACGGCCGGTATTGGAGATGACGATGAAGTTTCGAGTTGTTGCGTCGGTCCTTCACGCAAAGCAAACCCGGCTCGCCTTGAGCGGGCTTGTGTGCCTGGCGCTGGTGAGCGGCTCAGTCTTTGCCCAAGCGCCCGCGGCCCAACCACCCGCCCAACCGCCGGCTCAACCCCCGGCACAGCCGCAGACCCAGCCCGTCGCGCAGCCGACGCCAACTCCGCCAGCGCCCGCGCTCCCCAAGGCCGGCCCGGGCGACAACACGCCGCCGCCCGGCTTTGTTGCGCTTTTCAACGGCAAGGACCTCAGCGGGTGGAAGGGTCTGGTTGAGGACCCGCCCAAGCGGGCCGCGATGGCGCCGGCCGAACTCGCGTCCAAGCAGCAACTCGCCGATGGGCGGGCCAAGGAACACTGGACCGCCCGCGACGGCGTGCTGCTCTTCGACGGCAAGGGCGAGAACTTGTGTACGAGCGAAGATTTCACCGACTTTGAGATGTACGTCGATTGGGCGATCACGCCCGGCGGCGATACCGGCATCTACCTTCGCGGCTCGCCGCAGGCCAATATCTGGGACAACCCGGAGGGCTCGGGCGGGATCTACAACAACGAGAAGCACGCCCGCAAGGCTCTCGTCAACGCCGACCACAAGCTCGGCGAGTGGAACACCTTCCGGATCATCATGACCGGCGAGCGCGTCACGGTGTACAACAACGGCTTGCTGGTCGTCGACGACACCGTGATGGAGAATTACTGGGAGCGGGCCAAGCCGATCTACGCCAGCGGCGCGATCGAGCTCCAGAACCACGGCTCGCCGCTCGCGTTCAAGAACATCTACGTCCGCAAGCTCAACGTCCCGGCTCGCCCCAACGGCCCGGTGCTCAAGGACGGCGACCGCGTCGCGATCATCGGCGACTCCATCACCGAGCAGCGCATCTACAGCCGGTACATCGAGGACTACCTGCTGATGTGCGCCCCGCAGAAATCGCTCCGCTGTTTCCAGTTCGGCTGGAGCGGCGAGAAGGCGCAGGGGATCGAGGCGCGGCTGACCAACGACGTGCTCGCGTGGAAACCGACGGTCGCCACGCTCTGCTACGGCATGAACGACGGCGGGTACCGCGCCTATGAGCCGATGATCGGTGAGGTCTTTGGCGAGACTATGGGGAACGTCGTCAAGGCGATGTCGGCCGCGGGCGTGCGCCCCGTGGTCGGGTCACCCGGGTCGGTCGGCATCGTCACCTTCAAGTCCATCCCCCCGGCCGTGTACAACGACACGCTGGCGCACCTCCGCGACGCCTCGCGCGAGCTGGCGCTGCGAACGGGGCTGCCCTTCGCGAACGTTCACGACCACATGATCCTCGCCGAGCGCAAGGCCAAAGCGGTGCTGGGCGAGAATTACGACGTCTGCGGGCTCGACGGCGTACACCCCCGCGCCAACGGGCACCTCGTCATGGCCTACGCGTTCTTGAAAGGGCTGGGCGTGGACGGGGCGATCGGTGAGGTTGTCATCGATCTCAACGCGGGCGCGACCGCGACAGGATCGCACGCGATCGTTTCTTCGGAGAAGGGCGTCGCGGTCATCGAGAGCTCACGTTACCCGTTCTGCTTCGCTCCCGCCGGCGACGGCCCGGAGAGCCCGCGCAGCATCCTGCCCTTCCTTCCCTTTAATGACGACCTCAACCGCTTCACGCTCCGCTGCACGAACCTCGTCACACCCAACGCCAAAGTCAGTTGGAACGAGCGCAGCAAGGTGTTCACGAAAGAGCAGCTCGAACGCGGCGTGAACATGGCCGCGGAGTTTCTGGACAACCCGTTCAGCGAAGCGTTCGCCAAGGTCGACACGCAGGTCGCCGCCAAGCAAGCGTTCGAGACCACGGTCATCAAGGAAGTCGTCACGCACTTTCGGACCGCGCGCGACATGCTGACCAACGACGTCGAAGGGCAGGCCTCGCTCGACGGCGTGGCGGCCAAGCTGCGGGCCCGCCAAGCCGTCATGCAGGACGAGATTGCCAAGTTGGTCGCGCCCGTGAAGCACACGATCAAGGTTGAACCGCAGCCGTAAATCTGGTAGGTCGGCTCTCCGAGCCGACTCTTCGGTCAAAGGTGCGTAGGCGGCGTTGGCGAGGAAAAGACGGCTCCGAGAGCCGTCTCTACCCAGATCAGAAGTTGAAGATCGCTTCGAGCACGCGCGGGATCCATCCCTTGTCGGCCGTGTCCTTGACCTGACCTTCGTTCTTGGTTTTGAGCGTCATGTCGGCGAGCTGGCTCGAGAGCACCGTGTTGGCCGTGGTGATGTCGTCCTGTCGGACCTCGCCCGACAAGAGCATCGTCTGCACCTCGTCGTCGGTGGTCTTGCTGCGACGGGCTTCGAGCACCAGCACGCCGTTGGGCTTGATGTCGATGATGGACGCCGTGATCTTGGCGTTGAACTTGTCTGTGCGGTCGTAGGTGCCCGCGCCCTTGAACTGCTGGTTGCTGCTGAGCCCGAGCTTGGGGATCGTTTCGGTGTCTCCGTTTTCGAGCTGCAATTCCAGGAACTTGGCGAGGCTGGGGAAGTGATCGAGCTGCCCCTTGAGCGCGTAGTCTTTCTTGGTGTCCATCGTCTGCTTGCTGGACTGCTGGCTCTGTTCGTCCACAATGATCGTGACGAGGTCGTGGATCTGGTAGCTCCGCGGGCGCGGGGGCTCGATGAACATCAGGCTCGTTTCACGCAAGGGCGCGGCCGGGTCCGGCTTGCCGTCCTTGTCCGAACGCACGGGGTCGCTGCGGAGAAAAAGACTCTGCGCCGAGCACAGGCTCGGGCAGAGCATCGCGGCAGCGGCGAGTGTGAGCACGAGCGAGGCTTTTCGCGCTGGAGCGTGTGACTTTTCGTTCTTCATTCGTGGTTCTCCGAGGGCTGGTTTTTCGGACCAGGATGGCCTGTTGCGCCCTGCGGCGGGCTCTTGGGCACTCCGCGCGTGACGTTGAACACGCCCGACCGCACGCTCTCGGGCAGATCGATCCCGAGGGATGCGCCGGCCGGTGCGATCCGGCGGTCGCTCAGATCCAGGTACAGGTTCCGGCGCCGATCGGCTTCTTTTGCCGCGGCGCGAGCCAGCTCGCGAACGCTCGGCGGCTGCCTCTTGCCCGACTTGGAATCGACCTTTGCGAGCGTGCCGGTTCGCTCCGGGGCCGCGCTCGTTCCGTCCGCCGCGTGCTGCACGCCAATCGCGGATTCGTTCGCCGCTGCGGCGCCGCTTTCGCCCCCGGTGTCCGTGATCGCCCGCGACGGTCCGTCGACCCGCGCGCGAAAACTCTTCGAGGAATCGACAAGCTGGAACGCGATGCGCTCGCCGGATCGTCCGGGTTCGAGCGCCCGCGCCTTGACCCTGACGCTCATCGCCCCCGACAAGCACACCACGTCCGCCAGTTCGCCCTTCTTGATCACCACCGGCGGCTCAACATCCGTGACCTCGATCACCTGCCCCGCGCCGATCCGCCCGCGCGCAAACTGTCCGAGCACCGCGTCCGGGTCCGCGGGTCGCACCGTCGGCCCCACCCATCGCTCTTCGGTGATGAACGCGCTCTCGTCGAGCGCCTGACCGCGCCGCGCGCCGCCGGTCGCCAGCGCGACGCGACGCTTGATGTTCACGTTCACCCGCACCTGCCCGTTCGCGACCGTCGCAAGATCCTTGTACAAACGAACCGACAAGGGCTGCCGCTCGGAAGCCCCCACCAACTGCACGTCGGCGATCAGCCCGGTTGTGGGCGTGTTGAGCAGTTTGGAGTCCGATTCATCGAACACCAGCTTCAAGGCTTCCGGGGCGACATCAAAGACCTGCGTCAGGCGAGAGAGAATGGCTTCGCGGACCGTCGGGCCCTGCGCCGGTGTCGGGGCGGGCGCTTGGGGAGTGAGCGAGGGAGCGGGTGCGGGAGAGACCCGCCGGACGTTGCAGGTTGAGCCGCGCAGGGTCAGCCGCCCCCAGTTCTCGGTGCCCAGCTTTTCGAGCGTGCTGCGTACACGTTCGAGATCGATCGCGATCCAACCTTGTTTGTCCTGCGAAAGTTCCGACGGATCGAGCACCACGGCCGAAAGCCGCTCGGCACCAGGACCGCTGATGTCGGCGATCTGGTCGAGCCTGATGGGCGTGTTAGTTTCGATCGACGCGGAACTCCGCAGCGCGATCAGGTCCTGGGCGAGCGCACGCTGGGGCACGGAGAGCGCGAGCAGCGCGAGCAACGCGACCACCAATGCCTTCAGCGGCGTTCCACGCAAGCTGGGGCGAATCACTGTCATCGGGCGTCCTTGCTCCGAATGGAATCGGCGAACAATCAATCCGCTACTCGCTACTCGCTACTCGCTACTCGCTACTCCGCTTTACCGCCGGAGAGCCGCCACGTTCCTGAGGGTTTCGTCGGCCGCACGGATCGAGTTGGAGTTCATCTCGAACGCGCGCTGCGTGCGGATCATCTCGATCAGCTCGCGGGTCGGGTCGATGTTGGAGCCTTCGAGAAACCCCTGCTTGAGTCGCCCGTGGTTGGTGTCGCCGGGCGGGGCGTTGTTGGGCTGGCCCGAGGCGTCCGTCTCGACGTACAGATTCTCGCCGATCTGCTTGAGCCCCGCGGGGTTGATGAATGTGGAAAGCTCCAACTGCCCGCGCTCTTCCACTTCCACCGAGTTCGGCACCGACACGAACACCTTCCCGTCGCTCCCGATCTGGATCTTCTCCGCGTTCTCCGGGATGGTGATGACCGGCTGCAAGCGCCGCCCCTGGTCGTTCGCCATGACGAGTTCGCCGTCCTTGTTCACGGCCAAGTTCCCCGCCCGCGTGTACGCCACGCCCCCGCCCTGGGCCGGCTCAACCTGCACGCGGAAGAACCCGTCCCCTTCGATCATCACGTCGAGCATCCGCCCCGTGTTCTTGGGCGGGCCTTGTTCAAAGTCGAGCTGCGTCCCTGAAACCTTGACGCCCAGACCGATCTGCAGACCGGTAGGCCGATTGTCCCCGATCGCGTTGAGCGTGCCGGGCTGGGCCTTGTCGATGTAGAGCAGGTCCTGGAAGTTCACGCGGCTCCCCTTGAAGCCGTCGGTGTTGACGTTGGCCAGGTTGTTGGCGGTGACGTCGAGCGCCGTGTTGAGCGCTGAAAGACCCGTGGCCGCCGATTGCAACGCGTTGATCGCCATCTGAGAACCTCACAGTCAGTGTCCAAACGCCGACAATTTCCGAAGACCGAACGTCTCTGAATGCCCTTGCGCTCCGCGTGTGCTCCGAACCTCGCCCTCTACCGCACTTACGTGACCCGACCGAAGGTGTTGATCGCCCGGTCCATCATCCGGTCCGCCGCCGAGATCATGTTCATGTTCGCTTCAAAGTCGCGCCCCGCGCCCGTGATCTGCATGATCGAGTCCACCTCGTCCACCGCCGAGGCCTCGATGGCGAACTGCTTGATCATCCCGTCGGCCGGTTGGCGCGACGACATCGCGTTGGCCGGCGCGACGAACACCCCGTTGCCGCGTTTTTGCAGCTTGTTCTTGTCGGGGAACTCTGTGAACTGGACGCGGGCGAGCGTCTTGCCGTCCTGATGCACGGTCCCGTCGTTGTCGATGGTCACCTTGCCCGTGTCCGCGAGAACGATCGGGCGGCTGTTCGTATCGAGCAGCGGCATGCCCGAGGTCGCCGAAACGATCCGCCCCTGCGCGTCCTTGGTGAACCGCCCGTCGCGCGTCAGCCGCAGTTTGTCGCCCGACGGGTCCGAGTCGTCCCGCACCACGAAGAACCCGTCGCCCTGGATCGCGAGATCGAGCGCCGACGAACTGGATTCGAGCGAACCCTGGGTGAATCGCGTCCGATTGGGTGACAACTGCAACCCGCCGCCGAGTTTTTCAAGGAGTTCGTTGGACGGCAGGAACGCGAGGTTGTCCTCGGTCCGGGCCGAGTCGCGCTGGCGGGCCGCGGGGATATCGGGCTTGAACCCGACCGTCGTCCCGTTCGCCAGATTGTTGGAGTACACGTCCTGGCGGTACATGGCCGTCATCGCGCCCGACGCCGAGATCTGAATGCCGTAGTTCATGCTGGTTCCCCGACAGCCCGGACAAGTGCGCAAGATCCTCCTGCGTGCCGGACGCATCACAATCCCCGTGCCAGCGCCGGAGGGGGGCCACTTGACGCTCTCTTGCGCATCGCGGACGCTATGGTGCGCAAGAATGGAACCGGGACTCCCCGTCCCGACTCAGGAATCAGGAACCTCACCGCGTTGCACTGCCCGTCCTGCCAAGCCCAAGTCGCCGCGAACGCGAAGTTCTGCCCCTCCTGCGGGCAGGAGCTTCCCCGGGATGCCGCGCCCACCAAGACCCACTGGCCGATCGCCCCACCGCCGCCGTCGAGCAAGGCCTCCGCGGCCGGGTCGCGCGCCGTCGCCGACCCGGGCCCGGCCTTCCCCGCCGCTCAATCGATGCAGCCCACCGTAAACCCGCCGACCTTCGCCGCCGGACCCATGACCGGCCAGATGACGGGCCAAGTGACCGGCGCCGCGATGGGCGGCCCCTCCATCGCCCGCGGCAACAACACCGGCCCCGGTTTCGCCGCGGTCTCGAGCCTTTCTAGCTCCTCTTCCGAAGCACGCTTCGCCCCCGGCGTCATCATCGCGGAGCGCTACCGCATCATCGGGCAGCTCGGCAAGGGCGGAATGGGCGAGGTGTACCGCGCCGACGACCTCACGCTCGGGCAGCCCGTTGCCCTCAAGTTCCTTCCCGAGCACCTCACTTTTAACAAGACCAGCCTGGAGCGCATGTACAACGAGCTGCGCGTCGCGCGCAACGTCTCGCACCCCAACGTCTGCCGCGTCCACGACATCGGCGTCGTCGATGGACTCCATTTCTTGACGATGGAGTACGTCGACGGCGAAGACCTCGGCTCGCTCCTCCGGCGTATCGGACGATTCCCCCAGGACAAAGGCCTGCAAGTCGCCCGGCAGCTCTGCGCCGCACTCACCGCCGCCCACGATAAGGGCGTCCTCCACCGCGACCTCAAGCCCGCCAACGTCATGCTCGATGGGCGCGGCGCGGTCCGCATCACCGACTTCGGGCTCGCCGGGCTGGCCGCGGAACTCCGCGGGAAAACCGGCCGCGCCGGCACGCCCGCGTACATGGCCCCCGAGCAGTTCGCCGGGCTCGGCGTCACCGTCAAGAGCGACATCTACGCCCTCGGACTGGTCCTCTACGAGATTTTCACCGGCAAGCCCGTCTACCGCCCCGAGTCGCTCGAGGAGC
This sequence comes from Phycisphaerales bacterium, assembly GCA_044221955.1. Classification (GTDB taxonomy): domain Bacteria; phylum Planctomycetota; class Phycisphaerae; order Phycisphaerales; family UBA1924; genus CAZCPB01. Next base: position 2,907 of record JBGAOD010000110.1, on the reverse strand, counting down.
TCAGCAAGCTCCACGCCCAGCCGCCCCCCGCGCTCTCCACCGTCGTCCCCGACATCGACCCCAAGATCGAAGAAGTCGTCCTCCGCTGCCTGGACCGCGATCCGAACATGCGTCCCGGCTCCGCCCTCGCCGTCGCCGCGACCCTCCCGGGCGGCGACCCGCTCGCTCTCGCGCTGGCCGCCGGCGAAACACCCTCGCCCGAACTTGTCGCGGCCTCGGGCGGGCGCGGCAGCCTCAGGCCCCTCGTCGCGCTCGGGCTCCTGGTCTCGGTCATGATCGGGCTCATAGTCGTCGCGGCCCTCAACACCGGCACGAAACTCTTCGCCCGCGTCCCCCTCGACCGATCGCGCGACGAACTCTCCTTCACCGCCCGCCAGATCATGGACAAGGCCCGCGACGCCGCCGAGCCCGCCGACCGTGCCACCGGTTTCATCGAAAACCGGGTGGTCATCAAGGCCGCGTCAGCGCCCGAACCAGACGCCAATCAAACCGCCAAGCCGACGGACGCCGCCCCCGCCAAGCCCGCGGAGCATGCTCCAGAATCACGGACCCTCGACCCCGCCGCCCTCGCGTTCTGGTACCGCGAGAGCCCCGCCCCCATGACCTCCGGCGGCGCGGCTTCGGGCTTGCAGTACGACGACCCCGCCGTGTCCGTCCCCGGCATGGGACGGGTCGTGCTCAACTCCCAAGGTCGTCTCATCGAACTCCGCGCTGTCCCCTCACAGAGCGGGCACGTCGTTGAATCGCCCTCCGTCAAAGACTCCGCGAAGGAAGAACCCAAGCCCACCGCGATCGACTGGCGCCTGTACCTCGAATACGCCGGGCTCGACAAGGCCGCCCAGCCGGTCACACCCAAGCTCGTCCCTCCCGCGTTCTCCGACGAGCGGGCCGCGTGGATCAGTTCCTACCCCGAGCACCCCGACGAGCCCGTCCGCGTCGAGGCCGCGGCGCTCCACGGCAAGCCCGTGCTCTTCCGGGTAGAAACGGCCCCGCCGGAACAGTCCGCCGCCGCCGAGACCGACGGGCTGATGGTGGTCGTCGCCTTCGTCCTGCTCCTCAGCAAATACGCCCTTCCCCTGGGCATGGCCTGGTACAACATGCGGCAAGGGCGCGGCGACCGCAAGGGTGCGCTCCGACTCGCCGTTGTCCTCTTCGTCGCCGTGGTCATCCAACGGATCCTCGGCGCTCACTACGCCCTCACGACCGACGCGCTCTCCGATGGCTTTGGCGTCACTCTCGGCGAAGCACTCCACACGGCCGTCTTCGGCTGGGGGTGCTACATGGCGATCGAACCCATTATCCGCCGCGAGCGACCGACGACCATCGTGTCATGGAGCCGCCTGCTCTCGGGCCAGTGGAAAGACCCTCTCGTGGGGCGCGACCTGCTCATCGGGTGCGCGATCGGGGCGCTCTGGCCCCTCCTCATCGCCGCGTTGGGCACGCTCGGCGCCGCCATGAAACTCGGCAACGGCTCGCCGCAGACCATCGACCTCGAAACCCTCTCGGGCATCCGGCGTGCGACCGGCGTGCTGCTTGGAATCGCCTTCTCGTCCCTCGTCTACCCGCTCCTCATCGCCATGATCGAGCCCATCCTGGCCCGCGTCGTGCGTCACCCGCTCGCCTGCCGAATGATCCAGGTCACACTTCTCTCCATCCTCTTTCTGGGCATTGTGGTCTGGCAGGTCGGCGATGCCAGCAACATCCTCTACGTCATGCTCGCCCTCGGCGCGGGCGCGGCCTGCGGCGTCATCGTTTCTCGCTTCGGGCTGTTGATGCTCGTGACCGCTTTCGCTTCCGCGGCCGTCCTGTCACGCTTCCCCGTCGCGCTCGGCGTGCCGACGTGGCTGATGCCCACCGCGGGGCTCGCCGCGCTCTTTGTTGTGGCGCTTAGTGTCTACGGGTTCGTCACGTCGCTCGCCGGCCGCAAGCTTTCACCGGGCACATTTTTCACGAACGCACGCTAGGAACGGGCCCTCCGCGCAGGAGCAACTGCGCGTGGGGTTCGTTCTGAAACTACCATCGCTCGATGTCCGACCTCTGGGCCCAATCCCGCGACCGTGCACGCCGCGCCGTTGAGCCGCTCGCGCTCCGCATGAGGCCTCGCACGCTCGACGAGTACATCGGGCAGTCGCTCATCCTGGGGCCCGGCAAGCTGCTGCGGCGGATGCTGCAGGCCGACGCGATCACGTCGCTGATCTTGCACGGGCCGCCGGGGACGGGGAAGACGACGCTCGCGGAGATCATCGCGCGGACGAGCAAGCGTCACTTCGAGCGCGAGAACGCGGCCTCGGTCGGTGTGAAACGCATCCGTGAGATCATCGACGAGGCGACCGGCCGCCTGGAGAACAGCGGGAAGCGCACGATCCTCTTCCTCGACGAGATCCACCGCTTCACGCGCGCGCAGCAGGACGTGATGCTCGGGGACGTCGAACGCGGGCTCATCACGCTCATCGGTGCGACCACCGAGAACCCGCTCTTTGCCGTGAACTCCGCGCTGGTCAGCCGGAGCAGCCTCTTCCGGCTGGAGGCGCTGACGGTGGACGAGATCAAACAAGTGCTGCGACAGGCGACCGACGACAAGGAACGCGGGTACGGGTCGCTCGGGCTTGAACTCACCGATGAGGCCCTCGATGTCTGGGCCCGCAAGTGCGACGGCGACGCGCGGCGCGCGCTCACAGCACTCGAGGTGGCGGTCTTGTCGTCCACGCGGAGCACGGCGGCGACGGCCGCCGTCGTCCGCATCGACCGCGCGGTGGCCGAGGACAGCATGCAGCAGAAGGCCGCGGTGTACGACCAGACGGGCGACCAGCATTACGACTCGATCTCGGCGATGATCAAGTCCGTGCGCGGCGGGGACCCGGACGCGGCGGTGTACTGGATCGCGCGCATGCTCGAAGGGGGCGAGGA
>JBGAOD010000109.1:0-12923 GCA_044221955.1 Phycisphaerales bacterium | reverse complement strand
GTCCCGATCGACGGCGTGCCGGTGCTGCCGGGCCGGTTGCAACTGATCCTGGACGACAACCGCCTGAACGGTTCCGGCGCGGCGGCGTTGAAGGCCGTGGCCGAAATCGTCAAACCGAAATCGGCCGCGGGCCCGTCCGGGTTCCCGCTGGAGCTGGTGGTGCTCTCTGGCCAGACGGCCGCGACCCTGCAAGCCGACCCCCGGATGCGGGTGGGTCTCGACCCGATCATGGTCCGAGAAGTCGAAAACCAGATCGGCCCAGGTACGGTTCGGGTGGTGAACGGTGTGACGGCGGAGGCGGAAAAGGGGAACGCGAGGCCTTGGGAACAGAAGAGGCGCGGGGCGGAGGTTGGGGGGTAGGGCTACCCCACCCTACACCTGGCACCAAAGAGCACCAAATGGCGCGAAATGACACAAAGGTGGGAAACGCCCGTGCGAATTCACACGATTTTCAATAATCGTGGGAAACAAAACCCTACAAGTGAACTATAGTGTGAAATGGACAATTCTCGATTCGACAAGGATCGATCTCCCGGTCAGTTGGTGGAAACCGAGATCTGGGTTGATCAGGTCCGGGGCGGGGTGCCTCAGAAAGTTCCCGTTCGAGGGACCGCGTTCGTTCCAAATCCCTTGCCACCGCCGCTCGACTGGTCTGCGATGTGTGGGCGGCTGACCGGGCGGCTGCTCGAAGCCCAGAGCAACATCTCGCGCCTTGATGGGCTGGCTTCGCGGTTGCCGAATCCGCACCTGCTGCTCAGGCCGTTGCTGGTGCGCGAAGCGATGACGTCGTCGGAGATCGAGGGCATCAAGACCTCGATGATGGGTATCGCGATGGAACGCGCGGGCGCTCGGATGGAAAAAGAGAAGGACAGCGAGCAGAACAACCGGCTCGTGTTGAACTACGTGGCTGCGCTCGACAACGGGCTAGATTCGCAGTACCCGATCGGGCACAAGTTGGTTCACGATCTTCACCGCATTCTGTTGAGCGGAGTTGAAGGATCGGACCGCCGTCCGGGGAGCTACCGCGATCGTCAGAACATGATCGATCGGGACGGTGCCCAACTCTCCGATGCGCGATTCGTCCCACCGCCTCCCGGGGCGCCGCTGGAAGACCGAATGAACAACCTGCTTCAGTTTATGCGTGAACCACCGAACAACATTCCGGCGTTGGTCGCGACGGCGATCGGCCATTACCAGTTCGAGGCGATCCACCCCTATGAGGACGGCAACGGACGCGTCGGTCGCCTGCTGATCTCTCTCTGCCTCTGTCGGTACGGGCTTCTCACCCAGCCGCTTGGGTACGTGTCGGGTTACTTTGAGAAGCACCGCCGCGAGTACTATGACGCGTTGCTCGCGGTGAGCACGAATGGCGAGTGGGAGAGCTGGATCGATCTGTTCTTACGCGCGGTGGCATCCGAAACAAAGGCTGCGGCGGTGCATGCCAATAGGTTGTTTGAGCTTTGGGGAGAGCTTTCAGCCAAAGTTGGCAACCGAAGGACCAGCGTGCTCCAGCGGACCTTGATCGATCATCTCTTTGACAGGCCCGTTGTTACGGTGTCGCAGGTGTGCGATGTGCTCGGAATCACCGACACCGCCGCCCGGCGGCACATCAGCCAACTTGTTGAGCTCGGAGTCCTGACCCCGGACACAAAGTTCCGCCACCCGCAGATCTACGTATGCGGACCAATTGTTGAATTAGCGAACGGAAACGATTAGGTGGTTGCATCAAAGAGTGGAAATCGGCGTCTCCCCCCACCTGATCTTCAACCCATGCTCCACCTTCAAAAGGTCCAGAACCTTCCCCACCACGAAGTCCACCAGGTCGTCGATCGACCTGGGCATGAGGTAGAACCCGGGGTTGGGTGAGCACAGGATCGCCCCCGCCAGGGCCAGCGTTTCCATGTTTCGGATATCGATCAAACTCAGCGGCATCTCGCGGTGGCAGACGATCAGCGGGCGGCGTTCCTTGAGCGTCACCATCGCGGCCCGGCACAGGAGGTTGCTCCCGCTGCCGGTGGCGAGTTGGCCAAGCGACGCTGACGAGCAGGGGAGCACGACCATGCCGTCGTGGAGGAAGCTGCCCGAGGCGATCACGGCCCCGACATCCTTATTGGGATGGATGAAGAGCCGCGAGCGAAGGTCGGCGAGGGCCGATTCGGCGTGCGGCGGGGAGGACGCGGCCGCGACCAGCTTGGGCGCGAGCGATTCGAGGTCGAGCGTCGTGATCTTGGCCTCGTCGAAGAGCAGTCGCCGGCCGTAGTCGCTGACAACGAGATGAACCTCGTGCCCCATGCCCAGCAGGAGCTCGAGCAGGCGCAGCGAGTACACGGCTCCTGATGCGCCGGAGATGCCGACGACGAAGCGGCGGGCCGATGGTCCGCGCGCGATCGACGGATTCGAGCCCGATTGCGGGCCGGGCTGGGAGTCTGGGACTGAAGATGTGGGGGGCATGGGCGTGATTGGTCGATTCTAGAGTGGTGGGTACGTCGAGCGATGGTTTCCGCGGCGGTCTGGACGGCTCGCCAGGCCTGAGCGCAGCGTCCGACTCGTTCCCACGCCTGCCGGTGGACTTCGTTGGAGCGATACCCGCAGATGTTCCCGGTTTCGTGAGCTTTTCGGCACAGGGCTTCCGGGGGATTCGCTCTCGCGGGGTGAGGGGGCGATAATGAGGACATGGAGGCTTACGGAATGAAGAACGGCTCTACACGGATGCGTGCTCTCGGGATCTGCTCGGTCGCGGTGCTTTCGGCATCTTCGCTTTTTTCGGGGTGCGTGGGGTACGCGACGTACCCGCCGGTGCAGGGGGCGTACGGGGCTCCGAACAACCCGAATGCGCCGCCGGTGGATGAGCTGATGGCGCTGAGCCTGAAGTGGGTGACGGACCGGTACCCGATCAAGTCGGGATCGCCGACGGTGGCGGGCGAGCCGCAGTTCGCGATCAACCTGCCGCGTGGGGTCCGCAAGAGCATTTACGAGCGCACAGCCGCGGCGCTGGGCGACAAGGCCCAGCCGCTGACGCCGGAGAACGCGACCACGCTGCCCATCTACCACGTCGCGGAAATCCGCGTGCGCGGGAGGGTGGCCAAGGTTGACGTGCTGAGGCCTGCCCAGGAACTCGGCTCGCGGCCCGACGGTCAGCCGGTGTACCAGTGCATCACACTGCACATCGAGGGCGGGTTCCAGCCCTGGCGCGTGATCCGGTTCCAGGCGTGGGAGCCGGGCGTGGTGCAGGTGCCGGAGTACTACTACGTGCCGGCGGTTGAGTGGCCGGACCGGGAACGGGCGGAAGAGCTGCGGTCGAGCCCGGAGGATGGCCCTTCGCGGAGCGAGCCGGTGATGCAGCCGGCGGACGAGACGCCGGGCGTGGCGTCCGAACCGTCGGCGGAGTGAACCGCGCGGCGGTGCGTGGGGGCGCGATCTCGTAGAATCGTGGCATGCCCGTTTCCACCTCACCCCCGGTGCGGCCGCCGCAGTCGCAAGCCAACTCGTGGTCACGCAGGAGCCTTTTGGGGCTTGCTGGTGTCGGTGCGCCGGAGATTCGGTCGCTGCTGACGGCCACGCGGACGATGGCCGCGAGGCTGGACCGCCGTGATTTTTCGAGCCGCGAACTCGAAGGGCGGACCATCGCCACGATGTTCTTCGAGGATTCGACGCGGACCAAGACCAGCTTCACGGCGGCGGCCCAGCGGCTCGGGGCGCACGTGCTCGATCTTTCCGCGACGACTTCGAGCGTGAACAAGGGCGAGACGCTGATCGACACGGCCAAGACGGTCGAGGCGATGGGCGTGGACGCCATGATCGTGCGGGCCAAGCAGGCCGGAGCGGCGGGGCTGATCGCGGCCCACGTCGCGTGCCCGGTGATCAACGCCGGCGACGGTCGGCACGAGCACCCGACGCAGGGGTTGATTGATCTATACACCGTGGCCGAGGCGCACGGGCGGCTGGATTCGTTCGATCTTTCGGGGTTGAGGCTGGCAATCGTGGGTGATGTGGTGTCGTCGCGGGTGGCGCGGTCGGCGATCGCGGGGTTCACGGCGTTGGGTGCGGAGGTGGTGTGCGTGGGGCCGCCGACGATGGTGCCGAGGTCGTTGAACGGGTTGGGTTGTCGCGTCGAGCACGAGCTTGATCGGGTGATCGGCGGGTGCGACGCGGTGATGATGCTGCGAATCCAGTTTGAGCGGCACGAGGGCGGCGGGGGAAGCGGCGGATCAGGCGGAGCGAGCGGGTCGGGCGGCGCGGCGGTTCACGCGGGTGACAAGTCGGCCCGCGGGCCGGTGATCGCTTCGGTGCGCGAGTATCGAGAGTTTTTCGGTATGACGGTGGAGCGTGCGGCCCGGCTGAAGCCGGGCGCGGTGGTCCTGCACCCGGGGCCGATGAACCGGGGGATCGAGATTGATGGTGAAGTGGCGGACGGGCCACGGTCGCGGGTGACGCGGCAGGTGGGGTTGGGGGTGGCGGTGCGGATGGGGGTGTTGGGGGCGGTGGCGGGGTAAAGGGTTTTTCGCGACCTCGTGCGTCGTTTCTTCAAAGCAGCGCGGCCGCATCGACGTCGTCATTGTGCCATCGAAGTCTGCTTTGAGACTTCGGTGCTTTCTTCTTACGAAAGAAAGAACATCGAAGTCTCAAAGCAGACTTCGATGGCACGTCGGATCGCTTCAATGCCACCCCGCCCGTAACGGCTTTCAAAGCATTTCAGCCGACCTCCACCCACCCGTTTACAATCCCCACCCATGATCCACCGTCTCTCCACCGATACCGACGACGGCCTCCTGCTCATCATCAGCGGTCCTTCCGGCGTTGGAAAAACGACCATCACGCGCGGGGTCGAGCGGTCGATCTCGGGGGCGGTGTTCAGCGTGTCGTGTACGACGAGGCCCAAGACCGACGCGGATGTTGAGGGCGTGGACTACCACTTCATCGACGACGCAGCGTTCGAGGCGATGAAGGCACGCGGCGAGTTTCTGGAGACGGCGGATATTTACGGCAAGAAGTACGGCACGCCGCGGGCTTGGGTGGACGAGCAGATCCGGCGCGGGCGGCTGGTGATTCTGGAGATCGACGTCGAGGGCGCCAAGCAGGTCAAGAAGAAGATGCCGGCCGCGTTCGGCGTGTTTATTTTGCCGCCGACGGAGGAGGTCTTGTTGACGCGGCTGCGGTCGCGGAAGCGCGAGGATGAGTCGCTGATCCAGCGGCGGTTCGCCGAGGCCAAGCGTGAGATGGAGAGCGCGCGGGCCTCGGGGGTGTACAACGTCTTTCTGGTGAACGATCGCGTCGATGAGTCGATCGAGCGCGCGGTTGCGATGGTCGAGGCCGAGCGGGAGAGGCGGCGGGGCGAGCGGGGAAGAGCGGTCTGATCGGTTGAGTAAGAGCGAGATTCAGAACGAAGAAGTAGGTGAAGGAGACACAGGCGGGACGCCTGCGCCACGAGGTCGGGCAGGGAAGAAGACCCGGCGCGCTGTTGGTTCAGCGCGTACGATCGAGCAAGGCGTGGACGAACCGCGCTCAGGTCGAGAAACTTCTGGAGATCCACGATGGCGACGAGCTTTGGAACGAAACCCGGCTTTGGTTGGCTGGTGACGGCGGGTGTTGCGGCGATCGCGGGGGCGGCGTTGTTCCGGGCCGGGGCGTCGTCGATGCCGGTCGTGCCGGGTCCCTCGCCGTCGGTGGTGGGGCTCATCGATCTCACACTGGTCACCAAGGGACTCAACGAGATCAAGGACCGCAACGCGGCGCTCAACACCCGAGCGGCGGATTTCCAGAAGCAGCTCGACGATGTTTCGGCCCAGCTCAACAAGATCAACGAGGAGATCAAGCTCTTGCCGGCCGAGAGCAAGGAACGGCGGAAGAAGGTGTTCGACGGGCTGGAACTCGAACAGAGCGCCAAGGCCAAGCAGCAGATCCTGCGCAAGACCATCGAGCTGGAGGCGGGCGAGATCCTCTCGGACATGTACAAGAAAGTGACGGAGACGGCGGCGAAAGTGGCGGGCAAGGACGGGTACTCGCTGATCCTGCTCGACGATCGCAGCGTCTCGCTCCCCAAGGACGCGCCCGACGAGGAGATCAACCGCGCGATCTTTGCGAAGCGTGTGCTGTTCGCGGCCGAGTCGGTGGACCTCACCCAGCGGATCATCACCGAGATGAACAACGAGTACGGCGCTCCCGCACCGCGGGCCGGTGCCGCCCCCGCTCCCGCCCCGGCCCCGAAGAACGGCGGCAAGCCGAAGTGAGCGCGACCCTCGCCCTTCTGTGAAGCACTCATCACCATGACGAACACCCCGGCAGTTCAGCACCCGGCATCGGTCTCACGGCACGGTCACACGACGGGCTCGATCGCCGCCGCGCTGGCCGAAAAACTGGCATCGCGCGGCGGGGCCGAACTGGTGGGAAGGTCGGACCTTCCGATCACGCATGTGGACTCCTTGGAACGAGCCGGAGTGGGAGCGTTGACGTTCGTGCGCTCGCGCGATTTCCTCAGGCAATGGGAGACGAGCGCGGCGTCGGCGGCGCTCGCGCCGCGTGAGCTGCTGCCCGAGAAGGTCGGCGAATCGCGGGCCGTGGTCCTGGTCCGCGACGCCGACCAGGCGTTGAGTTACGTGCTGGAACTGATGGCACCACCACAGTTCATGCCGCCGCCGGGGGTTCATCCGTCGGCGCTCGTGGACGCGACGGCGGTGCTGGGCACGGGCGTGTCTGTCGGGCCACAGTGCATCGTGGGCCCGGGGGCAAGGATCGGCGACGGGACGGCGCTGGTGGCGCGGGTCTTCCTAGGGCGTGAGGTTCGGATCGGGCGCGGGTGCAAGCTGCACGTGAACGTCTCTGTGCTCGATCGCTGCGTCATCGGCGACGGGTGCAACATCCACGGCGGCGCGGTCATCGGGACCGACGGCTTCGGGTACCGCCCCAACCCCGACGGCAAGGGCGTGACGCTCGTCCCGCACATCGGCAACGTCGAGATCGGCAACGGCGTGGACATCGGCGCGAACACATGCATCGACCGGGCCAAGTGGGGATCGACGAGCATCGGGGACGGATGCAAGATTGATAACCTTGTACAGATCGGGCACGGCGCCAAGATCGGGCGCGTGGTGCTGATGGCCGGTCAGGTCGGCGTGTCGGGCTCGGCGATCATCGGCGACGGAGTGATGCTCGGCGGGCAGGCGGGCGTTGTCGACAATGTCGAGATCGGCAAGGGCGCTCTGATCGCGGGGCAGTCGGGGGTGACCAAGAAAGTCCCGCCCGGCGAGGCGTGGTTCGGGATGCCGGCGATGCTGTCGAAAGAGTATTTCCGCGATCGCGCGACGCTGCGGCGCTTGGCGATGGTGGTGCGCGAGCAGCGCAGGCGCGGCGAAGGGCCGTTGGCGATCGGCGGCGACTCGGACGAGTGACTCAGGGATCGCGGTTCCCGATTTGTGGAATTGCGGTCTCAGAACTGACAGCGTGGGGCGGCGGTTAGCGCATGCAGGGCGTCGGTGTGCGTGCGCACGCCGTGGGCCGGGCCGATCGTCGCGCCCGGTCTGAACAACTTCTGTCATTCGTGTTGAGGAAAAGGAGCATCCTGTGAGATGTGCGCTATCCCTCGTGGCCCTGTCGGGCCTGGTGTTCGCTGGTTCGGCGTTGGCGGGGGGCGGGAACCCCGACTTCCGCATCAAGGCCGGGTTCAAGACGCCCAAGAACGGCGCGTGGGGTCAGAACGAGTCGGTGGGCGGGGCGGACTTCCGCATCGTGTCGCGGTTCTCACAGGTGTACTACGGCGGGGTGTCGCGCTCGGACGATTTCAAGTTCTCGGTGCAGCTTGACTTCACCGCCATCTCCAGCTTCAGCACGCAGTACGCCGTCAGCCCCTACGACACCAACTACGACGTGTACATCAACAACTCGTTCGTCGGGCGCGTGTTCATGAACACCCCGATGCTGGGGTTCGGCGAGCTCGCCTACCAGAGCCGGCACGCCACGCCGCCCGAGCTCCCGCTCCCGGCCGATTTCCCCGATCACGTCAACGTCGGGGACGTTGTTCGCGCGTTCGCCGCGGCCTCGACCCTGCCCAACATCGGCGACCCGCTGCCGGGCGGCGCTCCGATGTTCCAGTCCGCGCTCGAAGAGAAGTTCGCCCGCGGTGACGTGAACCAGGACGGCAAGGTCAACATCCTCGACTTCCCGTTCCTCGCCGCGAACTACGACCCCTACCACATGCTCGGCGCGCACGTGGGCCCAGCCAACGGCGACTTCACGGGCGGGAACACGGCGGACCTCGCGGACTACCAGTTGTTCGTTGCAAACTGGAACGGCAGCGGCAGCCCGCCCGCCGAGCCGGCCCCCGTCGTCACGCCTTGCACGAAAATCGACTTCAACCACGACGGATTCGTAACGGGCGACGACTTCGACGCCTACGTCGCCGCGTTCGAGGCCGGAGCGATGACCTCGGACTTTGACAGCGACGGGTTCGTCACCGGCGACGACTTCGACGGCTACGTCGCCGCGTTCGAGGCCGGGTGCTGAGTCTGAGCGAACGCTGAATCCAAAGAGACCTTGCCAGAGCCCCCGGCACGTGCCGGGGGCTCTTGGCTCTCCGGCTGTCCACGCGTTGCGGGAGCGACCGATGCGACGAAGGGTGACAGGTGCGCGGCACATCTGACGCATAAGACAGGTCCGAACTGTCTGGGCGGCCGTCGCGGCGCGCCCTGAAAAGAGCCCGAGAGGAACGATACCGATGAGAAAGGGTTTACGAATGCGGATCCGCGACCGAATCAGCTCGAGCGTCGTGACGTGTGTCGTCGGCGTGCTCGGTGTGTGCTCCCCGGCGTTCGCGCAGTGTCAGGCGTGGAAGCCCAACCCGCCCCTGAGCGGGCTCAACAACATCGCCTTCGCGTCCACGACGTGGGATCCCGACGGGCCCGGGCCCCTCGCGCCGATGCTGGTCGTCGGCGGCAGCTTTACGGCGACCACCGGCGGAGCCCCGCTCAACCGGATCGCGGCGTGGGACGGGACGACCTGGCAGTCGTTCGGGAGCGGAATGAACAACACGGTTCTTGCCCTCACCACCGTGAACGGGCAACTCTTCGCAGGGGGAACGTTCACGAACGCGGGCGGAGTTCCCGCGAGCTTCATCGCCAGGTGGGACGGCAGCGCGTGGTCCGCGCTGGGGACCGGGATGAACGACTGGGTTCTGGGGCTGGGCGAGTACAACGGCGAAGTCGTCGCTGGTGGCTACTTCATCACGGCCGGGGGCACGAGCGCCAGGAGGATCGCACACTGGAACGGCAGCGCGTGGCAGGGATTCGGGACCGGGTTGAACGGTTCCATTCTCGACGACATCCTGGTCTCCTCCATGACGACGTATCAAGGAGATCTGATCGCCGGAGGGTACTTCTCCAGCGCCGGGTCGGTCTCCGCGCTGCGCGTCGCGCGCTGGAACGGCACGGCCTGGCAGGCGATGAGCACCGGGATGAACGGCGAGGTTCGGGCCCTCAAGGTATTCAACAACGAGCTGTACGCCGGAGGTCAGTTCACGACCGCGAGCGGTCTTCCGGCCTTGCGGGTCGCGCGCTGGAACAGCGCCGCGAGCGCCTGGGCGCCGGTGGGGGCTGGCTTCACCACCGGCAACTTCGTCGCCGACCTGGAGGAGTTCAACGGAGAACTGGTCGCGGGCGGGCTGGTCACGCAGTCGGGCACCGAGCCCACGCCCTACGCGGCGCGGTGGGACGGGGCCGCCTGGAAATCGCTCGGATCAGGGATGAACAACACCGTCTTCGCGCTGACCCTGGTGGGCGGAGATCTGGCGGCGGCGGGGACATTCACGACGGCGGGTGGATTGACCGACGAGCATTGGGCCCTCTGGGGTTGCGGGTGCGCGGCCGACTTCGATGGCGACGGGTTCCTCACCGGCGACGATTTCGACGCCTATGTCGCCGCGTTCGAGGGCGGCAGCCTCTCGTCGGACTTTGACCGCGACGGCTTTGTCACCGGCGACGACTTCGACGGCTACGTCGCGGCGTTCGAGGCCGGGTGCTGAGTCAGGGCCGGAGCATCCATTCGAGTCTTTCCGAGGGCCCCGGCACCCGCCGGGGCCTTTGCGTTGACCCGCGTCCCTTCGTTCAAGGTTCAGCGCTGGCGATAACTCGCGGGAGCCACGCTCGGACGCGAGAAACAGCCCCGCCGAGGCTCACTTCGGCCTTGCGGCAGCTTGGAGTTCCTGCGACACTGGCGGTCGTCCCAATCACTCGCCCACAGGAGATTCTCATGCGCACTCGCTCGGTCGTGCTCGCCTGCGTCCTCGCCGCGTCATTCGCTTCGATCGCCCACGCGCAGTCGCGGGTGTTTGTCGAGAAGCCCGGGCTCCTCGAGTTCTCCGGGACGCTCATCGTTCGCCCCGTCCAGGGGCTCGATCCCGACCGCGCGGCGGCCGCCCGAGCGCTGCTCGCCGATTCCGTGGTCCGGTACTACCCGGAAGTGGACGAGTACGTCATCGGCGTTGACCCGGCCATGCCGCCGAACCAGCGGGCCGACGTGCGCTCACTCCCCGGCACCGCGTTCAACGGCCCGAACCGCGGCACGGGCGAGAACGCGGTCTCCCAGCGGCTCATGGCGAGCGGGCTCTTCCAGTACGCGGTTCCCAACTGGATCTGCTACCCGCTGGACACCACGCCCAACGACCCGCTCTTTCCCAACCAGTGGCACCACGCCGCGATGCACTCGCCGGCGGGGTGGGATGTTTCAACCGGCAGCAGCTCGATCACCGTCGCGGTGACCGACACCGGCATCGACCTCACGCACCCGGACCTCGCCCCCAAGCGCGTGCCGGGCTTCGACGCCTACAACCGCGTCGCGGAAGCCGACGGCGGGAGCGTGGCCGACCTGCACGGGCACGGCACGCACGTCTCAGGCTGCGCCACCGCGATGGGCAACAACGGCGTCGGCGTCTCGGGCGTGAATTGGAACGCCAAGATCATGATGATCCGCGTGGCGATCGATAGCTCCGGCGGCGCGTACTACGAGGACCTCATGTTCGGCGCACGTTGGGCGATCGAGCACGGTGCCAAAACCGTCAGCGCGTCGTACTCGGGCATCGACTACGACCCGATCCAGACGACCGGGGAGTACATCAAGTCCATAGGCGGGCTGTACTTCTACGCGGCCGGGAACGACTCGCGGGATCTTTCGTGGTTCGACTTCCCAGACGTGGTCATCGTCGGCGCGTCAGAGTACAGCGACCAGCGGGCGTACTTCAGCGCCTACGGGCACGCCGTGGACGTCTTCGCGCCGGGGTACGACATCCTCTCGACCTGCTACGGCGGTGGCTACTGCTCGGCCTCGGGAACGAGCATGGCGACCCCGGTCGCCAACGGCGTGGCGTCGCTGATCTGGTCGATCAACCCGTCGCTCACGCCCAACCAGGTCGAGCAGATCCTGTTCACAAGCTGCCAGGACCTCGGCGCGCCCGGCAACGACGACTTCTTCGGCTGGGGCCGGGTGGACGTGAAGAACGCCGCGCTCGCCGCCGCCGCGACGCTCTACTGCCCGTCGGACTTTGACCACGACCACTTCGTGACGGGCGATGACTTCGACGCGTATGTCACGGCGTTCGAGCTCGGAAGCATTTCTTCAGATTTCGACCATGACGGGTTCGTCACCGGCGACGACTTCGACGCCTACGTCGCGGCGTTCGAGGCCGGGTGCTGAGTCTGGTGTAGATTGCTCATTGTGAAAAAGCCCCGGCACATGCCGGGGCTTTTTTTGTGGAGAACTGCCTAGGGCTCTTTGCGGCGCGATCGGCGGGCATCATCCAACCGGGGCCGGCTCGGTGGCGCGCTTGGCGTGCGATCGCTTCGACATTCTCCACGCGGCGGTGACGGCCACGATCGCGATGACCCACCACACCAGCCCGCCGACGAACGCGCGGACAAGGAACGCGGCCGTGTCGGCGAGGGCAAGGAGCGAGACGTGCCAGGAGCGTTCGATGCTGGCCTTGAAGTAGTCGCCGATGCCCTCGGCCTTCTCAACAGGTTTGGGCGCGTCCTGCTGGCGGATGGTGACGAGGACGGTGGCGAGCGAGACGAGGCGGCCGAGGCGTTCGCGCTGGCCGATGAGCGACTCGATCTCGTTGCGGACCGACGCGAGCTGGGCGCGAATTTCGAGGAGGTCCTTGAGCGGGGCGTCGGGGCGCTTGTCGATGAGTTCGAGGAGTTCCTTCTCGATGCGCTGCTCGTTGCGGACGCGCGCGTCAAGGTCCACGGCCTTCTCGGTGACGTCCTGGCCTGATGAGGTTTCGGAAGTTACTTTGCCGAGCGTGCGGAGCTGGTTGAGCACTTCGCTAAGCCGGCCCGCGGCGACGCGGAGCGTGATGGTGGCGGAGGTGCCGTCGCCGGTGAGCGATGAGGTTTCGACGTACTCCCCGAGGGCCTCGTTGAGAACAAGGTTGACCTTGGCGAAGGTGACGCGCGGCTCGGCGGCGGTGAGGTCGAGGGTGGACTTGCGGATGACGAAGCGGTCGGCTTGGGGGGTGGTGGATGCGAACGGTGCGGGAAGTAAAGTCTGCAATGTATGACGGGCAGGAACTTGAAGAGCACTAGAAGATAAGGCCGCTCCGAATGAGATATCCGCCGTGTTGGATTCTTGAATCGTTGTGAGCAGGCCATCAGTTCCCGGCATAGTTTCGGACCGCGCAGGGGGCGAAAAGTAACCCTTCACGGCCGGCATCGCCGTCTCCGGCGAAACGTACCTCGGTCCCGAATACCTTGTTGCCGCGCCCAACGATGGCAGCAGTATCGGTGCAGTGACACCCAGCACCAGCACAACGCAGGCCGCGGCGGCCCAAGCGGTGGGGATGCGGCGGCCCCAGAGCTTTACTGCGCGACCCGCAGCCGGCGGCGCGTTGCGTTCGAGGGCGGCTTGCCAGAGTGTGGGTTCACCGTCGGGCCCGGCCGTCA
>JBGAOD010000108.1:0-13636 GCA_044221955.1 Phycisphaerales bacterium | reverse complement strand
GGTGGAAGCGCAGGCCGCCTTTGTAGGGGCCGAGCGCGTTGTTGTGCTGGACTCGGTAGCCCTTGAAGAGCCGGAAAGATCCGTCCTCCATCTTCACCGGGAAGTGGACCATGATCTCGTTCTTGGGCTGGGCGAGGATGATCTTGAGGTAGTGGGGGAGCTTCATCAGATCCGCGGCGTAGAGCATCGAGCCCACGGTCTGGCGGTACAAATTGTTGGGGTCGGGCTGGAAACCCAGCTCGTCAAAGATGGGGCTCTTGAAGTCCTTGCTGGGAGCGTTCTTGGGTTTGTCGGTGGATTTGGCAGCGGATTTGGCGGGCGGTGTGGCTACGCGGCTCATGGCATGTCTTCCCGGAACAGCGCCGGGCGAGCCCTTGGGCACGTCCGACGAATGAACGGACCCGGCCTCAACAAAGCCGGGGCGGCCCGGGAACAGACCCGGGCCGCGGGGTTGAGATGCTACGACCGCCCGTGGGCTTCGTAAACGTTTTCGACGCAGATTTTCGACATGAAATGACCCACGCTCGCCCCCGATCCCGCTTCTCTGGGTAACCGGGACATTCTCATCCAGATCCCGGGGTGAACCCCAAGACTCTCAACTCTGAAAAACACCAACCAGAAAGGCCAGCCTTGATCCTTTACTTCGCCGCCGACCTGCTCTGGGCCAGCAAAATCAAGTCGACCGCCGACGCCCTCACCATCCCCTGCCGCCCCGTCCGCTCCGTCGAGATGCTCGAAGCCCGCCTGGCCGACGGAGTGACCGATCCTTGCCCGGCCAAGGTCGTTCGAGCCCTGCTGGTGGACCTGGACAAGCCGGATGAGGCCTTCGCGCTGGTCCGCCGGCTCCGGGACGAGCGGGCAACGCCGAGGGAGCGGCAGATCCACGTTTTCGCCTGGGGCCCGCACGTGGCGAAAGAGCTCCTCCAGGCCGCGCGGGACGAGGGGGCGAACCAGGTTCTCACGCGCGGGGCGTTCGATCATGCGATGGACGCGACGCTTCGGCTCTTGAGCGGCGGACTCAACGGCGGCGAAGTCAAAGGCGGCGAAGTCAAGCGAAACCCCGCGTGACCCGCGCCACGGACATCGGGTCCCCCGATGTCCGCGTCTTCGTGTACCCCGGAACGCCACGACCACGCCGGCCCGCCTGTACACAGACATACGCGGCCTGAGCACGCCCAGTGTTGAACGAAGACACTGAGATCGGCAGGGACCGATCTCAGTGCCACGAAGTTCGTGCCACCTGCCACGAAGTTCGTGCCACCTGCATTATTGACATTGCTCAGGAAAACATGCGTCCACATTCGTGATTATGACGGTGTGGTTGAACGGCATAACGCTCATGATGTTCGAGTCCGTTGCCCAGTGATCCGCTGGCGTATCACAACGGATATTAAATTGTTCGCCCCCAAAACCAATCACAAGATCATAAGAGGGCCATCCGCGATGATTGCCGGTTAACGTCACCTGAACGATGTTCGGAGCAATCGCCACGTATTCCACGTTTAGGCTGGCGGGTACAAATGGACCGGGTGTAATGCGAGCGCCAGAACTCAAGCTAAATACTGGGAATGCGTCTCGGAATGAAGCCGAGATACTTCCCGTAGATATGCAGCCTCCGTGCGTTCCTACAACGCTACTGATAGCTTTGCAAGTCAACGGAATTTGTGTGGTTGGTGGAATGAACTCAGCAGAAAAACCGCAGGAGACCAACAACCCAGGATTGCTACTGCCAATCAAATGTGACGCCATATCCGTTGCGAGGCTAAAGCAATAAGGCGTTTGCAGTGGGTAAACGCCGAAACAGGTCGAACCATCCACGAAGAAATATTTGGGAGATCCTGCCGGTTCTTGGCGCCACCAACAGGTCGGTGAAGCAGGTAGTGCAAAGCAGGTATCACCTTCTAGTAGTGGGATAAATGCCCGAAGTTCACAAATGGCACGAATCGAACAGGCTGGAGAATCCGCGCCTGAATCACCATGCGCCTCAAAACAAAGCACGCCGCAGGACTCAAATATCGCCCGCATCTCGTCGTTCGAAAGCCCCGCCGCCTGGCAGGTCTGGACCAACTCTACAAAGTCCTCAGGGATAACTTTGTCAATATCCTGAGCTGGCCACGCTCCCGCCAAATCTGAAAGAATCGAAAAAACGGTGAGTCCGAGAGTGTTTCGCAGAGTTCCCCTCATCTCGATTTCTCCCATCGAATCGGCGACAATTTCTCGCGATTCCTGCAGCGGGTGGTACCTGGACGATCTCGAGCGACTCTCCCTATTTTTCGCCCTTTGCCTTGAACACACGCCCGCCGCCCTCTCGCGGGATCTCATTTGGTTTCGGCTTCTGCTGGGCCGCGGATTGTTTCGCGAGGTCTTCCGGGCTTAGGCCTTCGGGCTTTGAGTACACAGTCTGGTACACGATCAGCGCGATTCCAACGGCGAGCGCAACAACCGCGACAGACAGTTTGATGGCCTTCGATTTTTCCATGCGACAGATTCTCTAGCGTGGTCTTGAAAAATCCAGTGGACGTGAGGGCGGAGACTTATTTTCCGTCGTCGAACAACATCATGTAACGATCGTTTACGAACGACTCGGGCGAGTTTCCGGGGATGATGAGCTCGTATTTGACGTGCCCGTCCATGAACCCGAGGTTCGATTTGTTGATGTCATCAAATCCGTTGAGGATCCGCGCCTTCGCATCCGGGTTATTTGTGGTCACATCGCAGTACTGATCGTTGTAGATCACAAACTTCGACGAATAAAACTCGTCGCCGAACTTCATGCGCGACATTCCCGCGTTCCAGGCACCGGTCGGGTTGCCGCTGTTCCAAATCGATCTGATGTCCTTCTCGTCCAGCCACTTCAGATTGAACTGGTAGCTCGTGCCCACATCGTCGTAGCAACTAATTCCAAAGGTCGGGGTCGGGAACGGATTCTTCTGTTGGTAGGTCACCTTGTCCGAAGGATCCTTGAAGGCAGGCATCTGAACTTTCGTGCGATCTGTCGCGTCCTTGGCCATCTTCTCCGGCTTTGGCGGCGCGTCGAGCACCGTCGTCGGATACATGTACGCGTTGAGGGGGCGATCCGCGGCCTCCACGTCAAAGGCTTTGCCAGCCCAGAACGCGTCGCAATTCTTCCCGCCGTAACTCCAAGTGCAGGTGCCTTCGATTCGGCCGCTCTTGGCGGCAGCGGCGTTGGGGTTGCTGAGGTTGATCGGATCCTGGAACCCGCCGCGCACCCACGAAAGCTGGAAGGGGGGATAGTTCTTGTTGTCTGAACGGTACGAAATCGTTGCCGTCAAAATCTGGCGGAGGTTGCTGGCTGAGACGACCAGCCGGCCCGATTTCCTGGCCTTGCCGAGCGCGGGCAGAAGGATTCCGATGAGCAGAGCGATGATGGCGATGACCACCAGGAGCTCGATGAGCGTGAAGGCACGACGTGGGCGGAGGCGGTTGAACATTGGGAATCCCTCATCATCGCGGCCGGGCCGCTGGTTCAAAGATCTCGAACCAAACTCGTGAACCCAAACGGGGCAAGGAACGGAACAAGTCGCGGAGCCATACGCGGAGAACCCGGCATCCTTGCGGGGTGGTCAGGGCGGGGTAGTCAGGGCTGGCAGGTCGGGATGGTAGCGGACGGCAAAGAAGGGGCAAGCGAACAAACCTGTGAAGAACCCACGGTCGAGGCGAGCCCGGGAAACGGTCTAGGGGCAGTAGAAACGATCGTGCGGTCGGTGTCAAGATCCAAACGGAAACAAAGCCTAAGGGAACGGGCTGGAACGTGCGAGAACGCCAACGGCCGGGCCGGGGGAGAGGGACGCCGAGATTGATCCAACCAAGTCGGCCCTTGAAGAACTCAAAGGCCGGGACCGTCCGGCACCGCATGGCCGAGTTGCGGGCCGGGGTTCACCAGATTGTTTCGACAGCATCGGCGGAAGAGTTCCACGGAATCCGGAACTTTTTCTCAAGCGAAGGGGTCTCCCCGGGCCGGGGCGGGTGTGCTGAGGCCGGATCTTGCGGAGAACGGAGTGCGTATCGCGGGTTGTTTGGTGAGGTGGGGTAGGGCGCGGATGGCGGGTTGGGTGGTGTGAGTACGGGTGCCCGATTGACACCGGGGTTGACGGGTCTTTACTTTCCCGTTGGCGACGGCCGCGGCCGGATACCGCGGGATGGATGTTTGGCGTGCGGGGGGACTGAGGCTTTGACCCCGAGCGTCTCGGCTGCCCGTGGTTGTGGTGGGGGGAGAGAGAACTCCGGGTTGTGTTGGGAGAGTTCGGGGCGGAAGAGGCCGATGGTACGTGGTCGTGGTTTGCAACGAGGAACCGCTGTGAGCGAAAGTGCCCGGAAACCTGACGCGGAGATCGGCCTGCGGCCTGACGGCGATGAGCCGGCGCCGCGGAGCAAACCCGCGGCACCCGCAACCCAGGGTCCGAATCGGTCCGGTGATACGGTGCCCGTGCTGGTGCCGACGGGGACGATCGCGGACGCGGAGGTGGCGCTGCAAGAGGCGGCCAAGAGCGGCACGAACATGGACACGCTGGTGAGCCGGCTGGTGGTGGACCAAGGGCTGGCGACGCCGGAAGAAGTGCTGCAGTGTCTGGAACAGGCCAAGCAGTCGAATGAGGACAAGAACCAGTTGACGCTGGCGCAACTGCTGGTGGCGAACGAGTACGTGACGCCGCGGCAGATCGCGCGGCTGCGGGCGATTTTGGACGCGGAGCGGGCGGGGCAGAAGATCCCGGGGTACCGGATCCTGGGCAAGCTGGGCGCGGGGGCGATGGCGACGGTGTTCAAGGCCCGTCAGACCAGCCTGGACCGCGCGGTCGCGATCAAGGTGTTGCCGAAGAAGTTCTCGCAGAACCCGCAGTTTATTGATCGGTTTTACGCGGAAGGTCGAGCGGCGGCACAGCTCAACCATCCAAACATCGTCCAGGCCTATGACGTGGGCAAGGCTGGCGAGGTCCACTACTTCGTGATGGAGTATGTGGAAGGGCGGACGGTGTACGACGACATCGTCAAGCACAAGCGGTTCACGGAAAAAGACGCGGTCGAGATCACGATCCAGATGGCCGAGGCGTTGCTGCACGCGCACGAGAAGGGTCTGATCCACCGCGACGTGAAGCCCAAGAACATCATGCTGTCCAACGAGGGGATCGCCAAGCTGGCGGACATGGGTCTGGCGCGGCCGATCACGGACGTGGAGGCGGCGGAGGCGGAGAAGGGGAAAGCGTTCGGTACGCCGTATTACATCAGCCCGGAACAGATTCGGGGCGAGGTGAAGATCGGGCCGCCGGCGGACATTTATTCGCTGGGGGCGACGCTGTACCACATGGTGACTGGGAACGTTCCGTTCGACGGGAAGAACCCGTCGGCGGTGATGCACAAGCACCTGAAGGCGGAGCTGGTTCCGCCGGACCATGTGAACCCGAAGCTGTCGGCGGGGGTGAGCGAGGTCATCGAGATGATGATGGCGCGGAACCCCGGTGACCGGTACCCGAGCTGCAAGGATTTGTTGATTGACCTGCGGGCGCTGCGGGTGGGGCAGACGCCGCCGATCGCGCACAAGGACATCGGCGGGGCGGACCTCTCCGTGCTGGCCGAGGCGGAGGCGGCCGCTCCGAGCGAGGTCCGCGTGGATTCTTCTTCTACGGACTCGCCCGTTGTTCCAGCAGCCGCTGTTCATCCTGATGGTGGTGATGCTGGTGGTCAGCGTGGCGGGGAACGTGATTCTGCTGGCGATCCGGGGGTCGAGCCGAACTCTCCCGTTAGACCGGGCCCGTTCGAGTGTTGATCCACAAGATTTCCGCTTGCCTTGCGGTGCCCGCGAGGTTAGCCTTTTGGCAGATGGCCGAACGGGTTCGGGTCGCGAACCGGGGAGGCCGGAGAGCGCTGATTACTTTTCCTATGGATCGACCGCACACCGACGCCCAGTCCGCCAAAGCCCCGCGCCGGGGCGTGGTTCGTTGGGGGACCGATGCGCTGGCGTTTACGGTTCGTCATCGGAACGAACGCCGCGATCGTTCTTGGTCGTCTCTCTCGGCTGTGCGGTCATGACCCAGCCGATTCTGAACATCCATTTTTCGTTGAACCGTTCGAGCCCGTTGAACTGTTTGAGCCCATTGAACTTGAGCCCATCGAACTTGAGCCCATCGAACTTGAGCCCATCGAACTTGAGCCCATCGAACCGGGCCCGGGACACCAGTTCCCGTGAAGGTCGGCCGTCGCCGACCCGGCCCTAACCCTGTCAGGAGTTCTCGTCATCGCTATCGGGAGATTCAGCCGCGATTCCGCCCCCGTCAACCGGACCCGGGTCAACTTCCTCATCCGCATCACGCCCGTGCGTGTGCTGGGCCCGGACAACGAACAGATCGGCGTCCTGGAAACTCAAGAGGCCATCCGCCGCGCCCAAGAGCAAGGCATGGACCTGGTTGAGATCTCTCCCGATGCGCGCCCGCCGGTCTGCAAGATCATGGACTACGGCAAGTACAAGTACGAGCTGAGTCAGAAGCAGAGGAAGACGCGGGCGGCGAGCAAATCCTCGGAAATGAAGGAAATCCGGCTGGGGCGATCGATGAAGATCGACCCGCACGACGTGCAGGTCCGCATCGACCAGGCGCGGCGGTTCCTGATGGCGGGTCACAAGGTCATCGTGACGCAGCGGTTCAAGGGGCGCGAGATCGCGCACCGCGAGATCGGGCTGGACAATCTCAAGACCGTGGCGACGCAACTCGCGGACATCGGCAAGCTGGAGCAGATGCCGCGCTGGATGGGCAAGGCCGCGAGCATCATCATCGCCCCTGACAAGCCCAAGGTCGAGGCCGTCAAGCGCAAGCTGGACAAAGAGAAGGCCGCGAAGATCGCCAAGGGCGAAAAGATTGAGGAAGAGAAGCCCATCGAGGAGTTGGAGAAAGAAATCGCGCTCCAGATGGAGGCCGAGGGACCGGATATTGACGAAATTGACGAGACCGACGTAGAGGACGAGAAGTGATCGTTGCGGAGGCTGGTCGCGCGGTGTTGCAGAGTCCGGTGTTCGTCACGAGAACCATCGCCGCGATCGCGGGGGTTTTTCTTGCGGTGGTGGGGGGGTGCGCGCCCTGGGGACCGTTGATGGCTCCCGATGCAACAACGGGATTCATCGATCGCGCCATCACCGTCGATGGCACCGAGTACAAATACGCGATCTACGTCCCACGCGGGGCTGACCACTCCCGGGGCACCGCACGGCCGCTCGTGGTCTTTCTCCACGGCTCGGGCGAGTGCGGCACGGACGGGAGCAAGCAGCTCGCGGTGGGGCTCGCACCGGCGATCATGCTCGAGCCGGCGCGTTGGCCCTGCATCGCAATCTTCCCACAGAAACCGACGCAGAAGGCGCAGTGGGAGGACCACGACGCGGCGGTCATGGCGATGGTCGCAGAGACGGCGCGCGAGTACTCCATCGATCAGAGCAAGATCTACCTCACCGGCCTCTCGCAGGGCGGGCACGGCTCCTGGGAGATCGGCGCGGCCCACCCAGAGACCTGGGCTGCCGTCGCGCCGCTGTGCGGGTACGGCGACCCCGCATCGATCGCCGCGCGCTGGAAGTCCACGCCCGTCTGGGCGTTCCATGGTCTCAAGGACGACGTGGTGCCGCCGGCGCAGACCGAGGCGATCGTCGCGGCGCTCAAAGCCGCGGGACACGAGGCGAAGTACACCGCGTTGCCCGAGGAGAGTCACAACTGCTGGGACAAGGCGTACCGAGACCCCGCGCTGGCTCAATGGCTCTTCGCTCAGCGTCGGAACTGAGCCCCGAACTTGAGCGTGCGATCCCACGGGTTGTCAATCTTTCGCGGCGGCGGGCTTGCGAACAGCCGCGGACCGCTTCGCACGCGGCGGAGTGCGTTGCGAGGGTGACCCGGAAAAGTACCCGGTAAAGTCGGCGAGCACGCTCTCATTCGCGGTCAAGCGGTGGAACTGTCCGTCCTTGCGCACGGTGAGCAGACCGGCGCCCTCGAGCGTGCGGATGTGGTGCGAGATCGTCGGCTGGCTCAGGGGGAAGCACTCGCAGAGGCACGAGCAGGTGAGCTCGCCCGCGCCGCGCACTTCGCGCAGCATCTTGAGCCGAGTGGGGTCGGCGAGGGCTTTGGCAATCCTGGTGAAGTCGGCGTCTTTCATCGAGCATTCCGGGGTAACAAACGGTGTTGTGGAGGATATCCGCCCGCACCCCGAGGAACCTCACAGCGGGGTCGTTTCGGCAGGTCTGCTGCCGGCCATCAATCGAGGAATGAAATCGGACCGGCTTTCGGGGCCGGTCCGATCATGAACTGACACGTTCAACGCTGTTCGGTCTGCCAGCCGGGCTTACTTTGGCTTCACCGTGACCACGATCGCCTTGTCCTTGGAGTAGTACTTGGCGAACGCTTCGTGAACTTGCTTGGCCGTCAGGGTCTGGTAGGCCTCGGGCTCCTTCATGAAGTCATCGAGGGTTGAGCCGCGGTAGGTCATCTGGTCGAGCCGGCCCGTCCAGAACGCGGGTTCCTTGAGCTGTTCGTCGAAGGTGTTGGCCATCTGTTTGCGAGCGACGACCATCTCGTCCTCGGTTGGGCCGTCCTTGGCGAAGAGGGCGTACATCGAGGAGAGTTTCTCGACCAACGCCGGGGCCTTGGCGGGCTCGGTGGGGGCGCTGGCAGAGAACGTGCCGAAACCCGCGAAGGTTGTCGCGGGGCGTGATCCGGCGCTGATGCTGTAGACGAGTTGGGCCTCCTCGCGAACTTCCTTGACCATCCGCGTCGAGAGAATGCGTGCCGCCATCGTCAGGGCTCGTGCGTCGGGGCGGTTGGATTCGTCCGCGCCGTAGAACCCGGAGTAGACGAACGCCTGGGCAGTGGGTGTGTCGATGGTTTTCTCGATCAGGCGCGGGCCGGTCGGGCGGGTGAGCGTGCGCTGGGAGGCGAAGCTCTGGGGCGTGACGCGCTCGCGCGCGGGGAGAGCCCCGAGGTATTTGGCGGCGAGTTCGAGGGCTTTCTCTTTGGGTAGATCGCCGACGATGGAGACCTCGATGGGCGATTCCTTGGTGAGTTTTTCGATCCACGCCTGGGCCGCTTCCGGGGTGAGTTTGTCGATCTGCTCGGGGGTGACGGGCTGGGTCCGGATGTCCGACTCGGGGTACGGTGCCGCGCCCGCGAGACGCCCGCCGAGGGCGAGCGGGTTCTTCATGGATTCCTGCAGCGCTTCGCGGACGGTGGTCTGGAACTGCGTGAAGGACGCGGGCTCGATCTTGGGCTCGGTGAGCAGGAGGTACGCAAGTTGGAAGCCGGTTTCGAGTTCTTCGGGGCTGCCGGAGATGGAGAGGCTGATGGAATCGGGCCCGCCGCCCCCACCGCCGCCCCCCGCCCGCCGCGCCCGCCGTTGCCGAAGCCGCCCTCGCCGCGCACATTGACCTTCTTTCCGGTCATGAGTTCGCGGATGTCGCTGGAGGAGAGTTTCTTGGTGGCGGGGCGAGCGAACGCGAGCTGGGCGGCGCTGGTGATCCCGGGCGGTTCGGCGCGGTTTCCAGGAGTTCGCCGCCGTAGAGCCGCGATGGTGATCGAGGCCTGGTTCTTCCGCTCGTCCATGAAGCGGTAGTGGACGCCGACGTTGTTGGAGAGCCACCCCGACCAGACCCGGCTGGCGGCGTGGTCGGAGCCCTCTTTGACGGTGCCGGGCTTGGGAAGGTCGGTCATCAGAGAGGTGGCCCGCGCGGTGTCGGCCTCGCGGGTCGGTTTCACGGCCAGGGCCTTGGTCCCGATCTCGACGAGCTGGGCCTCGGTGGGGACGTCCGCGCTGGACGGCAGGGTTGCGATGAACGCCACGGCCTTGGGGTTGAACTCGTCGGCGAAGCGTTTGTTGATCTCGCCGGCCTGGATCGTCGGCAGGAGCTGCTTGAGCAGGGCGAGGCGTTGATCGGGGGACATGGTGGGCTCGCCGTCGGCGACATCGCCGTTCAAGCGACCGATGAGCGTCTGCGCGGGAGTGGTGGCCTCGGTCTCGACGGCGCGTTCCGCGCCGGACATCATCTGCTTGCGGGCGTCTTCGATCTCTCGGGTCGTGAAGCCGAACTCGCGGGCGCGTTGGAGTTCGAGGGCCATTTCTTCCAGGGCCGGTTTCCATTTGCCCTGGGCCGCCCGGGCCGAGACCTCCGCGGCGTAGAGCGTTCTGGATTCGTTGCCCATCGACACGCCGGCGTTGAGGAAGTTTGTCCCGCCCTTGGAAACCTTGTCGTCCATCCGCCGGTTCATGGCCATCGAGCCCAGCGACGCGACCAAATCGGCCCGGTACTGGGGCACGGTCGTCGTGGGCGGGCGGGCCGGTTCCAGCCGTGTGATCCGCAGCTGCTCGGAGCGGATCTCAGGGTCGCTGGCGATGATCGCGAAGCTCTTGTCGTAGGCCTTGATGTTCATGGCCTGGGGAATCGGGCGGTCCTTCTTGGGCGCGGGCCCGAACTTCTCCTTGATGACCTTGACGACCTCGCCCGGGTCGGCGTCGGCAACGACCATCACCGTCGCGTTCGAGGCCGTGTACCAGTGGCCGTAGTAGTCCTGGAAGTCGGCCTGCTGGACGCTGGCGATGGTCTCTTCGGTGCCGATGGTGATCCGCTGCCCGTAGAGCGAGCCGGGCGTCATGTGCTCGATGATGTAGAAGCTGGTGCGCTGCCGCCCCGAGAGCCCGCGGCGTCGCTCCTCCTGGATGATCTGCCGCTCGGCGTCGACTTCCTTGGGCACGAACGAGAGCTGGGAGAGCACGTCAGAAAAGAACGTGAGTCCCTTGCCCAGCGTGTCGGCCGAGGCGTTGGGGAGCGAGAGCTGGTAGGTGGTCTGGTCGAAGCTCGTGAAGGCGTTCTGGTCGCGCCCGAAGGTCATGCCCAGGGACTGGAAGAACGGGACGACCGAGCCGGGCGGGAAGTTGGCCGACCCGTTGAACGCCATGTGCTCGGTGTAGTGCGCGATGCCGCGCTGGCGGTCGGTCTCGTTGAGCGAGCCGGTGTCCATGTGCATCCAGACCACGGCCCTTCCCGGCGGGACGGCGTGCTTGCGGACGATGTATTTGAGCCCGTTGTCGAGCGTGCCCGTGACCAGGGCGGGGTCGGTCGGCAGCGGCTGGGCGCTCGCCAGCCATGAGCTTGAACAGGCCGCGAACACGAAGGTCAACGATCGGACACCGATTGCCATGGCCTGACTCCAATGGGGCGAAAAGACGAAGCGCCCGGGGTTTTCAAAGCTCGTCCCACGAACGAGCGGTCATCGTACACGATCCCGGGTGTGGTTGTGAAATGAAAAGACTTCGTTGCGTGGGTGTCAACCTTGGCGTGGCGCTCGAAGAACTCTCCACTTTTTCAGTGTTCATCGAGCATGCGCACGGCCCGCGGTTCGCGCACGAACAGCACTCCCACCACGAGGGTCAGCACGCACACGGCCATCGGGTACCACAGCCCGGCGAAAGCGTTCCCCGTCCGTTCGACGAACAACTGCCCGAGGAACGGGACCATGCCGCCGAAGACCCCGTTGCCGACGTGGTAGGGCAGGGACATGGAGGTGTAGCGGACGCGGGTGGGGAAGAGCTCGACGAGGAACGCGGCGATCGGGCCGTAGACCATGGTGACGTAGAGCACCTGGACCCAGATCAGGAACGTGAGCGTCAGGGCCGGGGCGCTGGTGACGGAGGGGAAGCGGATCGAGTTCTTCTGGGTGACTTTCTCAGCCCCGCCGTTGCTGAGCGTGCGCGTGACGCGGACGGTGTTCACGGTGCCGTCGCGGTAGGTGCGGGTTTCTTTGGACGTGGTGGTCGTGACGGCGGAGTCGCCCGCGCCGGTGGTCTCGACGACGGGCGTACCGACTGAGGCAACGCCGTTCTCCACGAGTTGGAAGCGTGCGGGGTTGTTCAGGTCTCCCGTCGCCACCATCGCGCCGTAGATCGGGTAGTACGTCACGAGCGCCAGCAGGCACCCCGCGAGCATGATCCCCTTGCGGCCGATCCGGTCGGAGAGCGCGCCCATGACGATAAAGAACGGCGTTCCCGCCAGCAGCGCGATGCCCATGATGTACTCGGCCTGCGTCGCGTCCACGCCGATCGTCAGCTTCACGAAGTTCATCGCGTAGAACTGCCCTGTGTACCACACCACTCCCTGACCGGCCGTTGCGCCGAACAGGGCGAGCAGTACAAGCCTCCGATTCGCGGGGTTTCCGAGCGATTCTTGGATCGGGTTCTTTGCGCCCTTTCCCGCGGCCTTCATCCGCATGAAGAGCGGCGACTCGCGCATCCTTCGGCGGATGTAGTAGGAAAAGGCAACCAGCGCCAGCGAGACCCAGAACGGAATCCGCCATCCCCACGCGGCGAACTGCTCGGGGGTGAGCAGCCCGCGGCACGCGAGGATGACGCCCAGCGACACGAACAGGCCCAGCGTCGCGGTAGTCTGAATCCAGCTTGTCCAATACCCGCGCGAGCCATCGGGGCAGTGTTCGGCGACGTACGTGGCCGCGCCGCCGTACTCCCCGCCCAGCGCCAGCCCCTGGCAGAGTCGCAGCACGATGAGCAGCACCGGCGCGGCCCAGCCGATCACGGCGAACCCCGGCAGCACCCCGATCAGGAACGTCGCACCGCCCATGAGCAGCAGCGTGACCATGAACGTGTACTTCCGGCCGATCCGATCGCCCAGGTGCCCAAACAGCATCGCACCGAACGGACGGACCACAAACCCGATCGCGAAGGTCGCGAGGATCGAGAGAATCCCGGTCGCGCCGCTGCCCTTGGGGAAGAACACGTCCGACAGCGTGACGGCGAGCGATCCGAAGATGTAGAAGTCATACCACTCGATCAGCGTCCCGGCCGAGGACGCGGCGATGATCGTCCACAAACTTTGCTCGCTCAAGGCGCCCGATCGTTCCGACTCGCTTTGAATGGCATCCCCCGTCTGTTCTTCAAGAAACCCCTCTGGCGAGGAGTCGCCTTAAGGCGCAGTGATTTCCAGGCCCAACCCAACGAGGTACCCCGCCGGGCGTCGCCATCCTAACGCGGGGTCGTGAGAGCCGCCGCCCCCCACCCCGCCTCCGTTGCCGTCCCCGTTGCCGTGGGCGACGCACGCGGGCCACCGGATCGCTCGGGGCGGGTCGGGCTTCGTCTCACGATCTTCGTGGTCCGCGATCGTGAGAACGGTTTTACTCTCGATCCATATTGACTTGACAAAGACCAAACAAACATTATCCTAACGAGATGCGTACTTCTGGGTCTCCGCTGGATTCCGGCCGTGATCAGCGCCTGCGGGACGCACGGGACGCTCTGGATCGAGCTTCTTCAGCCCGGGCGACGATGGGTTCTCAGGTGGGGGCCGTCGGGGCTGAGGGTCTTCCGCTGCCGCAAGCTGGGGCCGTACACGAATGGTTCTCGGCGAGCGAATCGGGGGTTGTTTCGGATCATCGCGGCGGGCCGGGGTGGTGCCCGCTCGTCGGGTTGCCGCTGCTGCTGACGTGCCGCGCCAAGGGCACCAAGCCGGGCGAGTGCAGGCTGGTGCTGGTGGGCGCGCGGGTGTTCGCGTATCTCCCGGCCTTTGAGCGCGGCCCGCTCTCGGTGGCGCTCTCGGGCCCGCTGGCCCGCGCGGTGCTGGTTGATCCGGCGAGCGCGGCCGACCGCGCGTTCG
>JBGAOD010000107.1:0-13591 GCA_044221955.1 Phycisphaerales bacterium | reverse complement strand
GAAAAGATTGAGGTCGGAACCGTCACCATCGACCGCTGCGGAAAGTGCGGCGCGATGTGGTTCGACGCGCTCGAACTCCAGAAGGTTCTCGCATTCAACGATGCGAGCAAGGCCGCGGGCAAGAGCGTCAAAGCCGCTCCGGTGCGTTCGATCGACCCCGAAGAAAAACGGATCCACACCACCGGCCGAACCCCCGCCGGCATGGTCTGCCCCCGCGACCGCTCCATGCTCATCGACATCGTGGATCAGAAGCAGCCGCACATCCACGAAAAATCATGCACGGTCTGCGGCGGGATCCTGCTCGACGCGGGAGAACTTCAAGATTTGAGCGAGTTCACTCTCAAAGAACGGATCAAGGGATTGTTTCATCACTGATCTCGCGTGATCGAAACAACCCTGTGAGCCGGGGCGTGTCGCCCCGAAATCTTCCAAAGAATCACTCAAACGGACAACTCAAAGACCGGGGCGGCACGCCCCAGCTCTCAATCTCTCTCCTCTCAAACCTCCACCACCCCGACCCTCTCCCCGACCACAATCTCCGCCTCCGTCTGCCTCTTCACATCCTCCACACTCACTCCCGGCGCCAGCTCCGTCAGCACGAACCGCCGCTTCACCGGGTCCATTTCCAAAACACACAGCTCCGTAATCACCAGATCCACGCACCGCTTCCCCGTCAGCGGCAGCGAGCACTGCTTGACAACCTTCGCCGCGCCCTTGGCCGTGTGCTCCATCGTCACCACGACCCGCTTCACGCCCGCAACCAAATCCATCGCACCGCCCATCCCTTTGACCATCTTCCCCGGCACCATCCAGTTCGCCAGATCACCCTCCTGCGACACCTGCATCGCCCCCAGGATGCACAGGTCCACGTGCCCGCCGCGGATCATCGCGAAGCTGTCCGCCGAGCTGAAAAACGCTGCCCCCGGCCGGGCCGTGATCGTCTGCTTCCCCGCGTTGATCAAATCCGCGTCCACTTCCTTCTCGCTGGGGAACGGCCCCATCCCCAGCAGCCCGTTCTCGGATTGCAACCACACGTCCATCCCCGCCGGCACATGGTTCGCCACCAGCGTCGGCATCCCGATCCCCAGGTTCACGATGAACCCGTCACGGAGTTCCTTGGCGGCACGCTGTGTGATTTGGTCGCGGGTCAGGGGCATAGCTGGGCTCCGATCAGAAAGTGAGAGCTGCAAAGGCTCGGACGCCGGGGGCGTGAAACGCGGCAACAATTTCCCGGTAGAACTTGACGATCAACCGTCACGAAACACCCGGAGGGTACCACATGGAACGCGAACTGTTGATCGTCGCCACCAAGAAGTTCGTCTGCGCACTCAACCCCCTCGACGGATCGGAAATCTGGCGCACCACCCTCCCCGGCGTCAACGGAAGCGTGATTTCGATCCTGATCCGAGGCGACGAGATTTTCGCGGGCAGCACCGGCAGGGTCATCTGCCTCGATCGGGTTTCCGGCGGCATTCTCTGGGTCAACGAGCTCCCGGGGATGGGCTTCCAGCACGTCATCCTGGCGATGGAAGGTGCTCCCGCAGCCGACCCGTCGGCGATCATTGCCGCCGCCGAGGAAAACCAGCGCGCCCAGGATTCCGCCGCCGGCGGTGCCGCCGCAATCACGTGAACGCGTCCAAAGCCACCCTGCCGACCGCGCGGCGGCGTGAAATCGCCCCTTCCTGACCCGTCAACGCCTCATCCGCCCAGCGCGTGACTTTTACCACCCACCCCCCCCTATACTCCCGCCCTTATGGGCAAAACCCGCGAAATCAAGAAGCGCATCAAGGCCGTCGGCAACATCCGTCGCATCACCAAAACGATGCAGATGATCGCCACGTCCAAGTTCGCGGCCTCCAACGCCCGAACCATGGCCAGCAAGCCCTACACCACCACCCTCTTCGGGCTGGTCAGCGAGCTCGCAGGGTCCATGGCCGACGCTTCCCACCCTCTGATTGACAACGGCAAGCCACGCCCCGGCGCGGAGGTCACGCTCATCCTCGTCTCCGACCGCGGGCTCTGCGGGCCGTACAACGGCTCGGTCCTCCGCGCCGCCATGAACTTCTTCAAAGCCACCCCCGCCGCCAAGGCCGGACAGGTCGAACTCGTCGGCAAGAAGGGCGTCGCCTTCTTCAAGTTCAACGGCATGCCCATCGCCGCCCAGCACACCCAGTTCACCGACAAGCCCAGCTACGAGGCGGTCGAATCCCTCGCGCAGTCGTATATCGATCAGTTCGCCGCCGGAAAAATCTCCTGCGTCCGCGTCGTCTCGATGCGCTTCATCTCTGCGGGCCGCCAGGTCACGCAGGTCCAGCAGATCCTGCCCTTCAAGCCGGTTGCGAAATCGGCGGAGGCCTCAGCCAAGCCCGGCACGACTGCCCAATACGAGTTCAGCCCCGACGCCCAAGGCCTGCTCGACGACCTCCTCCCCGCCGCCGTCAAGGCCACACTCTTCCAACTCTTCCAAGAGGCCAACGTCAGCGAGCACGTCGCGCGCATGATCGCCATGAAGGCCGCCACCGACAACTCGGGCAAGATGGGCAAACGCCTCACCCGCGTCTACAACCGCGCCCGCCAGGCCCAAATCACGACCGAGCTCACCGAGATCATCTCGGGTGCCGCGGCCCTCGCCTGATCGCTGAATCGGAATTGGATACCCCCACTCTCCGAGTGGGGCTCCCCGCCTTTCTCCATCCCCTCCTTCTCCGCCCGAATCTCATTCGTGCTCGCGATGACTCCGCGCGTGCGCTGTTCGGGTCCGATGAAGTACACGGGCCGATTCCCGATCTCTCTCCCCTACCATTCACCCCGCACGATTCGATCTATTCCGAATCTCAACAGGAGCACCCGATGCCCCGTTTCACGCTCGCATGGCTGCTGGCCGCCTTGCTGATGTCATCCTCGATCAGCACGGTCGCTTCGGCGCAGACTCCCCCTGAAGCACCCGCCGCTCAGCCCTCCCAAGAGCCGCCCAGCGACCGCCCCCCGCCCCCGCGCCGCCGCGGAATCCTCCCCTCCCACCCCGACCTCATCACCGGCACGCTCCCCAACGGCCTCACCTACATGGTCATGAAGCACGGCAGCCCGCCCGGCTGGGCCATGTGGCTCCACGTTCACGCCGGCTCGCTCAACGAAACCGACACGCAGCGCGGGCTCGCCCACTATCTCGAGCACATGGCCTTCAACGGCTCGAAGAACTTCCCACCCGGCTCGGTCGTCCCCTTCTTCGAGTCCATCGGCATGCGCTTCGGGCGCGACCAAAACGCCTTCACCAACTACAACCAGACCACCTACCAGCTCAGCACGCCCAACTGCCAGCCCGAGACCATCGCCAAGGCCATGACGTTCCTCTCCGACGTCGCGTTCCGGCTCGACCTGAGCCCGCAGGAGATCGAGAACGAGCGCAAGATCATCCTCGAAGAACGCCGCCGCGGGCTCAGCGGCGAACGCCGAGTCAACGACGACCTCCTCGAGCGACTCGCCCCGGAATCTCTTCTCGGCAAGCGTGCGACCATCGGAACGCAGGAATCGATTGAGCGGCTCCTCCGCCCCGAGTTCGTGGACTTCTACACGCGCTGGTACGTCCCCTCAAATATGACCCTCATCGTCCTCGCCGACACCGACCCCAAACTCATCATCGACCAGATTTCGGCCTCGTTCGCCGACGGAAAACCCGCCGATCGCCCGCTCGCCCCCGACGCCGGAACGAAACCCACCCAGGGCATCCGCGCCATCGTTGCCACCGACCCCGAGGTCCGCGAAGCGAGCGTCGGGCTGGCCCGCGTCCTCACGCTCCGCCCTCCGATTGTGTCTTCTCGCCAGTGGCGCGACCAGCTCATCGACCGCCTTGCTATCCAGGCGTTCAACTTGCGCTTGCAAACCAAGCTCAAACTCGGCGAACTGCGCGCGCACCGCACGCAGGCCCGCGTCGGCACGCTCGGACGGTCCCTCCGCCAGATCGAGATCACCGCCACGCCAAAGCCCGGGGACTGGAAGGACGCCATGGCCGACCTCATCACCGAGGTCCAGCGCGCCCACCTCAACGGGCTGCAACCCCGCGAGATTGCCGACGTCAAAGAACAAGCCCTGCACACCGCCGAGTCCACCGCCGCCACCGAGCAGAACCGCCCCGGCCCGCTCGCCATCCGCGCGATCAATGAGGCCGTCACCTCCGGTGAACCCTTCATGTCCGCCTCCCAAGAACTCGAACTCGGCAAGGGGATGCTCCCGGGCATCACCGACGAGGAGGTCTCGAAGCGTCTGGTCGAACTTCTTGATTTTTCCAGCGTCGTGTTCACGCTCACCGGCCCGCCCAGCCTCTCGCAGGTCACAGAGAAGGAACTCGCCGCCGTCGCCGGCGCGATGATGGGCGTGACACCGGCAGCCGAGGAACCGCGTGAACGGGCCAAGTCACTGCTCAGCGAACTCCCCAAGCCCGGCACGATCGGAGAACTCACCCAGCACGTCGGCTCGTCTGTTTGGTCCGGCTGGCTCTCCAACAACGTCCGCGTCCATCACCGCTTCATGAACTTCCGGCACAATCAAGTCACCGTCACCATCACGCTCGCAGGCGGCGAACTGCTCGAAACCGCTCAGACCCGAGGCCTCGCCCGTGCCGCCGCCGTCGCCTGGGCCAGCCCCGCCACCAGCACGCTCAGCTCCATCCAAGTGCGCGACCTGATGAACGCCCGCAACCTCGCGTTCGTCGGGCAGGCCGGGTCCGACGCGCTCACCCTCCGCGTCAGCGGGCTGCCCGACCAGATCGAAGCAGGGCTCCAACTCGCCTACTTGATGCTAACCGATCCCAAGATCGAGCAGACTTCCTTCGACCAATGGAAAGCACGCCAGATCATCGCTATCGAACGCCGCGAAAAGGACGCTACCGGCCTGTTCAGCGTGGTGCTCCCCGACACGGTCTACCCCGCAGGCGAAACCCGCCCGCGCCCCCTGACCAAGGCCCAGCTCGACGCCCTCACGCTCCCCGATGCGCAAGAGTTTCTCAAGAAGCTCATCGCCACCTCACCCATCGAGGTCTCAATCGTCGGCGAAATGGAGAAAGAGCCCGCGCTGGACCTGATCGCCTTGTACCTCGGTGCCCTCCCTACGCGGGAGCGCATCACGCCGAGCACGCTCGCCGAGGCACGCCGTATTGCGCCCCCGACGAGCGCCAAGCTCGCAAGCGTCGAATACGCCACAACCACCCCCAAGGCACAGGTCATGTCCGGGTTCTTCGGGCCCGACGCGGCGAACCGCGCCGATTCGCTCGCGTTGGACATGGCCTCGCGCGTGCTGGCCTCGCGCATGACCGCCGAGATCCGCGAGAAGCGCCAACTCGTCTACTCCATCCGCCCGCGCAGCGCCCCGGGTGAAACCTACCCGGGTTACGGCATGTTCTTCGCGGCCGCCCCCGCTGATCCCGCCAAGGCCGAGGACCTCGCCAACGCCATCGACGAGATGTACGCCGCCTTTGCCAAGGCCGGACCAACCGACGAGGAACTCGCTGTGGCGCGCAAGCAAGTCGCGACCGATGTCTCTCGAGAATTGCTCGAACCCGCGTTCTGGTCGCAGCGCTTGCAAGAGCTCACCTACCGCGGCACCACGCTCGACGAGGTCATGTCCAGGCCCCAAGACCTCCAGAAGATCTCGGGCGAAGAGATCCGCGCCGTGTTCAGCAGGTACTACCTCCCAGATCGCAAGATCCGCGTGATCGTCAAGCCCCAGGCCGAACCTTCGCCCGCACCCCAGCAATGACCGCCCGGGTTTGACTTCTTGCGGGCGCACAATCAAACTCGGACTCGTGCCCGGGTTGTCGAGCAACTCTCGTGCCGCAAGTCAATCTCGAGAACTTGTCTTGGAGTGCGCGGGAACTTTCGGTACGCTGGGTACGAAATGGATATCTCCATCTTCACGCGATCTCCTTGCAGATCCCCCTTACCACGCGAATCGGGAGCCAAAACCATGCCCTTGTGCGCACACGCCGTGACTCGAAAACTCGCTCTCGCCCTCGCTTGCGCGGCCGGCTTTGCAACGTCGAACGCCGCCGCCGAGCGGACCTCTTCGGGACAGGAGCAGTCCTTCGGAAGCCAACTGCACCTCCGCGCTGGGGAGGTTGACACAACTCTTCGCGAAAACCTGCTCAAACCAGTCCCCGGGCGGCCTCGCGTCATCGCCGCGGGCACTCACTACGTGCTCCAGCTCGACGGCCCGTTGACCGCCGATCGCGAGGCGGCGCTCGTTCAGGCAGGCATCATGCTCGGGCAGTACCTTCCCGAGCACGCCTACATCGTCGTGCTCAACGATGACGCGGCCGCCAACCTCGTCGCCACCGTGAACCAACCCGGCGGCCCGCTCGGATTCGTAGCGTGGCTTGGCGCGTTCGACAGCGAATGGAAGCTCGACCCCGAGATCAGCAACCGCCCGTACCAAACCGCGCACCGTCAGGAGCTTGCCTCACGCGGCATGGCCGAAGTCACCGTGCTCTGCTTCGACAACGCCGATACCCGCTCTGTAGTCGCCGAGATCACGAGGCTCGGCGGTGAAGTCCGTGCCGTCAACCCCGAGGGTTCGCAATGGGCGATCGACGCCACCATGCGGGCCGCCGACATTCCCGCCTTGGCCCTGCTCGACGAGGTGCAGTTCATCGAAGACGGCCCCGAGGCCACGCTTCGCAACGACACCAACAGATGGATCCTGCAGAGCAACGTCGCCAACCAGACGCCGATCTGGAACAAGGGCATCCACGGCGAAGGGCAGATCGGCGGGCTCATCGACGGCACCATGGCCGAGTCGCACTGCATGTTCGACGACTCCGTCCCGATCGGTCCGACGCACCGCAAGGTCGTCGCCCTGCGAAGCGCCGGCGCGATCGACACCCACGGCACGCACACCGCCGGAACCTTCGCCGGCGACGCCGCCCCCTTCGGCGCATACACGACCAACGACGGCATCGCGTTCGCGGCCAAGCTGAGCTTCACGAACCTCAGCGCCATCAGCAGCGCCGGCACGTCGCTCTCGCTGCGGTTCCAGGACGCGCACAACGACGGCGCCCGCGTCCACAGCAACAGTTGGGGCGACGACAGCACCACCAGCTACACGAATTGGTGCCGGCAGATCGACCTCTTCACCGCCGCCAACGAGGACAGCCTCGTCGCGTTTGCGGTCTCCAACGGGAGCATCGCGACCACGCCCGAAAACTCCGTGAACGTGCTCGGTGTCGGCGCGTCTCAGGACACTCCCAGCCAAGGCAACCACTGCTCGGGCGGCACGGGCCCCACCGCCGACGGCCGCCGCAAGCCAGAGGTCTACGCACCCGGTTGCGGCACCGTCTCCGCAAGCGCCGCGACGACGTGCGGGACTACGGCCCTGACCGGCACGTCCATGGCTTGCCCGGCCGTGTCGGGTGCCGGGCTGCTCGTCCGCCAGTATTTCACCGAAGGCTGGTACCCCTCGGGGACCAAGAACGCCGCCGACGCGATCACTCCTTCGGGCGCGCTGCTCAAGGCAGTGCTCGTCAACACGTCGGTGGACATGACCGGCATCTCGGGGTACCCGAGCAACAGCGAGGGCTGGGGGCGAGTGCTGCTGGACAACTCGCTCTTCTTCGCGGGCGAGGCGCGGAAGCTCTTCGTGCGCGACGTCCGCAACGCGAGCGGGCTGACCACCGGGCAGCTTGCGGAGTACACCTTCCGCGTCAGCACCGACAACGCCCCGCTGGAGATCACGCTCGTCTCGACCCATCCCGCTGCTACTGTGGGCGTCGCCAACCCGATCATCAACAACCTTGACCTCGAGGTTGTAGATCCGTTGTCCAACATCTACAAGGGCAACGTGTTCGCGAGCGGCCAATCGAGCATCGGCGGCACGGCCGACGCCAAGAACAACGTCGAGCGAGTGATCCGAAACTCGCCCATCCCCGGGCTCTACACCGTCCGGGTGCGCGCAACGGCGGTCAACTCCGCGGGCGTCAAGCAGGGCTATGCGCTCGTCGCTTCGGGCGACATCCAGACCAGGTGTCCCTCGGACTTCAACAACGATGGGTTCGTTACCGCCGACGACTTCGACCTTTTCGCGACGGCGTTCGTCGCGGGCGACGCTTCGGCCGACTTTGGCGGCGACGGGTTCGTCACTGGCGACGATTTCGACGCCTATGTCACGGCGTTCGTGACAGGATGCTGATCGGTCCGTCAACCTAGGAACCCCAAATGGGCCTTCGGACCCGAGAACTCTAATCGACTGAAAAAGTTCCTTGACACCAACACCTCCATGCACGACGATCGGCCCAGGACACGGGCGGTCACGCCAAACTGACCGTCGGTCGCAGCGTTGAGCCAACGGTTGCAGGACACCTGGTCGAAGACCGGGGCCAAACCACGAGAAACGGAGATGAGGAAAGAAATGGACCGAATGACAAAGCGAATCGGAACAACGACCGCGGTCTTGGCGTTCTGCGGGCTCGCGGCCGCGACCAACGCGGGCGACACATCGTGGGACGGACTGTGGATCACGCTCGACAGCGTCCCGGCCAACCACGCCCCGCTGGACGCCTGGGTTCGCCCCGACGTGTGCCAGCCGGTGACGCTAAACATGGTCGCGCTCAAGGAAAAGCTCAAGGTCGCTCCGCTGGAGGACACGCCGGGTGCTGACCGCAACGCCGTGGTGATTACGCTCCCAACTCCCGAAGGGACGTTCCATCGCTTCCGCGTGGTCGATTCGCCGATCATGGAAAAGGGGCTGGCCGACCAGTTCCCCGAGATCAAAACCTACCTGGGTCAGGGCATCGACGACCCGACCGCGGTGGTCCGGCTCGACACGACGCCGGCGGGTTTCCACGCCCAAGTGCTCGCGGCCGGTGGCGAGGGCGGGGGGCCTGATCAGGACCGCAGCTACTGGATCGACCCCTACACCAAGAACGACACGGTGCTCTACACCAGCTACCACAAGTCGGGCTTGCGGAACACGCACGGCTTTGCGTGCTATACCACCGGGCACCTTGACATGCCGGTCGATCTCAAGAAGAACAACAACGGCCACCCGCCCGTCTCGGGCACCACGCGCCGTCAGTACCGCCTCGCCAACGCCTGCACCGGGGAGTACGCGGCGGCGGTCGGCGGCGGCACCGTCGCGGGCGCACAGGCGGCCATCGTCACCGCGATCAACCGCGTGACCGGCGTCTACGAGCTCGAGTGCGCTATCCGCCTCGTGCTCATCGCCAACAACACGTCGATCGTCTACACCAACGGCACAACCGATCCCTACGACAACTTGAACGGCGGCACCATGCTGTCGCAGAACCAGACCAACCTCAACACGGTCATCGGCAGCGCCAACTACGACATCGGGCACGTCTTCTCCACCGGCGGCGGCGGGGTCGCGGGCCTCGGTGTGGTGTGCGGAACTTCCAAGGCCTGGGGTGTGACCGGGCTGCCCACCCCGACCGGCGACGCGTTCTACATCGACTATGTTGCGCACGAGATGGGCCACCAGTTCGGGGGCAACCACAACTTCAACGGCACCGGCGGGTCCTGCTCCGGCGGCAACCGCAACGCCAGCACCGCTTATGAGGTCGGATCAGCGTCCACCATTATGGGATACGCGGGCATCTGCTCCCCCGACGACACCCAGGCCCACAGCGACGCCTACTTCGGGTTCAAGAGCCACGAAGAGATCATGGCGTTCGTCGCCAGCAAGACCTGTCACTCGACCACGGCCACCGGCAACAGCGTCCCCGTTGTCGACGCGGGGCTCAACTACACCATCCCCGCCAACACCCCTTTCGCGCTCACGCCCGCGTCCAGCAGCGACGCCGACGGTGACGTGCTGACGTACTGCTGGGAGCAGAACAACCTCGGCGCGGCCCAGGGAGCGATCTCGAACATCTTCATCGACAACGGCACCAGCCCCTTCATCCGCTCTTTCACCGGCACCACCAACCCGACGCGAACCATCCCCAACATCACTAACCTCAAGGCCAACACCTTCGCCAAGGGCGAGCGCCTGCCCGTGACCAGTCGGACGATGAGCTTTAAGTGTACGGTCCGCGACAACAAGCCCGGCGCGGGCGGCGTGTTCTCCGACCTCATGACCGTCACCTCCACCACCGCCGCCGGTCCCTTCGCCGTCACTTTCCCCAACGCCGCGGGGACGCAGTCGGGCAACATCACCGTCACATGGAACGTCACCAGCACCGACATCGCGCCGGTGAGCTGCGCGAACGTGAAGATTTCGCTCTCCACCGACGGCGGCACCACGTTCCCGACCGTGCTCCTCGCCAGCACGCCCAACAACGGCTCGGCGCTCGTCGCGCTCCCCAACATCTCGACAACCCAGGCCCGCGTCAAGGTCGAGGCGGTCGGCAACATCTTCTTTGATATCTCCAACGCCAACTTCACCATCACGCCCGGCCTGCCCGCGACGCCGACCAACGTGCTGGCGACGCCCGGGACGGTCTGCAACGGCCAGACCACGCAGCTGACCGCAACGGTCGGTGTTGGTGAAACAGTCCGGTGGTACACAGGCAGTTGCGGCGGCACGCTCGTGGGCTCCGGCAGCCCGCTCGTCCTTTCGCCCGCGACCAACACCACCTATTTCGCCCGCGCCCAGCGCAACAGCGACAGCGCCTTCAGCACCAACTGCGGCTCGGTCAACGTTGTCGTGAACCCGCTCGCCGTGGCCCCGACCTCGGCCGCCACGGACCGCACGAACTTCTGCGCAAGCGACGCGGGCACG
The DNA here is from genome assembly GCA_044221955.1 of Phycisphaerales bacterium. Taxonomy (GTDB): domain Bacteria; phylum Planctomycetota; class Phycisphaerae; order Phycisphaerales; family UBA1924; genus CAZCPB01. Next base: position 2,866 of record JBGAOD010000107.1, on the reverse strand, counting down.
ATTTCGCTTACCGCCGTGGGCGGCTCGGGCGACACACTCCGCTGGTACTCGGGCACCTGCGGCGGATCTTTCGAGGGCACCGGCTCCCCGCTGGTAATCTCGTCACCCACCGCCACTACGACCTACTACGCGCGCTGGGAGAATGGCTGCGGCAACTCCTCGTGCGCGTCGGTCACGGTCAACGTCCGCACGGCTGACTTCGACGGGAACGGGTTTGTCACCGGCGAAGACTTCGACGCCTTCGTCGTCGTCTTTGAGGCCGGGGACCTCGCCGCCGACTACGACCACGACGGGTTTGTTACCGGCGAAGACTTCGACGCTTACGTCATCGATTTCGAGGCCGGCTGCTAAAGTCTCGGGCCGCTTCAGACCCTGATCGCCCGAGAGCGCTCAGGTGGGCTCCTTCGCGGGGCTCACCTGAGCGCTATCACGTTCAGGCTGATCGGAACATCGCGAAACCGCAGCGAGTTGCAATCCTTGAACAGGTTGAACTCGCGCAGACGACGATCCCCGTGGAACCCAGCCCTGCCGAGGAAGGCGCTCAAGAACTCGAAGTTCAGTCCGACCTTGTGGTAGTCAAACGGATCGGTTTGCCCGCCAAAGAGCATCCGCTGCACATGGAACCGCTCGGGCAAGGAAAGGCCCGGCGTCAGGATGAGCTTGCACAGCACGTCCAGGTCGGGAACACCGATGCGCAGAACCCCGCCAGGTTTGAGGACGCGGTGGGCCTCTTGCAGCGCCCGTGGGAGTTCACTCACGGAATCAAGGTGCTCCTCCACGTGCGAGGCTTAGAGCTCCGCCACCGATTGGTCCGCGAACTGCGAGAGGTCCGTGACCGTGCCAACGAAATCAACCTCCGGCCGCCTCTGGATATCAAATATCTTCCACCCAGCACGGGCCTCCTGCCCACCGAGATGGACGCGGAGGGGTTGATCGGTGGCGGCATTGCGGCTTGCGTCGTCGGACATTGGTCGGCTCCGTACCCTCAAAGTTCTCGGGGTGAGGCGTAGTCCTGTTCCTCCACGGTCCGATTGGGCCCCGAACAGTTCGCTTCTGGGGAGGAAAGCACGACTTCGTTCACAAACGAATCCCTCCGTGCGGTAGCATACACCACCGATGAAGTTCCCGGCCGCCATCGTCGAACGCCTTCGTGCCCACTACCAGGGACTCCCGGTCTGCGTGACTGGTGGTGCCGGGTTCATCGGCGGGCACCTGGTGGACGCCCTTCTTTCACTAGGCGCTTCGATCACCGTCATCGACGACCTCTCAAACTCGACGCTCGAGCACCTCGGATCGCTCATCGACCTCGAACCCCGGCGCGTTCGCTTCGTTCACGGATCGGTGCTGGATGATGAGGCGGTGAACGAGGCGGTCCGCGGCGAACCCACCGGATCACCCTTCGATTCTCCGGCTAAAGTCGTGTTCCACCTGGGCGCGATCGGTTCGGTGCCACGCTCGATCAAGGAGCCCCAACGCACCTGGTCGGTGAACTCCACCGGCACCCTGCGGGTGCTCGAGGCGGCGCGGTCCAACAAAGTGGGACGCGTCGTCTACACGGCCTCGTCCTCGGCCTACGGCGAACAGCGTGGCGTCCCCGGGGCCGACGGACCCGCAAAGGTTGAGACCCAGGCCCCAATGCCCATGTCGCCCTACGCCGCGAGCAAACTGGCTAGCGAACACCTCCTCTGCGCATACTCGTCGAGCTACGGGATGTCCACCGTTTCGCTGCGGCTCTTCAACGTCTTTGGTCCGCGGCAACCGGCGGACTCGGCCTACGCCGCCGTCATCGCCGCGATGACCAAACGCATCCTCGACGGACAGCCGCCCCTGATCTACGGTGACGGCCGGCAGACCCGCGATTTCACGCCCGTTGCCAACGCCGTGCTGGCGTTGCTCCAAGCCGGAGCGATCGACAAGCCCCTCCGCGGGGAAGCGATCAACATCGGGACCGGGCGTCGCTCCAGCGTGCTGAACCTTGCCGAGCTGATCGCGCGAGCCTGTGGCGTGCCCGAATCCAGTCCCGTCTTCGAGCCCTCCAGGACCGGCGACGTGCGCGATTCGCTGGCGGATATCACCCGAGCGCGTGAGATCCTCAATTACTCGCCGATCACGTCGCTGGAAGAGGGGATCGACGAGACCGTCGCGTGGTCCAAGCGGCAATTCGCGGGCACCTGAAGCGACGATCAGACCGCACACCCCCGGCCCTAACTCCGACCGCGACGCATTCGGTGGACCCATCGCCCGTAAGCCAGCACCGCCGCGATGAGTTCGGCTCGCGATGCCGGGAACCCGCGCCCAAACGCGGTGTGAAGCCGCCAGGACCAGTACGCCCCGCGGAAACGGAACCGAGTAACCACGCCAAGCCGGACCAGTTCGTAAAGCCCGCCGAGAGTGTCGCAGATCCAGTACACCAAACGTTCTCCTGAATCCGACGGGGGCGTTCAGCAGGTGATCCTAGTGCCCGCCGGAGCCCCGCTCCTGCGCCGGTTCACCCACGGGTTCGCGCGCGGGATCAGCGTCGCCCGCACGACGCTCCATCGTCGGCGCGGGAACGACTCGGGCCGAGAACACGACGGGGGGCTTGATCGGTTTGTCCGTGCCCGGCTCCAGCGGCGTCGCCGCGATCGCGCGAACGGCGCTCGCGCCCCGCACGAGCTGCGCAAAGGCGGTGTACTTCCCGTCGAGACGCGCCGTCCCCTCGCGGCTCAGGCACACGAAGACCTGCGAGCCGTTGGTGTTGGGGTCGGTGTCTCGGGCCACCGAGAGCACGCCGAAATCATGCGGCAGCGTGGTGGGCTCCAAGTCGTAGGAGAAGCCCGGCCCGCCGTCACCGGTGCCCGTCGGGTCGCCAAACTGGATCACGAAC
>JBGAOD010000106.1:5173-13013 GCA_044221955.1 Phycisphaerales bacterium | reverse complement strand
TGTGCACAGCACCGTGACCCGGTCGCGCGCGGAGGAGAGAGGCCAAGTCGAGATCAGCCGCGCCCTCAAGGCCTGCGAAGGAGCCATCCTCGTCGTTGATTCCACCCAGGGCGTGCAGGCCCAGACGCTCGTGAACGCGTACCTCGCGATCAACGAGAACCTCACGATCATTCCGGTCATCAACAAGATCGACCTTCCCAGCGCCCGCCCCGACGATGTCTCCGACGAGATCGAGCAGACGCTCGGTTTCAAGGCCGAGGACTGCTTGCTGGTGTCCGCGAAATCCGGGCTCGGAATCCCCGAGCTTCTCGCGGCCATCTGCGACAAGCTCCCCGCGCCGCGCAAGCCCGTGATCCCGCAGTTGCGGGCCCTGATCTTCGACGCTGTGTACGACGACTACCGCGGCGTCATCGTCTACTTCCGAATCTTCGACGGCGAGATGAAAGTCGGCGACAAGATCCGCATGATGGGCATCGGCCGAACCTTCCAGATCTCCGAGATCGGAAAGATGAACCCCAAGCCCTTCCGCGTCCCCGGCGGCAAGGTCGGCCCGGGCGAGACCGGCTACATGGTCGCCGCCATCCGCACTCTCAAGGACGTCCGCATCGGCGACACCATCACGCTCGAGCAGGACCCCGCGGCCGACGCCCTCGAGGGCTACCAGCCGCCACGACAGATGGTCTTCTGCGATTTCTACCCCGCCACTAGCGAGGACGGCAAGGGCTCGGACTTCGAAGAGCTGCGCGACGCGGTGGAAAAACTCTCGCTCAACGACTCATCGTTCACGTTCCAGCCCGTTCACTCCGAGGCGCTCGGCTTCGGCTACCGCTGCGGCTTCCTCGGCCTGCTGCACATGGACATCATCCAGGAGCGCCTCGAACGCGAGGGCGGCGTCGAGATCGTGCAGACCGCGCCGACCGTCAGCTACCACGTCATCATCAAAACCAAAGAAACCGTCACCGGCGCCAACGGCCAGGTCCTCCGCCCCGTCGAGCGGGTCGGCGACAACTACAAGAACGTCCCGCCCGAGTGCCAACTCCTCGAAGTCCACAACCCCGGCGACCTGCCCGACATGGGCCAGATCGAAGAGATCCGCGAGCCCATCTGCCGCGTGGACATCATGCTTCCGAAGCAATACATCGGCGACGTGATGAAGCTCTGCCTCGACCGCCGCGGCGTGTACAAGGCCCAGACCTTCGTCTCCAACTCGCGCGAGATGATCCAGTTCGAGCTGCCCCTGGCCGAGATCATCTACGACTTCTTCGACAAGATGAAGGGCCTCACCAGCGGCTACGGCACGATGGACTACGAGGTCATCGAGTACCGCCCCGACCGCCTCGTCAAGCTCGACATCCTCATCAACGGCGACCCCGTCGAGGCCCTCGCCATCATCGTCCACCGCGACCGCGCCGAATACCGAGGCCGCGGGCTGGTGTCGAGGCTCCGCGAGCAGATCCCGCGCCACCAGTTCGAGATCCCGGTGCAGGCCGCGATCGGCGGCAAGGTCATCGCCCGCGAGACGATCAAGAGCTTCCGCAAGAACGTGCTGGCCAAGTGCTACGGCGGCGACATCAGCCGCAAGCGCAAGCTGCTGGAAAAGCAGAAGGAAGGCAAGAAGCGGATGAAGAGCGTGGGGAGCGTGACCATTCCGCAGGAGGCGTTCATGGCGGTGCTGGATCAGGGGGATTGAGCTACGTGCGCGGTGATGGAGAATCCGTATGAGGCCGATTCGCGTCTATGCCGATACCTCCGTCTACGGCGGTGCCTATGACAAGGAGTTCATGGCCGCCAGCACTCGATTCTTCGACGAGGTTCGTACCGGCCGGTTCACGTTGGTCACGTCCCCGCTTGTCGAAGACGAGCTTGAAAGAGCGCCAGAGGCTGTTCGCGCACTCTTCGACTCGCTCCGAACCATCACCGAGCTTGTGCTGATCGATGCCGACATGGTCGAACTCCAGGTTCACTACCTCACGGAAAACATTGTCTCGGAAAACTCGGCGGAAGACGCCCTGCACGTCGCTTCCGCGACCATCGCGGGGTGCGGCCTGTTGGTCAGTTGGAACTTCAAGCACATCGTGCACCGCGAAAAGGCCCCGCGCTACAATGCGGTGAACATGCTCCGGGGCCTGCCGACCATCGGCATCTACTCCCCGGCGGAGGTCGTGCGCTATGGATAAAGACTTCGACTGCGTCGAGATGAAGCGGCAAGGGCAACAGGTCGTCCACGACCGTCTCAAAGTGATGAGCCGCGAGCAGCAACTCGAATACTGGCAGAAGCGATACCGCGAGATGGTCGAACGGCAGCGGGCGATGCGAGAAAGAAGGGCATCGGCTTAGGTCCGGGGCGTTTCATCTGGCGGGGCGTGAACGCAATCTGCAGGAAAAGCAGCAGGAAGGCAAGAAGCGGATGAAGAGCGTGGGCAGCGTGACGATCCCGCAGGAGGCGTTTATGGCGGTGCTGGATCAGGGGGATTGAGTCGAATGACGTTCCCGCTAAGTTCCACGAAGAATATTAGCTCGCGAATTGAACCATTGCGGGGGCACCTTGTTCATCTGAGCCACTTGGCGCGGCCGGTGACATCAAGAATGATCTTGCAGAGTCGATTCAATTTATCTGGCACCCAACTTACCGATTCGGCCAAATCGGTGTCGGCGCACGTAGCTCTGGCTCTACGATTCTACCAAGACTCAATACTCGCATCCCCGATCGTGCGACCTGTACTGCAGTATTATTGCTTTATGAATCTTGCGGTTGCCATCATTCATGCATGGCAACCTTCTAACTACAAACAACGCCTTCGAATGCATGGAATTTCCGATTTGTCCGCGAGTACTCGGAAACTAGAGCTATCGTCGATCGCAATCGCATTTCAGAGTGCCGGAGTAATTCCATTATTTCATAGTATTATTTCCGACGCTCCGCTGCCTCTAAAGCCCGTTAGGGTAAAGCAACTACTTGCGCCTGCGTTTTTCATGTCTGCTGAATTGGCGGACGCGTTCAAGCTACACATGCAGCAGGTGTCGGTGACTCCAATGGTTGCTCACGAAGGTGCCAGCGATACTCCTCCTTCTAGAATTCAGCTGCAATTCGATCCTTCCTCGGGAAGACCCACAAAAACACCTTTGTTGTCGGTTCAAAAAAAGATCGAGTCGGCGATGCCAATTCTGAGAAAAGCCTATGTTCGAGTTCATGCCTCAGACGCTAGATTGACGTACAGATCAAAAATGAGTTTTCAAGAAACACAATCTGACAAGTTTTACGGAACTTTTCACAATCTCGTATTTCCATGCGTGAATTTTGGAGGCGATGCTGGCGTTGGAGATTGGCCTCAGTTCGAGTGGCACTTCTTGCCGAAAGTTCCGCCGTTGCCTACTTTGACGGCGTGTATGGGGTTGTCATTCTACTTGTCGTCGTTGTACCGGTATCGCGCAACATTGCTTGACGCTCTTCCGGAGAATCGGCTATCATTGCTATTCGATGTATTTCTTGCTGAGGTTGGTACCGTGCTAATCCCGGCATTTCGGAATATCTTGTATAGAGAAAGTGTCTCCATTACACAGATTACCACTCAATAGTGGACAGTGGGGGCCTGGCTGGGCGGCACCAACTGTGTGTTGGGTGGAATCGGGCGGGTGGCATCGATGTTGACCTCGTACCATTGAAGTCCTGCTTTGAGACTTCGATGTCTTCAGCCGCTCCACACCATTGAGGCCCGGCCGTCTTCGACATCCTTCTTTAGCCCACCCTCTCGCCACTCTCCGCCGCCACCACCCGTCCCCCGCGCACCCGCCTCCCGACCATCGCCATCACCCACACCGGCAGAGCCATAAACAAGTACATCCCGATCTCGAACGGGATGAGGTTGTGCGTGGAGCTGTCCGCGATGATCTCGGCGATCGCCACGGCCGGCAGGATCGCGATGCTCGCGAGCGCGGCCCGGCCGCAGGGCAGGCGCGTGCCCAGCCCGATTGCCAGCCCCAGCCCGCCCAAGGCCGCGATCGGCACCCAGGTCAGCTTCTCGACGGCGGTGCGGATCAGGGGGAAGAGCGGCGCGGGCATCAGCGGCGAGGTGCCGAGGACCGGCGCGACCACGCAGAGGAGCCCGAGCAGAGAAACGATCAGCAGGCCGCCGATCAAACGCCCCCGGCCCGGTCCATCGCTGTCATTTTTCATCGCGGATCTCCCTGAGGGCAAGTAAGCGTATACTAACACATCGCTGAGATCAACAGAGCTCGACCGAGAGGCAAGATCGCGGCCCAAAGCTGTGCCGTCGCGCTTCCGTCTTGAGACTTTGAGGCTTGCGATTTTCTGCTCGGCTTTGCCCTATTCCCGCAAGCTCTTCCACTGCTGCTTCGCCGCGGCGAGGGCTCTCCCCGCGTTGCCGTCCGGCTCGGCCGCGGCCTGTTTGAGCACCTCGTCGGCGACCATCTCGCCCAGCACGAACCCGGCGGAGATGTCGCTGGAGTAATGGACGTTTACGGCCAGTCGCTGGAAGCACATGAACCACGCTTGTTTGAAGAGTTCGATCTCGGCGTCCGGCGGCGCGTCGGTGATGGCGGTGAGCAGCCGGTAGCGGAGCCCGGCCGTGGTGGAGTGGCCGCTGGGGAACGAGGGGTTCATCTTGGGGTGTGCGGGGTCGGTCTCGCCGGGGCGTGGGCGGTTGAAGCGTTTCTTGATGGTCGAGTTGACGCGTTTGGCGTCGGTGAACGCCACGTCGATGAAGTCTTTGATCTTCGGGCAGTTTGCGGGCGTGAACCGTGGGCCGAGCGCGCGGTTGAACTCCCAGAGCGTGTCCTTTTCCGGCGCGGCGCTGTCGGCCTGGGCGGATGTAGCGATGACCGCGGAGGTGGTCGCGTTGATCTGTCCGTTGATGAATCGTTCGAGGTCGTTGCTGGTATCGGGAAACGGCGTAGCCGCGCCCGCTGAGAGGTAGGGTTTTAGAAACGAATCCACACACCGCGCGGCCGCCTCGGGTGTCAGGAAGGCCTCTGGAGTCGCGGCCGCAGACGTGTGCGCCGCCGTCTCGTGCGGCGAGCCAGTTTCTTGCGATCGACAACCGGGGAGTGTCAGGGTGAGGGTGGCGGCGAAAAACCACAGCGAGGACCTGCGGCGGAGTGGTGATTGCATCCGTCCATGGTACAGGAGCGGCGGTTCGGCGCGAGCAGGCCGGTGCGAACTTTGGGGCATCGAATCGAGAGCCGAAGGTGCCGGGTCTTCGGGATGGTCCTGGATTTTCCTTGACACCTCGCTGCGGTGATGTATTCTTCCTACGAAGGAGGAGTATGTCAGACCAACATCTGAACTCAAGGCTTTCGAGCGCCCTCGGGGTTCTCGGGCTGACGCGCCTTGAGGCGGACGTGTACGCGTTTCTTCTCTCGGAGAGCCCGGCGACGGGTTACCGCGTGGCGCAGGCGGTGGGAAAGTCGATCGGGAGCACGTACAAGGCGCTGGAAGGGCTGGAGTCCAAGGGCGCGGTCGCGGCGTCGGACGATGCGGGGGTGCGGGTGGTGCGGGCGGTCGCCCTGGCGGAACTTCTTGCGGCGCGGCGTCGCGAGCTTGACGCGGCGGCCGGCGTAGCCCGGGATGCTCTCGAATCTGAAGTGGACGCCGACGTGGACGAGCTTGTGTACCGCCTCTCGGGGCGGGATCAGGTGTTGGAACGCGCGTCGGCGATGCTGGCGGCCGCGACCGATTTCTGCATTGTGACAGCAACGCCGGTGCTCGCGGCATTGCTCGCGGAACCCATGCGCAAGGCGGCGGGTCGCGCGATCCATGTTGGGCTCAAGGCTTTCTCACCCATCGAAATCTGCGGAGTGCGTGTTACGCTCGACCCGCGCGGGCCGGGAGCGGTCGAAAAGGGTCCGGGCGAGTGGCTCGTGTTGACGTCCGATGCGCGTGAGTTGCTGATGGCGATCTTTGACCATGGTTGCGATCGGTTGCACACGGCAACGTGGACCGCGCATACCTGCCTCAACTGGTCGTTGTTCACGGGGTTGAGTTCGGATTTCATCCTTGCGGACGTGCGCACCGCGCTCAGGGCGGGGCGTTCGGCGTCGGAAATCGAAGCGATGATCGAAGAAGCAGCGGCCTTCCAGACGCCGCGATCCGTGGCGAAGCGGAGATTGATGGAGCGGTTCCGATCTCCCAACCCCGCCGGGCGCCAGCCGCGCTCGGCCCCCAGCCCCGTTCAGAGCGTTGTTCCATCGGCGACATCGTTCCTGGTTCCACAAGTCAAGAAGAAGAAAGCGAGCACAAAGTGAACATCAGTCTGAACCGAGTTGTCCGGGTGCTTCTCGCGTTTGCGGGCGCGCTGCTCTCCGCTCGCGCTTCGCACGCGGACCTGCTGGTGTCGAACTTCAACTCCAGCACGCTCACGCGCCACGACCCCGCGACGGGCACGCTGACCGCGACGTACGGACCTGGCTCGGGCCTGAACCACCCGCTCTGCACGCGCGTCGGCCCCGACGGGCTGCTCTATGTCGCCAGCGAGGGGACCAACGCGATTCTCCGGTACAACGCGGGCACCGGCGCGTTCGTGGATTCCTTCGTTGCGCCCGGCTCCGGTGGGCTCACGCAGCCCACCGGGCTCGACTGGGGCAAGGACGGGAGCCTTTACGTCAGTTCCTTCAACGGAAACTCCGTCCTCCGGTACGACGGCACCACCGGCGCGTTCCAGAACGTCTTTGTCGCGCCGGGGCTGGGCGGGCTCAGCGGCGCGGACAACGGGATGACCTTTGGCCCCGACGGCAATCTTTACGTTCCCTCGTACAACAACTCGCACGTTCTCAAGTACGACGGGACCACCGGGGCCTTTCTTGGTAACTTCATCACCATCGGGCGCCCGAGAGTGCTCATCTTCCGCGCCAACGACCTGCTTTTGACCAGCGAGTCATCCAACGCGGTGCGGCGCTACAACCTCACCACCGGCGCGTTCATCTCCAACCTCGTCTCGACGAACATCAGAACACCGATCGGCATGGCGATCGACGCCGATGGGTTTCTCTACGTTGCGTCTTCGGGAGATAACCGGATCGTGCAGTTCAATGCCACGACTGGCGCCTACGTGCGTGACTTCGCGAACGCTGCGCAAGGCGTGTCGCTGCCGGCGTTTATCACCGTGATTCCTACACCTGCACCGGGCTCGACGCTCGCGCTGGCGTTCGGCGCGGCCGCCGCGGCCTGGCGTCGGCGCCGCTGAAGTTCGTACCCCCGCGTGGTCCCCTGTGCGCAATCTTCACCCAATCACAACGCCATCTTCCCCTGATCTAGACACAGTGAACATTGCCTCGAAATAGGCTTCTCCGCACATCTGTTCCGCGAGCGCACCGGATCGTGGCCGGGCTCTGGAACGGGTCTCGTGGAGAACAGCCTCATGCCCTTGAAGAAGACGCCGGTCCGAGCGTTCACGCTGATCGAGTTGCTCGTTGTCATCGCGGTGATCGCACTGTTGATCGGGATTCTGTTGCCGGCGCTCGGCAAGGCGCGTGCCCAGGCGCGAACGATTGCGTGCGCGGTCAACGCGAGGTCCGTCGGGCAGACCGTCGCGCTGTACACCGCCGACAGCAAGTGGATGCCGCCGTCGTACGTCTACGGGGCGGACGAGACCAGCACGGACTGGAAGGTCTCGGACCAGATTGACTCGAGCGAGGGCTCGCCCAACGGGTACATCCACTGGTCGTGGCTGCTCCTGAGTGGAAACGGGCTTTCCGAGAAGGCCTTCGAGTGCCCTTCGGTCCGCGGCAAGGGCGCTCCGCGAGCAAACCCCGGCCCGGACTCCTCGCTCTGGGAGGATGGGCAGACCGACGACCAGGGCGGAACGAAGAACTCGCCATCCAACAC
>JBGAOD010000106.1:0-5122 GCA_044221955.1 Phycisphaerales bacterium | reverse complement strand
CGCATGGCGTACACCGGGAACGCCGCGATCTTCTGTCGCAACAAGTTCAACGGTGCGAAGAAGCGCAAGAATCAGCTTGTGAACCCGGCCTGGATCGACGGTTCCACCCGCGGCGGCGCGGGCACGGTCCTCGCGACCGAGTTCGCCTACTACGAGAACTGGACCAGCCTCAACGACGGCGATGAGCGGATCAAGAGCCATCGCCCCGTCACCCCCTTCGTCGGACGCGGCAGCGGCGCGAACGTTTTCGAGGAACCCGACCTTGGTGGCGAGCCTCGGTACAAGTACCCCTCGATCGCCCAGGGCGACATCCTGACCGAGAACCTGCTCGGGGCTGGACTGATTTCCGACAAGGGAAACAGCAGCCTCAACGCGGTCGGCCGCCATCACTCGGGCGTCGGCGGCGAGAAGAGCGGCTACGGGGGGACCGCGAACTTCGTGTTTGTCGACGGGCATGTGGACCGTATGAACATCGTCGATTCCATCAAGAAACAGCTCTGGGGAGATCGTTTCTACAGCATCACCGGCAACAACCGCATCCTGCTCGAGCAGCAGTAGTCGCCATCGATTTGGCGAAGCGCTCGTGCCCAAGGTGGGGCACGCCAGTTTGAGGCGAGAGGACCGCGAAGAGAACCGAGCCGCCCCAGCCACGATCGGAGGATCGAGGCTGCTCGTGCGGAGAAAGGAGGTCGCTGAGTTCAGCGCAGCTATCGGTGCGCTCACGCTCGAGGCGATGAGGCCGCTCGATGGAGGGTGGGAGGAAAAGAGTTTGTCCCGTCCGCTTCGTCCGTGTTCCCGGTTCCCTTTCACGGCCTCGTGTCAGGCCCCTGTTCCTGACCCGAACGTCTGGCCTGAGGCCTTGGTCCGAATCGTTGTGTTCCGAACCCGAACGTAAACGTCCTTTGAGAGAGATACACCCATGAACAAGCAGAGCAAGGTTCTTCTCGCCCTCGTCGCGGCCGGCCTCGCCGGTGGCACGGCCAGCACGGCCTCCGCGCAGACAGTCATCAATATTTCTGGCGCGACCCTGTTCGAGTCGTTCTTCCAGGCCTCGGCCTCGACCAACGATTACTGGGACGTCGACGGCGATGGCTTCGCCCGCAAGCTCCTGTCGGATGACCAGCTCGCCCTCAGCACGCTGCCCCCGCCCAGCGGCCTCGGACAGAACCTCGGCTGGTGGTCCGTGCAGTACCGCGGCGTGGGCTCGGTGAACGGTATCCAGGATTTGATCGACTTCGGTCAGACCTTCGCGACCGCCCCGGGCAGCATCTCCAGCAGCACGGCCGTTCTCGGCAACGGTTTCTATAACCGCGTCTCCTACCACAACACCTCGGGCAACACCGGCCCGGCCGACCCGCTCAACCCCGGCGCGTTCCCCGTTCGCTCGAACTTCTCCACGTTGCAGGCCTCGTATCTCTCGCACAACGACGCGATCGAGGGCATCCGCATCGACCTCTCCGTCGCAGACGTTCCCACGACCTGGGGCGTGCGCGGCGGCGTGGGCACCGCGGTGTACAACGCCAAGCCGACGGTTGCTGGCTACGGCCGCAACCCCAAGCTGGCTGTCTCGAAGACCGGTGCGAACACGACCACCGACAACCTGCTGGCGAACCTCGGCACCCTTAATCTCAACACGGGCTTGCCGAACTCCAGCACCGTGTTCGATACCCCTGTCGCTGCGGTGCCGATCTGCCCGATCACGAACCTGGGCACCGGCAAGCAGACCACGACGTTCACCGAGATGCGGCACCTGTTCATCACGGGCCGCAGCAACACGGGCGAGAACTTCATGGTCGTGACGCGTGACTCTGGCTCGGGCACCCGCAACGGCTTCATTAGCTCGCTGGGCGTTGATCCGAGCTGGGGCATGGGCGACAACGTCGGTGACGCTTCCTCGTCTTCCGCTCAGGCTCTGCTCGGCGCGAACTTCATCCCCAGCAACAAGGCCAGCTCCGGCGCCTTGGAATCCACTGTCGCCAACCACCGCCTCGCCATCAGCTACACCGGCGCCGAGCGTGGCAAGGCCAACTCCTGGCTCACCGGCGGTCGCATCGAAATCCTCGCGGCCCAGGAAGACGTCAACGGCGGCACGGACTACGTCCGCCCGTACATCGATCGCGTTCTGGACAACGGGCTCAAGGGCCAGATCGACCCCAGCACCGGGCTCGCGTACACCAAGGACGGATTCCGCATGGGCGGGATCGAAAGCTTCGGCTCGATCGGTGACCCCAAGGCCGCCTCGGTTGCCAAGGGCGGGTTCGCGAACGGGAACCCCGGGCTGCGGAATGTCGAAGCGGCCGCCTATATCAACAACATCACCCGCAGCATCACCGCGTTCGACGCCGCACCCGGCTCGAACTCCACGCTCTTTACGCCCGGCGAACTTCTCGGCACCAGCTTCATCCTCGTTGCCGCGACCGATCAGTCCCAGTCGCTCACCGATCCCAGCGCCTGGAGCAACAACCCGCTCCGCAACCAGTTCGTGCAGGACTTCGTTCGCCCGCTGAACGTCCTGTCTGACCCGGGCTACCAGACATTCGGCACCTACACCCTCAACGGCAAGGTCCCTGCCCGCACGACGGGCGTGACCTACACCGACGGCATAGTCAACGGCGCGAACTACATCAACCAGGCCGCGGTGCCGGTCAACGTGACCTACGGCGCGAACCTCACCAGCCGTAACCGCGTCAGCGGCGACTTCGACGGCAACGGCCTCCGCAACGCCAACGACGCGGTCGAGATGATCAAGGCCTGGCGTCAGCGCAACGGCGGACCGGTCTGGGTCCCCGCGGCTGGCACCGGCGCGATCGCCGGCGCTCCCGGCACCGACGCCGTCATCGAAATCCTCGGCGATTTCAACGGCGACGGCAACTTCAACGCCGCCGACCTCCGCTACTGGGCCGACGGCCTGGCGACCGACGCGACCACGGGGCTCCTCAACCGCTTCGACGGTTTCTCCCGCGTCGATTCGGCCTTTGGTGGCAACCTCTTCGGCACCACTCTCGCAACCGGTGTCGCGTACACCACCGGCGCTTCGGCCGGTGACATCGCCGGCGCGGCCGGCTCGACCCCGGGCTGGGCCCCGACCGGGTCCGATGGCGTGATCAACGCCAAGGACATCGACGCCGTCTACAAGCAGTTCAAGCAGAACCCCAACGTCACCGACGGCGCGCTCAACTGGAGCAACCTCAACGAGGCGATCGGCGGTGACCTGTCGGCCGACATCAACGGCGATCTTGTGATCGATCAGAAGGACGTGTGCAAACTCGTCATCGACATCCTCGGCACCACCTTCGGTGACGTGAACCTCGACGGCGTGGTGAACGCGGCCGACCGTGCGATCGCGGTTGCCAACCAGGGCCTCGCGGGCGGCTGGGCCCAGGGCGACATGGACGGCAACGGGACGGTCGATGCCCGTGACCTCCAGATCATCGACGGCACGTTCAATCCGTGCTGCCCGGCCGACTTCGACGGCGACACGTTCCTGACCGGTGATGACTTCGACGCCTATGTCGCAGCGTTCGAGCTTGGCGATATCTCGACCGACTTTGACGGCGACGGCTTCGTCACCGGTGACGACTTCGACGCCTTCGTCCGCGCCTTTGAGGCTGGTTGCTAAGAGATCCTGGTTCGTGAACGGGAAACGAGCCCGCTGATCGAACAGCTACGCCGCCCGGGGCCTTCGCCCGGGCGGCGTTTTTCTTTGACGCGATCTCACGCTTCAAGGCCACGTCCTGCCAACATCCTGGGCTTCGGGGTGGAGGGATGCCGGGCTGTTCGGCTACACTTCCCTGCACTCAGCCGGAGTGGCGGAACTGGCAGACGCGACGGACTCAAAATCCGTTACCCCCTAAAGGTGTGTGGGTTCGACTCCCTCCTCCGGCATTTCCCGTGAAGATCCGGGTGTGGCGCGGGCTTGCGGATCGTTCGTGCCGCCGCCGACGGCGGAGGGGTATCGGGTTCTGATCGGCGGGGGACCCGTCGAAGAGTCCGTTGCTTTGCGGGGTCTGGGCTCTACACTTCCCTCCCAACTGTTTTCCACTCCAGAGGCCGAGCGAGTCGGCACCGCACACAGTCCCAAACCCCGGAGATCGTCCGTCATGTCCAAAGCCGCCACCGAGGCCCCCTCGAAAGTCACGATTTCCGACGCCGGCCCCAACGTCAAGAAGATCGCCATCGAGATCCCCGCCAAGGTGGTCACGGACAAGCTCCGCGATTCCCTCGACACACTCTCCCACGAGGCCCAGCTCCCCGGCTTCCGCAAGGGCAAGGCCCCCAAGGGCCTCATCGAGAAGAAGTTCGGCGCCTCGGTCCGCTCCGAAGCCAAAGGACAGCTCGTCAGCGCGGCGTACTCCGAGGCCGTCGAGCAGCACAAGCTCAAGGTCGTCGGCGATCCCGTCAGCCCGGCCCTCGCGGAACTCGAACTGGTCGAGGGCAAGCCCTTCGCCTTCGAGCTCGAGATCGAAGTGATGCCCGAGTTCGAGCTCCCCAGCTTCGACGGCATCGCGATCAAGAAGCCCGTCCTCGAAATCTCCGACGAGATGGTCAACGCCGAGATCCAGAAGCTCCTCATCAACGAGGGCTCGCTGGAATCACGCGAGAAACCCGAGCACGGCGACTACCTCACCGGCCACGCCGTGATGAAGAACGCCAAGGACGGCACCGAGTACTACAACCTGCAGGGCGCCGTAGTCCAGATCCCCGCCAAAGAGGCCAAGGGCAAGGGCATGATCCTGGGCGTCATGGTCGACGACTTCGCCAAGCAGTTCGGGCTCCCCGTCGCGGGCGAGAGCGCCACCGTCAAGACCACCGGCCCCGAGCAGCATGAGGTCGAGGCCATCCGCAAGGCCGACCTCGTCATCACGTTCACCGTCGATCGGGTCGACCGCATCCAGCCCGCCAGCGTCGAGCACGTCGTCGGGCTGTTCGGCATGGAGAGCGAGGCCTCGTTGCGTGAAGCGATCAAGGCCCGCATGAGCCAGCGCGTCATGGTCCAGCAGCAGGTCGTGATGCGTCAGCAGCTCGCCAAGCACCTCATCGAGAAGACCAAGATCGAGCTCCCCAAGCGTCTCAGCGCCCAGCAGTCGGCCCGGACGCTCGAGCGCCGCCGCATGGAGCTGAT
>JBGAOD010000105.1:0-16174 GCA_044221955.1 Phycisphaerales bacterium | reverse complement strand
CCTCACACATTCCCAGTTGCGAGGAAGCACAACCCCGTGACAAACCAGTGACCAAGATAGGGGCAGTTCTCCAAACCGCCTCTTCCTTCTCTTCCTTCCCCCCACTCCCCATTCGCCTCTCCCCCTACCCCCTCCCCTCCAACCGATCCGTCCCCAAACTCGCCCCCACCGCTACCACCAACCCCACCCCCAAAATCCACGCCCGATCCAGCGGCACCCGCAACAAATCCCACGAACCCGGGGCCGTGTACGCCGCGACGTGGTACCCCGCGATCAACAAACACAGCCCCACCACCGTCCTGCTCGCCTGCGACATCCGAGCCCGCGGCTCTGGCCCCAAATCCTGCCGCGCGGAATCGCGCTCGGGATCAAACGCCCTGCCCCCACGCAGCAACCACAGCCCCGCGCCCGCCAACGGCACACCGGCCACGAGTCCCAGCGAAAACAGAACGAATGGATCCACCGGCTATCCTTACACATCTAGAACACGCACTCCAAACAACAGATCCACGCACTCTTCACGGACCCGCCCTACGCGCACCCGCGTACCCACGGTATGCTCAACCCCCTCTTCACCCCCACACTCGTGGAAGGGTTCTTCGCCCCCGGGCGATGAAAAACCAAGGAGCCCCGCATGAACCGGTCCACGAAGATCGCAGTTTCTCTCAGTGCGCTCTCAACCCTAGCGGTAGCCTCGCGCGCCCACGCGCAGACCATTTCCTGGAAAAACTCTGCCAGCGGTTCGTGGAGCCTCGCGGGAAACTGGGACCCCGAGAACGTGCCCGACGCCGACACCGAACTCGCCGTGATTTCCGCGCCCGGAACCTATTCCGTGGATCTCGACATCGCAGTGAGCATCGGCAACCTCACCATCGACAACCCCGGCGCTGCTCTAAACATCCTGGGCGCTACCTCACTAGCCACCAAAAACAAACTTACGAACACGGGTCTTATCGCCATCAACCCCGCCCGATCGCCCGCGTCGGCAAGTCTCAGCACAGGGGCCGGTATCCTCGCGCTCACCGGCTCCGGCACCGTCCGCCTCAGCGCAAATCCTCTGGACCCCGCTTCCGCAACTCTGATCGCCAACGGCGGCGCGATCCTGAACAACCCGGGCCACACCATCTCCGGCAACGGACAACTCGCCGGGCAGATCGTAAACAAGGGTCTGATCGACGCCAATGCGCAAGGACTCCCTCTCGTCCTTCTCAACAGCACCTGGGCCAACAGCGGCACCATCCGCGCCACCAACGGCGGAATCCTCGAAATATCCAACACCATCACCCAGACCGCCCCCGGCATCATCACAGCCGACTCCGCGCTCGTAGGTTTCAAGGGCTCGCCCCGGATCAACAACGGCAACCTCTCAACCATCCGCGGCGGGACAATGAGGTGTACCAACGCCCAGGTCTGGTTCGCCTCGGTCACCACCGACGGCACCCTCGAGGTCGTCGAGGCCACCACACTCACCCTGAGCGGAACAACCTACACCCACAACGGTAACCTCCTCATCAACAACGCCACCCCCCCACTCTGCACGCTCACATCTTCAGGAGCCGTCACCCTGGCCGGCGACCTCACCATCGACCTCAACTCCCCCGAAGGAACAACAACCGGGGCCAAAATCACCGGGCAGTTTGTCATCGGGCCAACCGTAACCATCCGAGGAAGCGGCGAGATCAGCGGCCCAATCACCAACCAGGGCACCATCGAAACCAGCGGCCCCGCCGGCAGAATCATCATCTCCACCGCCACCCTCCCCAACCAGGGAACCCTCCTCGCAACCGACGGAGCCGTCCTCGCGCTCGAATCTCCGATGATCAACCAGCCCGATGCACACATCCTCGCGAACAACGCACAAGTTATCTTCCGCGGAACAATCCACGGCGGAAGTCTCGACGCCACCAACGCCGGAAAAATCTCAATCAAACCATCCAACACCGCCGCCACCCTCGACGGCGTAACCAGCTCCGGCCCGATCGAAATCCCCTCAACATCCGCCCTGAGCATCTCCTCCAACGGCCTCAACCACAACGGCTCAATACTCGTCAACACCACCGCCGAGACGCAACCCGCCCGACTGTCGTTCAACAGCGGGTCCGACATCGGCAGCGGCCCAATCATTCTCAACGCGCCCGCAAACTCACTCGCCAGCGCCTTCCTCACCGCGCCGACCGGAACTCCCTTCGATCACTCCGTCGGACGTTCAATCGTCGGCAACGGTTCGATCGGCGGAGCACACCGTTTCCGCGGCACCATCTCCCCCGGCACACACTCGAACCCCGTCGGTACTTTCATGTGCGCCGGCGCAGCGATCTATCTAACATCATCCTCGGTCTACCACGTGGACATCGAATCAACAACCACCTTCGACAAACTCAAGAGTGTCAACACCTTCGCCATGGCCGGAACCCTCGAACTCAACCCCCTCCCCTCCTACACCCCAGCCCTCGGCGACTCTATCCCCCTCATCATCAACTCCCACCCCAGCGGAAACTTCGACCGCATCACCGCCCCACCGCTCCCCAACCCCGCCTGGCGCTGGCGCGTCCGCTACGGCCTCGAAGCCGTCACCGCCCTCGTCACCTGCGCCGCCGACTTCGACGCCAACGCCTTCGTCAACGCCGACGACTTCGACCAATTCGCCCAAGCCTTCACCAACGCCGACCCCACCGCCGACTTCAACAACGACGGCTTCGTCACCTCCGAAGACTTCGACGCCTTCACCCAAGCCTTCCAATCCGGCTGCTAACCTTACAACCGCCGACGTGCCACCCGGCGGGGTGGCATCGAAGACAGAGCGTGCCATCGAAGTCTGCTCGGAGACTTCGATGGCGCGAGGACTCGTGCCACCCGCCCCACCCGGCCGAATAGAAGAACACCTTCTTCTGGTCCAGCCCAGCGGGCGTCGCCCGATCCGCGTTGGCCACCGTCCGCCAGTGCAGGCCGTTGTACTCGTACACCCCAGCACCGTCGTCGGCGACACTCCCGTGTTTTCAACCTTCACGAGCCGGTTCCAGGCGTCGTGGGTGTACGTCTTGCTGTTCACACCCAGCCCGGCCACACGCAGGTTCCCCGCGTCGTCGTAGGTCTGCGCGAACGGCGAGCCCGTCGTGCTGTTCAGGGCACGCTGCGTCAGCTCGTTGGACTTGTTGTAAGTGCGGGTATTCCACTTGCTCTCATGACGGTACACTCGACTCCGACGCGATGGTCGGCCGATTGCACCACCGGTATCGGCGGGTCGCGTAGGGCCTCCCGCGACGCAGATGAGGTATTCGGCACGGACAAGACACATAGAATCACGGTCCAGTTCCAAAGGATTCAACTTCAATTGCAATAAGCTTGTCGTCATCAAAATGAAAGCGAAGAAGATACCCTCGTTTTACCAATCGTATCGCGAACCCGTCATCTCTTATCACCGCTTGTATTAGTGTTGGTCCTAATTTGGTTCCAGAATTTTCAATATTATGCGAGCACAATTGAAACAACACGTTATTTTGACTGCTGCCGACTGGAACTAAATCCAACAGTATTTGCCGAATGCGCTGCGAGGACATTGCAGCGTCAATTATTGCGGTGTGGTGAAAGAATGAATATTTTATTAATAATAATAAACTAATTAACAAACTAAAGACGATAGTTATTATACGCAACTTAAAAAACAATGTAGTTTTGAGTTTAGACAAATGAACACTAGTGTTTCTAAGATTAAATTTAGTCAAAGTGTCTTGTGTAGTTTGGATGGGCATCTTTCCACTCCTTGTATTTTTGGGCATATTTCCTGATGGCTTCTGCTTCGGCTTTCCTCCTTTTCGCTTCTGCCGGACTATTAATGCACGCGAGGTCGTCCCCCCATCCGGGTATCGTAAGTCCTGCGTGACTATCCGGCAAAGGAATGTCAGCCAAGTCTAGCAGCTCTCGGGTGGTTGTATTGCTATTGGGTCCCCACGGGTTGTATGGCGTATGCGACTGGTTTATTTGCTGTCCACCGGCAATGAGCGTTTTCTTGATGTCGCTACAGTCGGGCGGGTGGCACTGTCTTCGTGCCACTGACATCGGTTCCTCCGATGTCAGTGTCTTCGTTCGACTCGGCATCACCGTCTGGCGTCTCTGACATCTCCACCTCCAAGACCAGACCCGCCCGCTCTCCCCTCTTCCCCTACCCTCCCCATACCCACCACCATCTCCATCCAATCCATCACCAAGTCGTTCGGCCAGTCCTCCCTCGGAGGTCGCGCGCAACGCCGTCGACCAAGTCCCTCGAAATCCCCGCCGGCCAGCTCTTCTTCCTCCTCGGCCCCTCCGGCTGCGGAAAAACCACGCTCCTCCGCATGATCGCTGGCTTCATCGAGCCCACCGCCGGCACCATCCTCTTCAACGGCCAGGACGTCACCGCCGTCCCCCCCAACAAACGCAACACCGGCATGG
This sequence comes from Phycisphaerales bacterium, assembly GCA_044221955.1. Lineage (GTDB taxonomy): Bacteria > Planctomycetota > Phycisphaerae > Phycisphaerales > UBA1924 > CAZCPB01. The sequence goes on along the minus strand of JBGAOD010000105.1, from coordinate 11,746 downwards.
TCTTCCAGTCCTACGCCCTCTGGCCCCACATGACCGTCGCCGCCAACGTCGCCTTCGGCCTCGATGTCCGCAAAGTCCCCGCCGAAGAACGCTCCAAGCGGGTCGCCGAGGCCCTCGCGGCCGTCCGCATGGGCGAGTACGCCGCCCGCAAGCCCAACCAACTCTCCGGCGGCCAACAGCAACGCATCGCCCTCGCCCGTGCCCTCGTCATCCGCCCCGATGTTCTCCTGCTCGACGAACCGCTCTCAAACCTCGACGCCAAGCTCCGCATCGAGCTGCGGGCCGAGATCCGCCGCGTCTGCAAGGCCACCGGCATCACGACGGTGTACGTGACTCACGACCAAAAAGAAGCCCTCAGTATGGCCGACAGAGTGGCGATCATGGACTCCGGCAAGGTCGTGCAGGTCGGCGGCCCAGCCGAGCTCTACCGCCGCCCCACCAACAAGTTCGTCGCCGAGTTCCTCGGCGAAACCAACCTCATCCCCGCCACCATCGTAAGTAAGACCAATCAAAATACTAACATTAGAACCGCCGCCGGAACATTAGAATCCAAGTCCCCCACCACTCTCCAGCCCGGCGCACCCGTCACCTGCTCCATCCGCCCCGAAGCCTTCCACCTCTCCGACCCCAACTCTCAAAGCAACCCCAATGGAATCCCCGGGAAAGTGGTTGATACCACCTACCTCGGCGAGATGGCCCAGCACCTCATCGAGCTCCCCGGCGGAATCCAAGTCAAAGTCGCCGACATGAACCCGGCCAGCGCAACGCGCCACGACTCGCAGGTCCGGGTCTCCGTCGATCCGTCCGACGTAATACTCGTCTAATTGCTTATTGGTAAAGCACTTACAAGCGGTAGCGTGACCCGGACCGTGGTCCCGCACCCCGGGCTGGAATCCGCATCGATCCGCCCCCCCGCCGCGCGCACAAACCGCAGACATGTCAACACCCCAAACCCCGCCCATCCGCGCTGGGTGTCGGCAAGGTCTGGTTCGACGCCGAAAACACCCGATCGAGGGTCTCCGCGTCATCCCGATCCGGTGTCCATGACCTCCAAGGTGAAAGTGTTCCACATGGAACACCCTCAGGGTCAAAGTACCCCCCTCCCCAACATCGCCTTTCGGGCATTCAAAATCAGATTGAGGAGCACATGCTGGAGCACCACCGGCCCAGGGCCACCACCACCCCGTCCAGGTGCACAACATCGATCCGGTCCGCCGCCAACTCCCGCCCAAGGCACGCCAAGGCCGCGTCCAAACACACGTTCACATCCGCGCACGGCCTTGGCAGATTCCTCTATCGCGCCAAACCCATCACCGCCGACGCGATCCGCCCCGCCATCACCCCTGCACCGTCCTGTCCCAGCGCTCACGGACCATCTCCGCGTCGTCCGGGGCCGCCAGAGCCAGCTGGCAGTAGCTCATCACCGGCGTCAAAATATTGTTGAACTCGTGGGCGACGATTCCCAGCAGCGTGCCCAGGGTGGCGAGCCGGTCCGAGTGGTCCACGTAGCGCGCAGTCGGTCCAGGTCGGCCTGCACCTGCTGCAGGGACTTGACCGACTCGTCTGTAGTAGGCTTCGCGTCGTCACGACGACGAGCTATCGACGGTTCGGGCGGTCACTTTGCCGACAGCCACGACATCGGGCCACGATCCTTCAGCCAGGCCAAAAGCCACGTTTGATGGTGCCGGGGCGGAAATCCAGGTCGGCCAGTTCGGTGGAGCGCGACCCAGCGGAACTCGATTTTGGGTTCCAGGGATGGCACGGTGGGTGGTGGGGGCGTGGGGCGGCCTTGGTCAAGTGTTCCACGTGGAACACCACGTTGAGCTCGTGGTGGTCGGTGTTGCCGGCGCGGAAGTGCTCCTCTCCCAGGGCGATGGCGGCGGTTGTGCGCACGGTGAGGCCGGTCTCTTCGGCGAACTCGCGCACGGCGGCGTCCCCCGCTGTTTCGCCGAACTCGATGTGGCCGCCGGGGAGGTAGGCGTAAATTGTTGTTTTTGTTGATGCAGACGAGGACCTGGCCGGCGGGGTTGAGGAGGAGGTCGCGCGCGATGAACTCGATGTGGGGAGTATTGATTTGGGCATGTTCGCTCCGTTGACGTGGGCGGTGCGGATGGTACGCTCGGGGCAACCTATCGGAGATTCAGATGAGTGATCCAGTGCAGCCCGGTTCGAAGGGGAGACGGCTTGGGCGTGGGCTTTCGAGCTTGATGGCGATGCCGGCCCCGGTGCGGGTGGGTGTTGATAGTAATGAGAAATCATTCTCAACAATAGAACCGAAGCCGGGTCCGGGGGCTGCGGGTGGTTCTGGTCCGGGTGGGCTCGGTTTCCGGGGCGGCGGCGGGCGCGAGCGCGGTGGGAGGGGTCGACGGCGGTGCCGCGGGCTCGAACGGCGGGGTGCGCAGTATTCCGGTTGATTCGATCGCTCCCAACAGGTATCAGCCGCGGCGTCACATGGACGAAAAGGCGCTGGAGCAGCTCGCGGACTCGATCAAGCGTTCTGGGTTGATGCAGCCGATCATTGTGCGACCGGCTCACGCGGGCGCTGTGAAATCCGGGCCCGTCGGCGTGATCGATCCGGGGCTTCGCGGAGCCTCAGCCCCGGCGTCCAAAGGCGCTGGAACGGGGGCGGGCGACGGCGCGATGTACGAGCTTGTCGCGGGCGAGCGGCGGTGGCGTGCGGCGAAGCTCGCGGGGCTGACGCATGTGCCAGCGCTCGTGCGCGACTTGACCGACGAGGACTCGGCCGAGTGGGCGATTGTTGAGAACGTTCAGCGCGAGGATCTGAATCCGATCGAGCGGGCGTGGGCTTTTCGGTCGCTGGTTGAGACGTTCGGGCTGACGCACGCCCAGGTGGCGGAGCGGATCGGGGTTGAGCGGCCGACGGTGGCGAACTTCGTTCGGTTGACGGAGTTGGAGGAGGCGATCCAGGGGCTGATCTCGTCGCAGCGGCTGACGCTGGGGCACGGGAAGGTTTTGCTGGGGTGCGCGCCGGGGCCCGGCCGTACGAGGTTGGCGGAGCGCGCGGTGGCCGAGTCGTGGAACATCAAAAGGTTGGAACGAGAAGTGGGGGAGGTTGCGGGGACGCCGATCGTGGGGTCTTCGGCGGCGATGGGGGCGGCGAGCGGGCCGATCCGGTCGGCGGCGCTCGACGATTTAGAGAAGAGGCTCGGTCAGTTTTTGGGGACGAAGGTTCATTTGAGCCGCGGGTCGGGCGGGGAGCCGTGGGAAGATGGTGGTGGAGTTTTATGGGCTCGATCACTTTGATGGGATGATGAGCAAGATTGGGTTTTCGCATGGGTGAGAGGTGAGGGATAAGATTGCAAAAAAAGGGAGGAATTGGAAGTCTTAGAAAATTCAGGGCACCCATCCCGCGGTATCAGAGAGGGACATTGAAAGGCCAAAGCAATGACTCAGCTGTCGCCATTGATGGAACCAAAGAGCCTTCCTGTTGAACCCGTGAGCAGGCGGAGTCCTGGTGGAAGCGAGGATCCCGGTAAGGAAACGACCGCGCTCGGGCGACTCAAGGACTCCATTACGGTTTTGAATGCGGTGATCACGCTCTCGCTCGTGGTGGTTTCCGGCGTGTCTGGCTTTGTTCTGAGCCGCGCGCAGATTCAAGCTTCCGTCTCGAAGCTTGATAGCCAGATGGAAGCGTTATCCAAGCGGTTCGAGTCTGACCTTCCGATGCGCGATGCGGCTGAGCGATCGACGTTCCTGGTTCAGCGGAACCTGCTTGCTCTGCTCGAGATCGAGTTGAAGAAGCTAGAAGAACAGTTTGGTCGCTGGAATGCGCCGGTGTACAAGGTTGTGACCGCCGCCAGTCTTGAAGTCCCCCCGGGCCGCCCACCGGAGGTACTTATGATGTGGGATGTCAGGAGCAAAGATGAACGCATCGCTGTTCGTCAGGGATCTCGGAATGAAGACCGAGGCTTTTCGATGCAGGGTCTCGGCAGCATCGCCTACGATCCATCCTTTCGCACCGTCAGCAATGAGGCCGTGCTCTTGCGGACGATTCAACTTCTTGATTGCGTTCAGGATTTCAACATCGGAGTGCTTCGGACCTATCCGGTAGGTATGGCCTCGCAGTTCGTGGCAAATGTGGGACGCCCTGAATGCCAAGAGTTCGTGCCCGAGGCAGCAGCAAACGCTGCGATCGAGGCGATGACTGCTAATGCAAACTCCATCCGAGCCATCCTCCGAGATCTTCCGGCGGCGGTGCAGGCCGAAAGAGCCCGTGTCGAACGATTTCTCGAAAGGAATGGTGGTCACTCGTGACTGGCAGCTGGTCCAGAGGGACTCATTACGGCCTGGAGATCTTCTGATATTTCAGGCGTACTGACGATTCGCCGAAGACTATCGGAGTCCTCAGAGACTTCGATGCGACGAACGAAGCCTGACCTCACGCATGGCTCATTGAACGAAGACACTGAGGTCGGTGGGAACCGATCTCAGTGGCACGGGGCGAACTCTTCCCGAATGGTTTTTGAAAAAATCTCTGCCGAGATTGAGGTTTGTGATATTAGAACTGTATTATGCACAGACTTGTGTCGGGGTGTCGGGCGGATTGCTCGGCCGGCATGGGGTGCTCGCATCGGAACGCTGGGCGTAGTCCGGCGGGTTTTCGGGGCAAGTTGTTCGTGGGTTCTGGTTGTTTGTTTCGGTTACGAAAGGGTTGAACATGGCGAAGCGTCGTTCCTCGGGCGGGTTGGCGTCGGTGTCGGTGGAGGCGTTGCAGTCGGAGCTGGCGCGGCGTGCCAAGGCGGCGGGGAAGCTGTACGCGTTGCGCGATCGTGCGCTGGCGAAGTTGGCGGAGATCGAGGGGAAGATTCGCGCGGCGGGGGCTCCGCTCGAGTCGGGCCGTCCGGCGGCGGTGGCGGTTGTGTCGGTGGGTGTTGCGCGGCGTGGGCCGGGGCGGCCGAAGGGGTCGAAGACTCGGCGTGGTCGGGGTGGGAACGCGATGAGCCTGGTTTCGTCGCTGCAGCAGCTTTTGACGGGCAAGTCGATGGGCGTGAACGAGATGACCAAGGCCGTGCAGGAGGCGGGGTACAAGAGCAAGTCCAAGACGTTCCGGACGATCGTGAACCAGGCGTTGATCAAGCACACGGACAAGTTCAAGAAGGTTTCGCGTGGGGTGTACACGGCGAAGTAAGTGAGAGAACTCTCACGCTTGCGCGTGGGGCTCGATGGGTCGGGCCCTGCGCGAGAGCGGGTTGTGTTCGACGCTAGACGATTTTCTTGATGACGTTGACCGCCGCGAACATGGCCGCGACTTGTTCGCGGGGGAGTGTGCGTGGCGGGAAGGCGCTGTTGAGGGGCTGGAGGCGGATCACGGCCTGGCCGTCGTGGTCGGTCTCGCTATAGACGCGTTTGAAGGTTGTTTCGTGGTCTGGTTCGAGTCGGACGAAGCAGTCGCAGCCGTCCTTGATGGGTTTGGCGGGGCTGAAGATGACGATGTCGCCCTCGGTGTAGAGCGGGGACATGGAATCGCCGACGACGCGGGCGGCGAAGGCGTCGGGGTCGGAGAGGTCGGGGCAGCGGACGTATTCGTCGGCGACGCGGGCGGGGTAGCCGAGGTCGGTGAACTCGCGGGGGTAACCGGCGGCGACGCTGTTGACGACGGGGACTTCGAGAGAGAGTGAAAGACCGACGGAAGCGCCGAGGTTGAGCGACTGGGCGTGGGTGTCGGCGCGCGCGGTGGGGGCGGCGCGGGCGGAGGATTGGGGGTCGGGCGGGACGAGGCGGTCGATGAGTGCGCGCAGGCTGCCGGTGCGGTAGGCGCTGTCGAGCGAGCCGGTGATGGTGCCGTCGGGGGCGACGGTGGTGGAGGTGACGATCTCGCGGAGTTGGCGGAGGATGCGGTCCTTTCGATCGCGGTCGCCGTGGAGAAGGGTGACTTCGCGGCGGACGGTGGGGGGGGTTTGGGTCCAGCGGACGGCGTTGAGAAGTGTTCCAGGGGCGAGGGCGAGGGCACGTTCGAGTTCGACCAGGATGGGGTCGCGGGGCGGGCGGCGACGATCGTTTTCGAGCTGGGAGAGGTAGCTTTTGGCGCGGCCGACGCGTGCGGCGAGTTCGTCAAGGGTGAGGCCTTTGGCTCTGCGGTGGGTGCGGAGCAGCTGGCCGAGGGTGGAGTGTGCCGATGGGTGCGCACGAGATTCTTGGTCGGGGTGGTTCATTTGGATTCGCCGAGGGCGGGCGCTGGGTGAAGCGGGCGAGTTATCCACATCGAGTCTGGGCTGGTGTTGATAATTTGGGCAACTTCGCACAGGCTTGTGGCGGCATCGACGGTTGCCGTGCGCCGTTTTGGTGATATACCATACAAAATCCATCCAAAGAGGTCCAGACCCCTTGCGAGAAAGTTCTCTGATTCATAGAACTATAGATCGTGTTCACTGATTTGTGAACCTGAATCCGTGGTGGATCGGAAGAACCCGGCACATCACCGTGCCCAAGGGGGTCAGGAATGGAACTCGAACGCGACTGGATGGATCGGCTGCCCGGGGTTGATGGAAGATCGGAAGGGGGGCCGGCGAGGGTGACAGACCTTCGGCGTCGGCGTCGTGAGGAGAGCGCGGAGGAGATTGTGAGGTCGGCGCAGTACCTGCCGTCGGGGGAGCGGGTGCTGATCGAATCGGTCTTTCGCGATGGGCGGCGCGTGAGCGACATGGCGCGGCTGATCGCGGGGCCCGGGCGGCCGACGGAGGGGCAGGGGGATGGAATGACCGGTTGTCGGGCGCGGGCGTTGCGGGCGCGGGTGCGGCGGTTGGTGAGGCGGATGCTGACGCCCGAGTACCGGGCGGTGGCGCGGTGGATGGCGATTGAAAAGTTGAGCCCGGGAGCCGCGGGCGGTGCGAGGGGGTTGGGCGGGGCTCTTCGGCGTCGGGTCGCGGTGGCGTGCTTTCTGCACGGTCTGCCGATCCGCGAGGCAGCGCGTGAGCTGGGCCTTTCGTTGCACACGGTCCGTCGTCATCGGGACGCGGTGGCGGCGATGGCGCAGGTGGCCGTGACTCCGGGGCCCGGGGCGGGCCGCGCTACGGAGGTGCGCTCGTGACCAGGGTTGTTGAGACTTCGCTGCGGCCTGGGCGGTCGATGTTGTCGGCGTGCGCGGCGTTCGGCGTGGCGGTACGGCGCGTGCCGGTGGGGCGGCGAGGGGGGGCGGATCGTTTGGCGAGCGCTGCGCGGGCGGTTGCGGAGCTTGACGCGACGCTGCCCGCGGGCGGCATCGCGCTGATCGCGGGGCCGAGCGGCGCGGGGAAGTCGACGGTGCTTGGTGGGTGGTGCCGGCGTGTGCGGGGCGGGTCGGGCGGGGCGTGCGAGGTACGGGCGAGCGCGACGCGGAGCGAGGGTTCGGTAATCGATGCGCTGCGTGGTCCGGTGCGCGGCCGCCTGGCGATCCTCTCGTCGGCGGGGCTGGCGGAAGCGACGTTGCTGGCGCGGCGGGTGCGTGAGCTGTCGGAGGGGCAGCGTTTCAGGTTGGAGCTGGCGGTCGCGATGCAGCGTGCGTTGAAGGGGTCGGGGCGGCGGGCTGGGGTGGCGACGTTGTTCGTTGATGAGTTTGCCGCGTCGCTGGACCGGGCAACGGCGCGGTCGGTGTGCGCCATGGCGCGGTGGGCGCGACGGGAGAAGCGTGTGAGGTTGGTGGCGGCGACGCCCACGACGACGTGTTCGGATGGCTCGGGCCGGACGTGCTGGTGTGGGTGGGTATGGACCAGCCGGTGGTGTGCCGGTGGGCGGGGGAGGGCGTTGGGGCTGGGAAGACTGAAGATTCGCGGCTTCCGTCCGCGCCAAGAGCGGATGAGGGCTGAACCCGAGGTGCTGCTCGAGGTGATAAGAGGTCGTCCGCCCTCAGCCGAGCGGAAATGCAAGAAAGGGACTCAAAGGGCAGGGCCTATCCGGTGGCTTGCTCGCCGAGCCTCGCCGCGCCAGCGGCAACGCTCGTGCGCACTGACGTGCGAGAGACGAATGTCAATGCACCGTTTCAGTGCACCGCTTCAAGGAAGAAGAAAGGAAGCGGGGTGTGGAGGGAAGAGAGGCCGGTAGCCAACGCGGAGCGTGAGCGGTGTTCGGGGCGGCACGTCGTTCGAGGGACTGGGGGATTGATTGAGCACGAAACGAACGATTGATATGACCGCCCCGTGGGCGTCGGAGAGGTTCGGCGCGCTCGGCGATTCTCGCGCGGGGTGTGGGGATGGTGTTCGCGTTGTGGCGGGTCGGTTCTCGGATTACGGGGCCTTGGCGCGGTTTCACTACATCGCGGGCAGACCGGCGACGTGCGTGGGCGTGCTCAAGGCCGAGGACGAGCGCGACGGCGCGACAGCGGGGGTGCTGGTGGTGTCGATGCCGACGTTGAATGGTCGGTGGCGGCGGGCGCTGTGGGGGGAGCGGTTCTGGAGCGGGGACAAGCGGCGGGACGCGGCGAGCGTGAACGGATCGCTGCGGACGATCTCGCGCGTGGTGGTTGATCCGCGCTACCGCGGGATGGGGATTGCGACGCGGTTGGTGCGGGCGTACTTGGCGCGGCCGCTGACGGGGGCGACGGAGGCGGTGGCGGCGATGGGGTGGGTGTGCCCGTTCTTTGAGTGCGCGGGGATGCGTGCGGTGAAGCTTGAGGCGACGGCGCGTGATGTCGTGCTTGCTCGGGCGCTGCGTGAGGCGGGGGTGAGGGCGTGGGAGTTGATGGAAGTGGGGAGGGCGGAAGAGGTCATGCGAACGTCGGGCGCGGTGGCGCGGGCGGTGCGTGCGTGGGCCGGGAGCGGCGGAAGGCGGAGGGTCGGCGAGATGGAGCGGGGCGAGCCGTGGCGTTTGGCGGTGCTGGCGGCGGGGAGCGTGGGGGGGCGGGGCGTGGCGTACGGGGCGGGGTAATCGATCGCGCGGGCGGTGCGCTCGCGATTCATGGAGGAGGAGCACATGAAAAACCAGCGGCTGGAAAGCGGGCACGAGAACGACGAAAACTCCGCGAGCGGGGGGTCGATGGGCGACAACAAGGAAGCGATCGCGCGGGCGTTCGCGGCGTTGGCGAAGGATGCGGGGGCGGAGATGCCGGCGGGCAAGCCCCGGCCGCGCTCGCGCAGGCTCGGCACAAAGGCCGGGTGGCGAGGCACCGGGAGCGAGTCCGAGTCGGGCGCTGTGGATGAGACGGCGGCGGTGGAGTGGAAGATCCCCGAGAGCGCCGACGAGCTGCACGATTGGCTGGTGCGGGTGGTTGGTGTGTCGGTGCCGCGGCGTGGGTTGTTGGAGGGGAACAGCGGGCCGTTCGAGTACTTGGTGCATTCGTTCTTTGAGGGCTTCGGGGTTCTGCCGTTGGTTGAGCCGGGCGCGCGGGCGGTGCGCGAGGCGAGCAGCGCGGTGGCGCTGGACGCGGTGGTGTGGGCGAGCCGGGGCGGTGGGAAGACGTTCTTGAGCGCCGTTGCGACGATGCTCGATCTGATCTTCAAGCCGGGGATCGAGATCCGGGTGCTGGGGGGCTCGATGGAGCAGTCGCGGCGGATGCACGTTCACCTGCGGAGGCTGTTCGACAAGCCGGAGCTTTCGGGGCTGGTGAGCGGGCGGACGACGGAGCGGCGGTTGCGGCTGCGCAACGGGTCGGAGGTCGAGTTGTTGGCGCAGTCGCAGGTCTCGGTGCGCGGGACGCGCGTGCAGAAGCTGCGTTGCGACGAGGTGGAGTTATTTGACGCGGAGGTGTGGGAGGCGGCGCAGTTGGTGACGCGGAGTCGGAAGATCACGCTGGATGACGGGCGGGTGTTGGCGGTGCGTGGGTCGATCGAGTGTTTGAGCACGATGCACCGTCCGTATGGGATCATGCACGGGGTGGTGGAGGAGGCGCGGGCTGGAAAGCGGGCGTTGTTTCGGTGGGGGGTGGTTGATGTGCTGGAGGCGTGCGGAGAGGAGCGGCGGTGTCGGGGCGAGGAGACGAGTGGGGGGGCGGGCCGGGACTGCGCGTTGCTGGGTGAGTGCGGCGGGCGGGCCAAGGGGCGTGAGGTGCTGGCGTGCGGGCATGTGGGGATTGACGATGCGATTCGGATGAAGGGGCGGGTAGCGCGGGCGACGTGGGAGTCGGAGATGTTGAGCATGAGGCCGAGGAGGACGGACGCGGTGCTGCCGGAGTTTGACGCGGCGGAGCATGTGATTACGGAGAGTGAATGGAGGAACCTGAGCCAGGGGTGGGAGGCCCGGGGAGTCTCGCCGCGTTGGCTTGGGGGGATGGACTTTGGGTTCCGCGCGCCGACGGCGTTCTTGTGGGGGGCGGCGGACGAGCACGGGGTGCTGCGGATCGTGGATGAGCGGGTGGTGCGCGAGGTGGTGCTGGAGGAGCACGTCGCGGCGATCAAGGGGGCGAGCTGGCCGAAGCTGGAGTGGATCGGGGTAGACCCGGCGGGGAATCAGGCGGCGGCGCAGAGCGGGGTGACGGACATCACGATCATGCGGAAGGCGGGGCTGGTGGTGAAGGACCGGCGGCTGACGGTGCGTGAGGGGTTGGAGTTGGTGCGGGCGCGGTTGAGGCCGGCGACGGGGGAAGGGGCCGGCCCGAAGACGGGTCGATCGACGGCGCGGCTGTTCGTTCACGAGCGGTGCGTGAAGTTGATCGAGTCGATGGCGCGGTACCACTACGACGCGAACAAGCCCGAGAGCGACACGCCGGTGAAGGACGGGTTCGACCACGCGGTGGACGCGTTGCGGTATCTGGTGGTGAACCTGGACCGGCCTTCGCGGGCGACGGCGGGGAGTTACTTGTGAGTGAGCGAGGTCTGCGCCTCAGACTCGTGCGGTGATGGGCGTGGATTCACCGAGCACGAGCTTGACCTTGGCCGGGGCGGCGGAGTGCTCGTCGAAGAGGACGAGGTCGTTCTCGCCGGGGCGGAGCCAGGGGGTGGGGATGTAGGCGCGGGTGTGCGGGCCGACGGGCTTGCCGTCGCCGGTTTCGACGAAGTAGCGTCCGAGGTGCTTGCCGTTGAGGTAGATCTGGCCCTTGGTCATTCCGGCGAGGTCGAGGAAGAGGGGGCCGATGGGGTGGGCGGTGGAGGGTGTGTAGGTGAAGTGTGACTTCCACCAAGTAGGTCCGGCGGAGGGGCCGTGCTTGGGGGCTTTGGTGTTCTTGCCGGGGGCGGAGTAGGCGGAGGCAGCGGGGAGTTCCCACTTGGCGAAGGCCCAGTCGGCCTTTGCGGTGGGCTGGGACTTTGTTTCGGCGAAGGTGACGGCGTCGTCGGCGAGTTTGAGGATGTGGTCGATGGGGCCGACGGGTTCGAGCATTCCGTCGGCGGAGACGGCGTCGGGCATGATGGCGAGCTGGATGATGTTTTTGCCGCGGGCGAGGAGTTCGGCGTCGATGGTGACGGTGCGCGGGCCGGAGCGATCGATGTAGTCGATGGGTTTGTCGTTGAGAAGGAGGAGCCCGCGGACGGGGAAGGGTTCTGCGGCGCCGCGCGGGCCGGTGAGGGCGTCGAAGGAGACGATGAGGGAGCCCTTGGGCTTGGCGGTGAGGGTCCAGGTGATGCGGTCGGAGAGTGTGGTGTCGCCGACGCGCATTTCCCAGAGGGGGACGCGGAAGGCGAGGGGTTCGAGAGGATCGCCGGGGACGATCTTGGGCTTGCCGGGCTTGAGGTCGGAGGTTTCGGTGAGGTGCCCGGTGAGGCCCTTGCGTTCGCCGAGCTGGGTGCCCGAGGAGAATCGGCCGAGGTTTTCGGCGAGAACGACGACGGGCTCGCCCTTCTTGAAGTTGATTCCGGCGTCGCGGTGCGCGCCCGGTCCGACG
>JBGAOD010000104.1:0-13170 GCA_044221955.1 Phycisphaerales bacterium | reverse complement strand
GGTCCGGGCGGCCGGGGCGTTTGTGGTTCCCGTGGTGATCGGCGGGGCGGTGATTCTTGCCGGCGCTCAGAAGCTCTATCACGATTCGTTCTACCGGGACGAGGACTTTGGCGCGCAGTTGCGGGCGTTGGTGCCCGAGACCCACCGCTCCGCGTTCCTGAGTCTGGTTCGCGTCGAAGACCCGAAGTACCGTGTCGGTGAGAGCTGGTTCGACCGACAATTCCACCAGATATTCCTGTCTTCGTACAATCTCAGCGCCTGGATCAAACAGCAGTTTCGGAACTCGCACGCAAGCTGCGGAACCTACAACCACGCGCGCACTGAGTACAAGATGGTGGACGAGAAGATCCTGGGGTGGCAGTGGTGGTTTGTCCCCGAGGGGACCCCGTGGATCGATGGGGCACCTTGGAAGACCTACGGCGTCTGGCAGATCCCGTGGTCGAACATCATCCCCTTCAAGATCGACGCCAACGGGAAAGTCCGCTTGGTAACCGAGGTCGCCGTCCAGCGGGTCGACAACGCCGACGCGGGAGTCCGGCTCCCGCTCGTCGCGGACATCGCCAAGGCTCATCCCGTGCCCGAAGAGGTGGCGACTTTCTACAACACCTCTGCCGACGCACGTGTCGTATGCGTCGCGCCGTGGAAATGGTCCGCCGGCGGCGTCGTCCCGTTCTTCCGACCCTTCGACTGGGACATGATCTACACGCTGGCCCGCCTGCGCCCCGGGACCGCGACGCATCACGAAGAATCCCGCATGTTCTCCGTCCTTCCCCCCTCCGACAAGCCGACCCGGGCATACTTCCGGGCTGGGATCTCGCGGGAGGACACGGCCCGCAACCAACCCGCCATTGACCTCCGCTGGTTCCTCGGCGGCGCACCTGAACCGGCCGCGACACTCACGATCTCTCCCGAGGTCATGCGCCGGCAGCAACGCTGGATCCCCGTGACGATCGAGATCCCGCCCCACGCGACCCCGCTCACCATCGAAGTGGGCGTGAACTTCCAGAACCCGAGCGACAGACCGGCGGATTCTGCGGCACCCATCGCCGCCAAAGACCCGCGCGATGCCTTTGTGTACGTGACCGAGGGGTACTGGGAACCCGTCCCGCCGCCCGCGACTCCGACCCCGTGAACCGCCGCCGGGGTTCGGTCCTTTGACAAGTCGGGCCGAGCGAAGGACACTCTGGGGCCGATGGTGCCAACGCCTTTCAGCGTGGGGCCCGTCGGGGTCGGTTCGAGGGAAGCGGAATTATGGTGACGCCGACGGCCTTGGTGTTGGGAACGATGGGTCAGCCGATGCCCGAGGGGTACATGGCGGCCCCGTGGCTTGGCGTCCTGGGCGCGGCTCAGCCTGGGGGCTCGGCTCAGGGCGACCAATCCGGCGTGCTGCGGTTGGCCCTCGTCGTTCGCAAGCCGATCGCAGGATCCGGGGGCGGGCCGTCGAACCCGATCGTGGTGCTCAGGGATGTGCTCGACGCGCGGGTTCTCCTCGGTTGCTACCTCGATGGTGAGGGTCACGTTCAGCGCTGGGTCGAGGTCTGGGTTCAGGACGTCGCCGGGCTGGCCGAGTCATTGCCGACCTACCGCGAGACGCTCACCAACCGGAAGCTGGACGATCGCTGGGTCACTCGCAGCGCGGCGATGGGGCGCGGGTCGGGCTCAGCGATGAGCTACGGCGCGGGCGGCGGCGGCTGGGCCGGGGGGCTCGTGCGTTCGGGCTGGGAATCCAAGCACCCCGCGCCCACGGCGCTCGATCAGAAAACGATGACCGTTACCGCGCTGGCCCATCCCGAATCGGGCGCACGATGGGCGTTGTGCGAGGACGACGCGGCGCTCGCAAAGGCGGGGCTCCCCGCGTTCTCGTCGTCGCTGCACCGCTACATCCACGTGCCCGCGCTCGGGGACAAGTCTGTGTTTGTGCCGGTGACGCCCGGGGCGCCGGAGAACGACCGTACCGCCGGTATCGCCCACGCGCTGGGAACGACGACCGGAGGGGCGAACCCACCGGTGCCGGTCAACCTCGGCGGCGGGCTGATGCTGGTCTGCCCTCACGAACCGCTGTCCTACGAGGCGTATGTCGATGCGCTCACGGGTCTCGAGGCCGATTCAGTGCCGGCGGCGGCAGGGTCGGCAACAACTTCCATCGTGGCGATGGCGGCGGGCGTTGGGCTCACGCCGGGCAAGCCCGCGGGGAGCAGCGGCTCGGCGGGTCACGTCGCGGGCGGACTTTCCGGCGGGCTGCTGAGTCTCGGTCGCGGAGGACGCTCGGGGCGATTGGTCGAAACTCTCCATCTCAAGGTGCGCGTTCTCGCGGACGCGTTCGGGATCGTGCGCGATCAGACGGCCGAATCCCAGCTCCCCTGAGGCTTCGAGCGTGGACGTGCCCGGGTCCGAGGTGTCGTACTTTGTCTCGACCGGGCGGGGCGGTCCCACGGTTTACTCGCCGGGGTTGGCGGGCCGGACCGTCGGGGGTTCTGGTTCGTTCCAGATCCGATCCGTCCGCGGCGAGAACGGGGCGACGACGCTCGAAGGCACCTTGCGAACCCAGGAACGCCTGAGCGTCGGCCCGAGCGACCTCGTCTGGATTCGCATGAACGTGGGCGCGACCCGTGTCCAGCTCTACGCCATGGCCGAGAGCAAGACGTCGAGCCTGGCGAGCGAGCTTCGTGTGCGGACCCTGCCCCAGCGGCTCAAGGACGGCGACGAATCGGTGTTGCGCTCGGCCGAGGGCGTGGTGGTGCCGGGCGTGCTGTTCGAGACGCTCGCGCTCGCGGGCCCGGCCTGCGACCTGTACTCGCTCGCGGTGTTGTGCGCGCGCACGCTGTTTGTGGACGGAAAGATGACGCTTCCGGTGGCGTGGGACGAGCTACAGAGCCTGGCGGCGCAGGTCGCCAGCCAGCACGACGGTTCGGTTGGGCTGGGGCTGCGCATCAGAGGGATCTTCGAGGAAGGCGACGGCAAGGGTGTGTCGCGTTGGCTCGAACAACTCGGCCCGCACCGGCTGACCCGCGATCGCTGGGAACCGCGCGACGCGTTGGCGGCGGTGACGCCCGAGGTGTGGTACGACGTGCTGGCGTCGGCCGTGCGCTGCGTGACGGGCGCGGGCCCGGACAGCGTGTGCCAGAGTTTCGGTGAAGCGCCCGCAGGGATGATCCACCGGGTCTTCGATCGAGCGTGCGAGGACTGGCGTGACCTGCTGGTGCGGACGCGGAGCCTGGTGATCAGCGACCACGCGACCAACCGCGAGGTCCACCAGATCGTCGCCAAGTTTCTCGCGGGCGCGGCCCCCAGGTAACCCGTCCGGCGGTAACCGGGCGGGCGTCAAAATATTGGGACACCGCGAGTCCGATCGGCCCGTCTCAGGTCTGTCTTGGGCGCGCTGAGCGTGGAAACGCGCGGCTCCGACGCGGCGCGCTCGGGTTTGCTAGATTATCATGCCCGGGGCGAACCTGGGCAGGGGCGGCTCCCGCTCACTGTGGCCGCGCGACCCCCGGCAGGACGCCCGGCGTGCGGCTTGTTTTCTTGATTCTGACCCGAAGAAGGAGACCTCGATGACGGTGCGAACGACGATGACTGTGGTGGTGATGGTGGTAGCGTCGGTGCTGTGCCTGGGATTGGGCGGGTGCGGTGGCGCGGTCCGTTACGACGTTTGCGTCACACGGGACGCTGCGATCCAAGGCATGTCGGTGCAGGTCGACATCATCGGTGTCAACAACGAGATCACCAAGGGCTCGATCTCTACCTGCGATGTGAACAAATACTGGGCGGCGGACGGGACCCTGCGGAGCACGTTCGAGCACCACGCCATGCAGTTCGCCGCTGGTGATTCGAGCACCAAGTGCCTCCCCAAGACCGACGACATCTGGGAGAAATGGAACCAGCCGACCTCGCTGGTGGTCATCGCGCTCATCCCGGGAGTTGGGGCCGACAAGGGCGCGGACCCTAGGCGTCAGGTGCTCTCGCTGGATTCCAAGGAGTGGAAGGACCGCAAGCTGGACATCAGGGTCGGGGCGACGGGCGTGATGGTCATGGCACCGGGGAAGGCCGGGTACTGAGCGCGGTGGGCGATCGAGGCGCCCCGTGCTCGGTGGGCCTCGGCAGCGTCCGGTCGGGTGACCGACGGCGTGGGTTTGGCGTGCGTGTGTGGCCAGAGGGTGTGACGTTGACTTTGTGAGTGGTGCGCAGCATGCCGCGGTTCGGCGACTTTGAGACGGTCCGCGAGGTCTCCGGGGGGCTCCTGGGAGCGGTGTACGTGGCCCGGAACCCGGCGGGCGACGAGCGTTTCGCGGTCAAGGTCTTCAACCCACCGCCCTACCTGACCGACGAGGAAAAACTCGAGCAGGACACGGTCTCGTTCTTGGAAGCGGTGCAAGCCCAGAGCGAGATCTCGGCGGTGAGCGCCGGGGTGTGGTCGCCCGTCTATCAGGCCGACCGGTGTGAGGGCGGGGCGTGGTTTGCGACGGACCTCTTCGATCGCTCCGCTGAAAAACTGGTGCTGTACCGGCGGGATCTGGAGGGATCCGAGCTCCAGCACATCGTGTCGTCGGTGCTGCAAGGCTTGGTCGAGCTGCGCGGCAAGGCGGGGCGTCCGCACGGCAACATCAAACCGACCAACGTGCTCATCGCCGGGCGCAATGATCTTTCCAAGGCGCGGGTAGCCTTGAGCGATCTCGTGGCCGGGGGGAGGGTACGCCCTAGCGAGGACGCGGCCCGCGACCTGCACGATGTGGGTGACTTGATCCACCAGCTGGTGCTGCACCGACAGCTCAAGAGCGCGTCGGCCTGGCCGGTTGACACCTCTGAGAACTGGCAGAGGCTCGGTTCGCAGGGGAAAGGTTGGCTCGCGCTCTGCAACGCGTTGCTGAACCCCACGGGGAGGCTGCCGAACCTGGACGAAGCGATCGCGATGCTGCCGGGCGGGCTGACCAAGGTTGTGTCGGAACCTCCGCGTTCATCACGGGTGGGCAAGGTCAAGGGGCTGTCCAAGGACTCGTCGGGCGGGAGCGCGACGGAATCGGGGGTTGGGTCGGACTCTGGTTTGAGTTCGGGGAACGGTTCCAGCATGGGCCTGGGTTCCGCGGTGGGCCTCGGATCGCGGCCCGCTTCGGGCTTTGATGCCGGACCTGAATCAGAGCCCGGCGTCGGAAGCGGACCCGGGTCGGACGCGGCATCGGGGTCAAGGGCGGATTCGTCGGCAGTGTCCCCCGCGATGCCTGAACCTCCGAGCGTTACGGCACCTGGACGTTCGAGCCTTGTCGAAGTCGAAGCGGTTGTCGCTCCGCCCGAGTCTTCGCGGTCCTCGTCGGCGAGTGCTCGAAGCGCGAGTGAGTTTGAAGTTACCGTTCAAGAAGAGGATCAGCCGGGGTCGGCATCGCTCGGCAGCGCTGCTCTCCCCGGCGTTGATGGGCGTTTGGGATCGGCGGGCGTCTCTCGAAGCGTGCCCTCGGGGGGATCTCCGGCGGACATGCCGTCGCGTGCCGAGCCGGACCCGACGCGAACGGCACCAACGTCCGGGGCGGGACGCTGGATCGCTGCGGGGGCGGCGGCGCTGATCGTGGTTGCGGGCGCGGCGCTGGCGGTGAACATGCTCAGCAAGCCAAAGGGTCAGTTGGCAAAGTTGGATGACCCCGGCAAGTCGAACCCGCCGGTACCTCCACCGAAGCAGGAACCACCCAAACCAGAATCACCGAAGCAAGAATCACCGAAGCAAGAACCACCGAAGCAAGAACCATCGAGAAAAGAGGCTCCCAGCAGCGGCGTGAACAAGCAGGACCCGGCCAAGACCACACCGAGTTCCGATCCGAAGCGGGACGGCAAGACCGAGATTTCAACTGATCCAAAGCAAGAGGAGCCACGGGGGACCGAGAGCAAGCCTGATCGCGGGTCTTCAACGAATCCAGAGACTGAACCCAAGACTGAACCCAAGACTGAACCCAAGACTGAACCCAAGACTGACACGGCCCCAGAGGTTGCGGAGCCGGCACCAAAAGACCCTCTGCCCACGAAGGCCACGCCCGACCCGGCGGAGGAAGGAAGACTTGCGGCGGCGCGAGCGAAGGTCGCCAGCGCGAGCGGGGAGTTGAACGATCTGCTGGCCCGCGGGTTCGTGCCGGGTGAGGCGACCGACGGCGGGCTGGCGATCGAGGCGCGGGCGCAGGCGTTGCGTGAGATGCCGCAGTTCGCGGCGGTTTCTGAATCTGACCCGACGGTGCGCGGCGTGCTGGCGCGAGTCGCGGGTTTGCAAGAGCTGGCGAATGTCAAGGAACCTAGGAACGCGGCGGCGCAGCTCACTTCCATCGTCAACGATCCGACCAAGCTCGCCGAGGCCAGGCAACTGAGCCGGAACCTGATGGGGCAGGATCGGAAGACTTGGCCGGCGACATCGGCGGCGATGGAGGAGGCGAAGAACCTGTTCGCGAGCCTCGACGCGATGTACGCCAGGCAGCCCGATGCGCGCCGCGCGGCGGCGTTGCGCGGCGAGGCGAGCGCCGGGCTCAAGGGGCTCTGGAAGTCGGCGATCAACCTGGCGATTACCGGCAACGGGTTCGAGCAGGACGCCGCGGAACTCACGGCCCTTGCGGAGATGGCTCCCGGTGTGGGGCTCGGTCCTGAGGACGTGCCCGGGGTGGTCCGGTTCAATTTCATGTTGCGCGATCTCAAGGCGAAGCTCGCGTCTATGGGGCCGGGGGCGGGCGACGCAGCGGTCAAGGCCGAACTCCAGAAGTTCACGAGCGACGTACAACGGTTGCCTCGGGACACTCAGGGTCGGCCCGAGGTCGCGCGGGCGGTGCAGGCGGTGGGGGGGTTGCTCGCCGCGGGCGGGGCGGCCCCGGCGGGCGCGGGGCAGAACCCGGGCGACGCGGGCCCGGGGCGCAAGGGGTTCGGGCCGGGCGTGGTGGGCGTGGCCGACGGTGTCGATCGGGTGGTGTTCAAGGGCCCGAATGGGCGGGAGATCGAGTTCGCACGGGTGAGCGATACGTCGTTCATGTCGACGCAGGAGGTTTCGGTCGGGTTGCTGAGGGATACGGCGGAGCAGTTCGGGAAGTGGTCCGAGGTGCTTGGTTCGATGAAGGTTCCCGGGGGTGTGGAGGGCCCTCGGGCGTGGAGTTTGAGCGGCCGGCCGAGCAAGATCGAGGTGAACAAGTCCGAGCGTGCGAACGGGAACTTTTCGAACGGTTGGCTTGCCGCCGTGCCCGGGATGCAGAATGTAGATGTGTACCCGCCTGGGCTGCAGGTCAAAGCCCCCAGCGAGGATTCTCCGATGCAATACGTGACGCCGCAGGCGGCGGTCTACGTGGCCTCGCTGCTGGGCTGCCGGCTGCCGACCTCGGGCGAGTGGCAGGCGGCTCTGCAGAGAGAACAGGAGATCGAGAGAACGGCTCCGGGTGCAAGCGTTGTGGCCAATCGACGTGACGCGGCGTGGAACGAAGCGCTCAAAGCGGCCGATCAGAACGCGGCGAAGGGGGCCAAACGGCCTGACGCGGATTTTTTCAACCCCGGGGTTCTCGATCGCAATGCCACCGCCGTTCCGGTTGACGGGGCGCGGGACAACGTGGTGTGGTTTGCGCCGGTCAACGAGGGCGGGGGCGTGCGGTTCCACCATCTGATCGGGAACGTCGCGGAGTACGTCTTTGACGATCCCGCTCAGTTCAACGAGGCCACCACCGCCGCGTCGCCCGCGGATCTCGGTGCCAAGCTGAAGGCGAACGCAAATCTGAAGGTCGTGGGCGCCTCAGCGCTTTCGCCCAGGGAAGTGGTGCCCGAAACGGCGTACCCGTTCCAAGCGGGCACCGCTCCGAATCGTCCCCGCCCGGTGGACAGCGGCGCGCCGTCAGATGTTGGGTTCCGGCTCGCGTTCTCCGTTGTCGGATCGGCGGCCCCGAGTCTTGCTTCGAAGGTCAAGGACGAGCTTGCGGGTCTGGCGTTTGTCCCGGGTCCGTGACGGGTTGGTCTGATTTTCCGTGCCGGTGCCGTGGCGCGAGGGTCGCGCGGGAGTGGCGAACGGGGCCGGTTCGGTTAGGATGGCTTCTTGAAGGTGCCTGCCCAAGAGCCCGTCGGGTTCTTATCACGCAGGGCTGTGTGGAGGTGGAGCGGTGCTGAGCGACGGGACAAGCGAACGATCACGGCGGGTGGCCGCGCTGGCGGGGCGGCTGCGGCTCGCGCAGTCGGATTTGGCTGACGAAAAGCCGGAAGTGCGGCGCGAGCAGATTGAAAACGAGGTTTCGCGTGCGATCGCGTCAGTTCCGCCGCAGGACCGTGAGGCGTTCCTCCGCGAGCTGCTTGTTGGGTTCCCGATAGGTCTTTCGGCATCGGAGGCGGCGGGGATGACGGCCCCGGCCCGCGGCGGTTCGGGCAAGCCCGAGCCAACACCCGCTCAGGAATCCGCTCCCCGCGACCCCGCGATGGTGGCCGAGAGCATGGCCGACGGGCTGCTGGGGGTGTGGTCGTCGATCTCGCCCGATCAGAAAAAATCGGTGCTCGCCAAGCTTTCCAAGGGCGGGGTTGCGCCGTCGCCGTCGGGGCCGGGGGTGCTGAGCGACGCGGCGGCCCAGAAGCTCCGCGGGGCGCTTGGTTTGGGAACGACCGACCAGCCCGACCCGCAGAAGGTCGGCGACATGGCGGTGATGCTGCTGGAGTTCGTGCTGAGCCTGGACCGGGTGGTGTGGGGCGCGTGGACTCGGACGATCGCGCCGGCGTCGGCGGTCAAGCCCAACGGACCGGTGCAAAGGCCCCTTCGTGATCTGGTCATCGGGAAGAAGGACGCCGCGGGGGTTTCTACGTCGAGCGTGACCTCGTCGGCTCCGGGCGGGATCACGGCGGCGAGCGAGGTGCAGAGGCTGTCGGTGCTGACGACCGCGCTGGTCGCGGCCGTGACCCAGGCGGGAAAGAGCTTCGGGCAGCGGTTCATGTCCACGTTCGCGCCGGTCGCGATCGAGGATTCGGTCAACGACTCGGGGTTTGGCAACAAGGACGCGCAGCGCTGGCTCCTTTACAAAGCCC
This sequence comes from Phycisphaerales bacterium, assembly GCA_044221955.1. Lineage (GTDB taxonomy): Bacteria > Planctomycetota > Phycisphaerae > Phycisphaerales > UBA1924 > CAZCPB01. The sequence goes on along the minus strand of JBGAOD010000104.1, from coordinate 4,170 downwards.
GGGCGGCGTCCTTGGATACGACCGCGATTGACGCGGAGATCACTCAGTCGGTGGTCAAGCTCGCGGAGAAGTACATGACGGGGCGTTGAGCGTGAACCGCGCTCGTCGCCCGGGATTGAGAGTTGGGATGGAACGTCGGGGTTGAGGGCGGGAAGTCGATCGAACGAAATGAGGGCGCGGCATGGCCAAAGACGGGCAGCAGACCGGACAGCACACCGCACAGCAGACGGGGTCGGGTTCGGGTCAGGTCCACTGGCACGAGGGGTTATTCCTCCAGTCGCACCACCTCCAGGCCATGCAGCGCGGCGAGAACGAACGGGCCGAGCGTGAGCGCAAGCTCCGCTGGTCGTTCCCGTACGGCGTGATCGACTCACGGCTGTCGCTGGACGCGCTCGAGAACATGCTCGTGCGGTTTGATCGCCTGCGGGTGGTCATGCCCAGCGGGCTTGAGGTTGATATCCCGGAGAACACGGACCTGCCGGCGCTCGACATCAAGCGGGTGTTCGCCTCGGGCAGCGGGGCGTTCACGGTGAGCATCGCGGTACCGCTGTGGCAACCTCAGCGTGGGAACACGGTGGAGGCGCAGTCGGGCGCGGGGACGCCGACGGGCGTGGCCGACGCGACGCGCGTGAAGCGGATCTACAAGGTCGCGGAGGTGGAGCGCCCCGACGAGAACACCGGCGAGAACCGTCAGGCCGTGATGGTGCGGCGGATCAACGCCAAGCTGGTGGTCGAGGGCGACGACACGAGCGACATGGAGGTGCTGCCGCTGGTGCGGATCGCGCACGCGACGGGCGAAGAGCTGGGCAGGCCGCAGCAGGACAAGACGTACGTTCCGCCGTGTTTCCTGCTCGCCGGATCGGGCGCGCTGCGGACGTTGCTGCGTGATCTGGGGAATCAGTTAGAGACGACCCGTCGCGAGCAGGTGATCGAGCTGACCCGGGGCGGGTTCAGCATGGAGAACCTGCGCGGGATCCAGTACGAGGCCTTGCTGAGGTTGCGGACCCTGAACGTGTACGCCGGGCGGATCCCGCTGCTGGCGACGATGGCGGCGATGACGCCGGTCGAGGCGTACTTGGAGATGCGATCGCTGCACGCGGAGTTGGCCGGGCTCGCGCCGGACCGTGACCCGTGGGAGGCGCCGCGCTACGACCACGACAACCCGGGGGTGTGCTTCTTCGAGCTGGATCGGCGGATCCGGCAGTTGCTGTCGCGGGCGGTGGCGTCCAAGTTCATCAAGGTCAACTTCGAGCGCGAGGGCGCGGTGCTCGCGGCGACACTCGAGGACAAGCATCTGACCAAGCCCAACGATTACTTCCTGGGCATCAAGACCAAGTCCGACCCGCTGGCGCTGGCAAAGTTGGTGGAGGACGCGACCAAGTTCAAGCTTGTGCCGCTGAGCATGGAGCGGGTGATGGTCTTTGGCGTGCGTCTCGCGGAAGAGCGGCACCCGCCTTACGAGCTCCCGGCCCAGGTCGGTCTGAATTATTTCCGGCTGCTGCGCACCGAGAGCAAGTCGATGTGGGACCGGATCGTTTCGGAAAAGAAGATGGCGTTGCGCTGGCCGGATAGCGAGAAGTTCGAGTTCAGCGAGGTCTCGCTGTACATGACGGTGCCGGGGGACGAGGCGTGAACGAGGGTTGATCGGGTGGTCGGAGATCGGTCGGCGTACCGGGAAAGTGTGCGATGGCAAAGAGTCTTGTGGAGTTATGCGACCCCCTGTTCCAGTACGTCTGTCGGCTCAACCGGCTGGCCCGCAAGGGCGGTCTGGTCGAGGCGGGTCAACTGCGGAGCGAGCTCAAGTCCTTGCTCGCGGACACTCGTCACGCCTGCGAGTCGGTGCCGGGGATGGGCGAGCAGTTCAGCAAGGTTCGTCTGCCGCTGATTTATTTCATGGACTTCATGGTGCGCGAGAGCGCCCTGCCGTTCGCGCGGTCGTGGAAGCACCTGCAAGAGGAAGAGGCCCGCGAGATCGTGGGCGATGAGAAGTTCTTCGTGCTCCTGGCCGAGACGCTGGCCGAGCAGAGCGACGCGGCCAACCAGCGGCTCGCGGTGTTTTACTGCTGCATCGGGCTGGGATTCACGGGGATTCATATCAACGAACCGGACGTGCTGCGGCGGAAGATGCTGGAGATCTCGGGGCGCATCCGGGGCATGGTGGACGCCGAGGACGCCAGCAAGATCACGCCCGAGGCCTACCAGAACGTCCGCGAGGAAGTGCTTCAGAAGCCGGTGGCGCAGGGGATCGCGACGTGGCTCTTCGCGCTGCTGGGAATGGCGGTGGTGTTCGTGGTCGGGAGCTTCGTGGGGTACAACAGCGCGGTAGGAGAGATCAAGGATTCGCTCGCCAAGATCAAGGAATCAGGATCAGGCAACGCCGGTGAAAGGGCGAGCGACAAGAAGTGACCGACGAGCGCGGCAGGCGCGGCGGTGGCGGACGATTCGGAACCAGCGCGGAGACGGGGAGCGGCCCCGTGTTCCGGCACGCATGAGACGGAAGACCCGATGATTGCAATCAACGTTCTTGCTCAGTCATTTCCCCCACCGGTGACGGCGCTGGCGGCCGGCGCGGTCTCGGGCATCCTGAGCGCGCTCAGCGCCGCCAAAGGGCTGATCATCACGCTGATCGTCGGGATGATCGTGGTGGCGATCCTGATCCTGGCGTTCCGGTGGTTCATGAAGCACCGGGAGAAGCTCAAGGGGCGAGCGTTCGTGGGGCAGATGATGGGCGTGCTCGGAAGAACGCCCCAGACCGTCGCCGACCCGGCCGCGCGTGCCGAGCTGGAGGACATGCGCAAGAAGTTCGACGAGGGTGTGGAAAAATACCGCGCGGTGGGCAAGGACCTGTACAAGCTCCCGTGGTACCTGCTCGTCGGCCCGCCGGGCTCGGGCAAGACCGAGATGATGCGGCACTGCAACATCGGGTTCCCGCCCGGGCTGCACGATTACCTGCAGGGGGTGGGCGGGACGCTCAACATGAACTGGTGGTTCGCCAACCAGGGCATCGTGATCGACACGGCGGGCAAGATGTTGATGAAGGAGGTCGGCGCGGGCGAGAGCAGCCTGTGGAAGGACCTGCTGGGGATGCTCAAGCGCGTCCGCGCCATGCAGCCGATCAACGGGATGATCCTGTGCATCGGCGTGGACAGCCTCATCAAGGACTCGGCCGACCAGATCGAGCAGAAGGCCGGAACGATCGCGCGGCAGCTCGACGTGATCCAGCGCACGCTCGATATCCGCTTCCCGGTGTACGTCGTGGTTACCAAGTGCGACCTTATCACGGGCTTCCGCGAGTTCTTCGAGCGCGTGACCGACCCGGCGCTGCAGCACCAGATGGTGGGGTGGTCCAACCCCGCGGAGCTGGACACGCCGTTCAATCCTGAAAGCGTGGACCAGCACATCGAGCAGGTTCGGCAGCGGCTCATCCGCCGACGGTTCTCGCTGGTGGTGGACCCGGTACACACTGAAGACCCTCAGGCCCGGCGGACGGACCAGGTCGATGCGCTGTTCGCGCTCCCCGAGAGCCTTTCACGGCTCTCTTCTCGTCTCCGGCGGTACCTGGAGCTGATCTTCGTGGCGGGCGAATGGTCGCCCAAGCCGCTGTTCCTGCGCGGGATCTATTTCACGTCGTCGATGCGGCAGGGCGCGGAGCTGGACGAGGAAGTGGCCAAGATCATGGGGTTGGCGGTGGACGCACTCCCCGGCGGGGGCATGGCCGAGGAGAAGTCCTACTTCATCCGTGACACGCTCCTGTCCAAGGTCTTCAAGGAACGCGGGCTGGTGACGCGCGCGACCAACGTGGACCAGCAGCAGCGCAAGCGGAAGATCATGCTCCTGGGCACGGGCATCGGTGTGCTGGCGGCGCTCATCGCGATCGCGGGCGTGACGCTGACGGACTTCTACAAAAAGATCGGCAAGCCCAAGGACGAATGGGCCGCGATCGCCCGGTGGTTCCCGAGCACCAACGTGGTGGACACCTCGACGGGCAAGGCCGAGTTCGTGCCCGCGAGCGATCTTGAGATCGGCGGAGAGAAGACCACGCGGATCGGGATGCTCTCGCACTCTCTCGATCTTGCCAAGTCTCCCGTGAGTGCGCCGCTGGTGATCAAGCCGTTGGTCGGGGCGCAGAATCTTTTCATGGGCGGCATCGCGGACGACGCTCGCGCGGCC